>NZ_JBMVFA010000144.1:0-1004 GCF_049543595.1 Kitasatospora sp. NPDC094028 | reverse complement strand
AGGCAACCCGACCCCCGAGGAGCTGGCCGCCGCCCTGGCGGTGGTCCGCGCCCGCGCCGCGGCGGCGGCCGCCGCGCCGTCCGGCGTGCGGGGCCCGAGGGACGCGTGGTCCGACCCGGCCCGCGTCGCCGCCGCCCGCGTCCCCCGCGCGGGCGCGGCGGCCTGGACCCGCACCTACTGGCCCAGCTGAGGCCCTCAGGGGCGCGCGGGGCGGCGTACGGAGGTACGACGCCGGGGGCCGACTTGAGTACCCGTACTCAGGCGGCCCTCGCCGGCCAGGCCGCACGCTTAAGGCATGCTCTGGTCAGACCCTGATGACGAACCGCCGAAAGAGCTGCGCGACGCGCAGGACATGCTGCGGCGGCTCGGCATCCTGATGGCCGTGGCGGTGACCGGGGCCATGATCGTGGCCGCCCTGATGGGGCTGCGCTGAGCCCACCGGGCCCCCGCCGGCGCCCACCGCCCGCGCCGCGCCCACCGGGTCCGCGCCGGACCCGCCGCCAGGTGATTCGCGCGGGCCGCCGCGAGGTGATTCGCGCGGGCCGCCGCGAGGTGATTCGCGCGGGCCCGCAATCGGGTGACTAACCTGACCGCATGACCTCGACGCACCGCAGGCGACTCGTTCTCGCCTCCCAGTCCCCCGCCCGTCTCGGCCTGCTCCGGCAGGCGGGCCTCACGCCCGAGGTCATCGTGAGCGGGGTCGACGAGGACGCCGTCACCGCCCCCACCCCGGCCGAACTGGCCCTCGCCCTCGCCGAGGCCAAGGCATCCGTGGTGGCGGCCCGGCCCGAGGTGCAGGGCGCGCTGGTGATCGGCTGCGACTCGGTGCTGGAGCTGGACGACCGCGCGCTCGGCAAGCCCGCGGACGCCGAGGAGGACACCGCCCGCTGGAAGTCCATGCGCGGCCGGGCCGGCATCCTCCAGACGGGGCATTGCGTCTGGGACACGGCGGCCAAGCGCTTCGTCTCGGCGACCGCCTCCACCGTCGTACGGTTCGGCGAGCC
>NZ_JBMVFA010000143.1:0-1006 GCF_049543595.1 Kitasatospora sp. NPDC094028 | reverse complement strand
AGATCGGGCAGCGGTTCGTGGGCAACATCAAGCCCTCGCTGGCCGGGCAGATCTACACGGAGAGCGTGCACGGCCCGCTGGGCCGGGAGATGCAGGCCACGGCCCCGATCGAGGACGCGCACGGCAAGGTGGTCGCCCTCGTCTCCGCCGGGCTCAAGGTCAAGAACGTCACCAGCGAGGTGGACCGGCAGATCCCGATCATCCTGACCGCCGGGGCGGGCGCGCTCGTCGTGTCCACCGGCGGCACCGCGCTGGTCGGGCGGCGGCTGCGGCGCCAGACGCACAGCCTCGCCCCCGACGAGATGACCCGGATGTACGAGCACCACGACACGGTGCTGCACTCGGTGCGCGAGGGCGTCCTCATCGTCAGTGACGACGGGCTGCTGCTGCTCGCCAACGACGAGGCCCGGCGCCTGCTGCGGCTGCCGGCCGACGCCGAGGGCAGCCACCTGTCCGAGCTGCCCGGCCTCGACCCCGAGACGGTGGAGCTGCTGGCCTCCGGGCGCGAGGCCACCGACGAGGTCCTGTTCGCCGGGGAACGGCTGCTCGCCGTCAACCAGCGGCCCACCGACCACGGCGGGCTCCCCGGCGGCACCGTGGTGACCCTGCGGGACACCACCGAGCTCCAGGCCCTCTCTGGGCGCGCCGAAGTCGCCAGGGAGCGGCTGAAGCTCCTCTACGACGCCGGGCTGTGCGTCGGCACCAGCCTGGACGTGCGGCGCACCGCGGAGGAGCTGGCGCGGATCGCCGTACCGCGCTTCGCGGACTACGTCACCGTCGACCTGGACGACGGCATCCTGCACGGCGAGGAGCCCGGCCCCACCGCGGCGACCCTGCGCCGTATCGCCGTGCACGGCATCCGGGGCGACCATCCGCTGTACGAGCAGGACCGGCTGATCGACTTCAAGCCGTTCACCCCCCAGGCCCGGGGCTACGGCTCCGGACACTCCGAACTGGTGTCCGATCTGGCCATGGCGACGGACTGGCGGGCCCAGGACCCGCAGCG
>NZ_JBMVFA010000142.1:0-1007 GCF_049543595.1 Kitasatospora sp. NPDC094028 | reverse complement strand
TCTCCACCAAGTCCCGCCGCTACTCGACCACCCTCGGCGCTCTGCGCCAGGTGCGCGCCGACTACCGAGTCCGCCAGGAACGCCGCGAACGCGGGCTCTCCGAAGACCTCGACGACTCGGAGGGTTCCACGCTCGTGCTCGCCCACTGGACCTACGCCGGACAAGGCCACACCCCCGGCGAATCCTGGCTCGCCGCCACCATCGCGAAGGAGATCCGACTGAGCCGAGAGACAGCACGCGAAGCCCTGACGGACCTTCAAGACATGGGGGAGTGGGATGACTGAGGAACTCCTGACGGTCCGTGAGGTCACGGCCGCGCTGAAGATCGGTCGAACCAAGGTCTATGACCTCATCCGGACCAACGAACTGCCGTCGTTGACCATCGGCCGTAGCCGCCGGATTCCAGCTGAGGCGGTGCGTACATACCTCGCTTCGCGTATGGACCTGGGGGAGGCAGCCTGATGACGAAGCGACGGAGCCGGGGGGACGGCGGTCTCCACTGGGGTGAGAAGTGGCAGCGTTGGATCGCCACGGCGAGTCTCGGCTACGACGCCAGCGGCAAGCGGATCGTGAAGCGGGCCAGCGGCAAGACCAAGACGGAGGCCAAGACCAAGCTCAAAGAGGTGTTGCGCGACTACGAAGACGGCCTTGCCATAGCGCCGACCGGCTACACCGTCAAGGATGCGATGTCGGACTGGCTGACGTACGGTCTGGCGGGCCTCGACCCCACCACTGTCGAGACGGTGACCCTGCTGAGTCAGAAGCACGTCATCCTGTCCCTCGGCGCTCGCAAGCTTCGTGACCTGAGCGCGGAGGACGTAGACCGCTGGCTGGCCACCAAGGCAAAGACGCTCAGCACGCGCACGCTCCAGGGGATCTATTCCTGCCTCAACCGCTCGGTTAAGCGGGCCATGGCGTGGGACAAGGTGAAGCGGAACGTCGTTGCGCTGTGCTCGGTGCCGCAGGGACAGGTGGGGCGCCCGTCCAAGGCACTCACCTTCGCTCAG
>NZ_JBMVFA010000141.1:0-1017 GCF_049543595.1 Kitasatospora sp. NPDC094028 | reverse complement strand
GCTCAGCCAGGGGGAGTAGGGGATACGGATCAGGATGCGGCCGGCCTTGCGCACGTCCAGGGTCATCTCGCCCTGCTCGGCACGGTCCACCCGCGCGTTCGGCTCGGCCAGCGGCGTCGGGTCGGTCACCTGGAACAGCTGCCAGTTGGCGTCGCCCCAGATCTGCGTCAGGTACGGCATCCCGCGCCGCAGCAGCTGCCGCTCGCGCTCGCCGCCGTCCCCGTCCGGGTTGTCCTTGGGCAGCACCACGAAGTGCACGGCCCACCGCTGGAGCCACTCGTGGTAGTTCGCCGAGTTGAGCGTGTCGTCGTAGAAGAGCGGGTTGCGCTCCATGTCGGCCTGCCGGTTCCAGCCCCGCGCGAGGTTGACGTACGGCGCGAGCGCGGACGCCTCGCGGTGCGAACGCGCCGGTACGACCTCCACGCGCCCCCGCTCCGCGCCGACCTTCTGCAACTGGTTGACCAGCGGGGCGAGCTCGTGCGCCCAGGACGCGGTCGGGGTCGTGTGCACGATGTCGTCGACCGACTTGTAGCCGATCCACGCGACGAACCCCAGGAACGCCACCACCGTCGCGTACCACTTCCGCGACTTCGGCACGGTGAACGGCAGCGCCGCGACCAGCGTCGCGCCCGCGAACAGCATCGGCAGCCGCGAGATGTTCGAACCGATCTGGGAGTTGACCACCCACACCGCCACCACCATGGCGGTGTAGACGGCCGCCGTCAGCCGGACCGTGATCCACTGTTTCGGCACCAGGAACAGGCAGAGCAGGCCGTACACCAGCGGCAGGCTCACCGAGCCGATCGTCATCGGCTGGGTGCCGGAGAAGGGGAAGAGGAAGTACGACGCGGCCACCACCGCCGCGGGAGCGATCCCGAGCGCCCACGCGCCCGGCCGCCGCTTCTGCAGGAACAGCGCGACCGCGACCAGGCCGACGAACAGCCCGGAGACCGGCGAGGCCATGGTGGAGAGCCCGGCCAGCGGGGCCGCCACCGCCGCCTTCGCCCAGCGTCTGTG
>NZ_JBMVFA010000140.1:0-1018 GCF_049543595.1 Kitasatospora sp. NPDC094028 | reverse complement strand
CACGGGATAGCCTCCGGCCATGGCGAACGGTCAGTGGTACCCCCCGGAGTGGCCGGACCGCATCCGCGCGCTCGCGGACGGCACCCTCACCCCGGTGTCCCCCAAGCGCGCGGCGACGGTGCTCCTGCTGAAGGACACCGAGGCCGGACCCGCCGTCCACATGCTGCGCAGACGCGCCTCCATGGCCTTCGCCGGAGGCGCGTACGCGTATCCCGGGGGCGGCGTCGACCCGCGCGACGACGACACGCGGATCCGCTGGGCGGGCCCGTCGCGCGCGTGGTGGGCCGAGCGGCTCGGGGTGGACGAGGCCGGCGCCCAGGCGATCGTCTGCGCGGCGGTCCGGGAGACGTACGAGGAGGCGGGCGTCCTGCTCGCCGGGCCCGGCCCGGACACGGTCGTCGGCGACACCACGGGCGACGACTGGGAGGCGGACCGTGCCGCCCTGGTCGCGCGCGAGCAGTCCTTCGCCGAGTTCCTGCACCGGCGCGGCCTGGCGCTGCGCTCGGACCTGCTGGGCGCCTGGGCGCGCTGGATCACCCCGGAGTTCGAGTCGCGCCGCTACGACACCTGGTTCTTCGCGGCCGTCCTCCCGCGGGGGCAGCGCACCCGGAACGCCTCCACGGAGGCCGACCGCACGGTGTGGACCCGCCCGGCCGAGGCCGCCGCTGGGTACGACCGGGGCGAGCTGCTGATGATGCCGCCCACCATCGCCGCGCTGCGCGAGCTGCTGCCGTACGGCACCGCCGCCGAGGCCCTCGCGGCCGCCGCCGCGCGCGATCTGACGCCGGTGCAGGCCACCGCCCGGCTCCAGGACGGCGAGATCGTGCTGTCCTGGCCGGGGCACGAGGAGTTCACCAAGCACGTTCCGTCGAGTCCGGCGCCCGCCGACGCGACCGGGGGAGGCCGCGCATGACCGCCGCGAGCGCGCTGCCCGGCCAGCCCAGGGGCGCGGTCGCCTCCGGGCCCGCCACCACCCGGGCCGTCAACGTCCTCGCGCCCAACGCCTCCGCGATGACCC
>NZ_JBMVFA010000139.1:0-1021 GCF_049543595.1 Kitasatospora sp. NPDC094028 | reverse complement strand
CCGACGAGGGTCAGCCTGCTCTCCGCCTCCAGCTCGTCGCCGGGGCGGGCGAGGGCCGCGTGCAGCTGTCCGACGCGCAGCCGCAGCACCGGGTCGCGCAGATCGGGCCCGTCGACGGCCGCGCCGATCAGCTCCTCGCCGAGCCGGCTGCTGTCCAGGTAGACCACCCGCTTGCGGAAGCCGCCGGGGGTCGCGGGGGAGCCGTTGTGCGGCACGTGCGGGGGCAGCAGGCTGACCGTGTCGAGCGGGGTGCCGTGCTCGTGCCGGTCGAGGTCGTAGCGGACCGCGCCGTCGTCCACGATCAGCAGGGTCCAGGCGTCATGGACGTGCATCGGGTACGCGTACTCGGTGAAACGGGCGTGGAAGACCTCGGTGACGCCCGGCACCCGGGGACGCCACGCGCTCACTTCCTCGCCCGGGGCTCCGCGCGCTTCCTCGCCCGCAGCTCCTCGCGCGGACCCGTTCGTGGCCCTGCTCGCGGACCCGTTCGCGACCATGCAAACAACGTACAAGACCCTGCCGGGCGGGGACCGGCAGTCTCGTCCCATGAGCACCCCGACCCCCGCCCCGGTCCCCTTCGAGCCCGCCGGGCCCATCCGGTTCGACACCAAGATCGCCGTGCTGCTGCGCGCGGACCTGGCCTCCTGGCAGCGGCTGAACGTCACCGCGTTCCTGGTCAGCGGCCTCGGCGCGATGCTGCCCGAGGTGGTCGGCGAGCCCTACGAGGACGCGGACGGCACCCGGTACCTGCCCATGTTCCGGCAGCCCGTGCTGGTCTTCGAGGGCGAGAAGGAGACCCTGCGCGCGGCCCACGGACGGGCGCTCGGCCGGGCCCTGCCCTGCGCCGTGTTCACCGCGGACCTGTTCGCCACCGGCAACGACCGCGACAACCGCGCGGCCGTGCGCGCCGTGACCACGGCCGATCTGGATCTGGTCGGGCTCGCGGTGTACGGCCCGCGCGGCGGGGTGGACAAGGTGCTGAAGGGGGCGCGCATGCATCCGTGACGCGCGCCCCCTCCGG
>NZ_JBMVFA010000138.1:0-1021 GCF_049543595.1 Kitasatospora sp. NPDC094028 | reverse complement strand
TGTTCATGCTTTTTCGCAGCGAGGCCTACCGGCAGGTGGGCGGCTTCGACGAGAAGTTCTTCATGTACGGGGAAGACTTCGACATCTGCGCGCGCACCCGGCTGGCAGGCTGGAAGCTGCAGGTAGGCGAAGACCTGACGGCCCGGCACGACGCCCAGCGCGACAGCCACCGGAGCAAGAAATACCTGTACTGGCACGTGACCAGCCTGCTGAAGGTGTGGCTGTCGGGGGCGTTCTGGCGCTACCGGCGGCTCGCGGCCAAGGCGCCGGCGCGCTGACCAGCTAGTCAGCCGCGCTCGAGCAGGTCCTGCGCGATGGCATGGCCGCCCCGGCCGAAGCGGGCGTAGCGCCCGCGGGCGGCCTCGGCCAGGATCGGAACCAGCCGCAGCGGGCGCGCCTTCGGCAACCCGGCCCTGAAGCGCTGGTGCGCCACCTTGGCGCGCTGCGCCTCCAGCCAGGCGGCCGGCACCCGGTCGCCGAGCTGAAGCAGGCGCTGCAGCAGCGCATCGGCGCGATGCAGCCGCGCCACGTGCTTGTCGCCGCGCTCGGCAAAGGCCTTGGCGATCTTCTCGGACAGCGTGAGCCGCCGCGCGCCGATCTGGTTGCTGGCGTGCTGGCGGTAGTCGATGGTCGGCTCGGGCAGCACGTCCATGCGGCCCGTGGCCGCGGCGATGGCGGCCAGCCACTCGTCATGCACCCACTCGGGCGCGAACGGGAGCGCCGCGTCGAGCAAAGTCCTGCGGAACATGGTGGTCGCGCCCGTCACCAGGTTGCGCCGCAGCAGCACGCTGAAGGCGTCTCCGCGCGAAATGGCCTCCAGCTCGGCGGGCTGCACTTCGAGCGCATGGAAGAGCGTGGAGCCCAGCGGCTGCAGATCGGCATCGACGAGGCGCGCGTCGGTATGCAGCAGCAGCAGGTCGGGACGAGCCTCGAATTGCGCCGCCATGCGGGCGAGGCGGCCGGGGTGCCAGACATCGTCCTGGTCGCACAGCACGATGAGTTCGTGGCTGCAGGCGCGCAC
>NZ_JBMVFA010000137.1:0-1029 GCF_049543595.1 Kitasatospora sp. NPDC094028 | reverse complement strand
ACTCTCCTGGTCCGCAACCTGCTCGCGGGCCTGCGCGCGGTCCCGGAGGAGACCCGGCAGGCGGCGCGCGGCCTCGGCTACGGCCCCATCCGGCTGCTGCTCACCGTGGAACTGCCCCTCGCCCTGCCCGCCGCGATGGCCGGGCTGCGCATCGCCACCGTCTCCGCGGTCTCCCTGGTCACGGTCGGCGCGATCGTCGGCTACGGAGGGCTCGGCAACCTCGTCTACGCGGGCATGAACACCTACTTCAAGGCCCAGGTGCTCACCGCGTCCGTGCTCTGCGTGCTGATCGCGATCGCCGCGGACCTCCTGCTGCTGGGCGTACAGCGGCTGATCACCCCCTGGACCAGGGCGGCCGGCGCATGAGCACCCTCACCGCCACCTGGGACTGGCTCGCCGACCCCGCGCACTGGTCCGGCGACAACGGCGTGTGGCACCGGCTGCTCCAGCACCTCCTCCTCACCGTCGTCTGCCTCGTCCTGAGCTGCCTGATCGCGCTGCCCGTCGCCCTGGTCCTCGGCCATCTCGGCCGGGGCGGAGCGCTCGCCGTGAACATCTCCAACGTCGGCCGGGCCGTGCCCACCTTCGCCGTGCTGGTCCTGCTGCTGCTCACCCCGGTCGGCAACTGGGGCGAGGGCCCCACCGTCGTCGCCCTGGTGCTGTTCGCGGTGCCGCCGCTGCTCACCAACGCCTATGTCGGGATGCGCGAGGTCGACCGGGGAGTGGTCCAGGCGGCCCGGGGCATGGGCATGACCGGCCGCCAGCTGATGTTTCACGTGGAACTGCCCCTTTCGCTCCCTTTGCTGATGAACGGGGTGCGGATCGCCGCCGTACAGCTCGTCGCCACGGCGACCATCGCGGCGCTCGCGGGCGGCGGCGGGCTCGGCCGGATCATCACCGCGGGGTTCAACCTCGCCAGCACGCCCCAGGTGGTCGCGGGCGCCCTGCTGGTCGCCGTGTTCGCGCTCCTCGTGGAGAGCGGCTTCGAGATCGCCGAACGGCTCGGGCCCGCCTGGGCGAGGGGAGGAC
>NZ_JBMVFA010000136.1:539-1033 GCF_049543595.1 Kitasatospora sp. NPDC094028 | reverse complement strand
GTGGGCGGCGGGGCGGGCCTCGCCGGCCTTGCGCAGGATGGACTGGATACGGGCGTAGGCGTACTGGAGGTAGACGGACGTGTCGCCGTTCAGCGAGACCATCTGGTCCAGGTCGAACTTGTAGTCCCGCACCGCCGACGTGGACAGGTCGGCGTACTTGACCGCGCCGATGCCCACGTACCGGCCGTTCTCCTCGATCTCCTGCTCGCTCAGGCCCACCTTCTCGGCCTTGTCCCGGACCACGGCCGTCGCCCGGTCGACCGCCTCGTCCAGCAGGTCCTGGAGCTTGACCGTCTCGCCCGCACGCGTCTTGAACGGCTTGCCGTCCTTGCCCAGCACGGTGCCGAAGGCCAGCTGGACGGCGGTCACGTCGTCGTTCAGCCAGCCGGCGCGGCGGGCCGTCTCGAAGACCATGCGGAAGTGCAGGGCCTGGCGGGCGTCCACCACGTACAGCAGGGTGTTCGCCTTGAGGCCGAAGACGCGGTCGCGGATGG
>NZ_JBMVFA010000136.1:0-529 GCF_049543595.1 Kitasatospora sp. NPDC094028 | reverse complement strand
GACAGGTCGGTGGCCGCGTAGCCGTAACCGCCGTCGGACTTCTGGACGATCAGCGGGACCGGGTTGCCCTCCGGGCCCTTGATGTCGTCGAAGAACACGCAGAGCGCGCCCTCGGAGCGGACCGCGACACCGGACTCCTCCAGGAGGCGGCAGGTCTCGGCCAGCATGTCGTTGTACCCGGACTCGCCGACGATGTCGGGATCGCGGACCTCCATGTCCAGCTTCTCGAATACGGAGAAGAAGTAGATCTTCGACTCGTCCACGAACTTCTGCCAGATGGCGAGCGTGTGCGGGTCGCCGGCCTGGAGGTCGACCACCCGGCGGCGGGCGCGGGTCTTGAACTCCTCGTCGGAGTCGAAGAACTTGCGCGCGGTCTTGTAGAGGCGGTCCAGGTTGGACATCGCCTCCTCGCCGGAGGCGGCGGTGTCCTCGGCGGACGCCTTGTGGTCCAGCTCGTGGGGGTGCTCGTCCAGGTACTGGATGAGCATGCCGAACTGGGTGCCCCAGTCGCCGATGTGGTGGCGGCGCA
>NZ_JBMVFA010000135.1:283-1033 GCF_049543595.1 Kitasatospora sp. NPDC094028 | reverse complement strand
CCCAGCTCGGGGTCCGGCTCCTCGACCGCTCGCCGCAGGGCAGCAGCCTCACCGACGCCGGTCGGGCCTTCCTGCCCCGGGCCCGAATCCTGCTCCAGGAGGCCGAGCGGGCCGCCCGCACGGCCAGGGCCGCCGCGCAGCCTCGTACCGTCACCGTCGGCCGCGCCGAGGGACTGGTCATCACCGCCTGCACGCAGGAACTGCGCCGCCGCCACCCTGAGGCCCAGGTCCGCACCCGCCACCTCGACTGGCGGGACACGCGCGCGCTCACCGAGGGGCGCGTCGACGCCCTCATCGCCTACGGACCCCTGCCCTTCCCCACGGACGGCTTCCGGGTGACCACCCTCCATCAGGAACCGCGGGTGCTCGTCACCTCGGCCAGTCACCCGCTGGCCGACGAAAAGGCGATCAGCCCCGGGGCCCTGGCGGACGAGGAACTGGTGGCCTGCGCCAGCACCCCGGTTCTCTGGAGCACTCCCAAGCCGTTCGGCGCCCACCCGGCGCCGCCTCGGCCCGCGGGCGACGACAGCTTCGAGGACAAGCTGGAACTCGTCGCCACCGGCCACTGCGTCGCGATCTTCCCCGCCGGTGATCGACGCGCCGCGGTACGCGAGGACCTCGCCCTGATACCCCTCGTCGACACCGACCCCTGCGAGGTCCTGCTCGTCACCCGCGCCGACGACCCGAACCCGCTGCTCGGATCACTGGAGGACATCGCCCGCACCGTGCTCGGCGACGCCTAGGGCCTCT
>NZ_JBMVFA010000135.1:0-273 GCF_049543595.1 Kitasatospora sp. NPDC094028 | reverse complement strand
GGCCGACGGCTCTGAGAACCACCGGCCCGCTCCGCGAAGCCCTAGGGCCTCTCGTGTGGATCATGCCGGGCTCGCGGGCCCTGGCACCGCGCCTCGCGGCGTTGTCGTCGGTTGCCATGACTCCGCCATGTCGCCCTCCTCCGCCTTGCGACCCACGGCACCAGACCCCGCTCCCTGATCCGGCCTGATCCAAACGAAAGACCCTAGTCCGCCGACAGCACGAACGACGCCTGTAGCTTCCCGTACCCCGGGGTCTTCGCCTCCAGCAGGTAC
>NZ_JBMVFA010000134.1:0-1033 GCF_049543595.1 Kitasatospora sp. NPDC094028 | reverse complement strand
CATCAACACCTCGGGGCACAAGTACGGACTGGTGTACCCGGGCGTCGGCTGGGCCCTGTGGCGGGACGGGGAGGCGCTGCCCGAGGAGCTGGTCTTCCGGGTGAACTACCTGGGCGGCGACATGCCGACCTTCGCCCTCAACTTCTCCCGCCCCGGCGCGCAGGTCGTCGCGCAGTACTACAACTTCCTGCGGCTGGGCCGCGAGGGCTACCGCGCGGTCCAGCAGTCCACCCGTGACGTGGCCCGCTCCCTCGCCGACCGCATCGAGGGCCTCGGCGACTTCCGGCTGCTGACCCGGGGCGACGAGCTCCCGGTGTTCGCGGTGACCACGGCCGACCATGTCACGGCGTACGACGTGTTCGACGTCTCCCGCCGGATGCGCGAGAGCGGCTGGCTGGTCCCCGCGTACACCTTCCCGGCCAACCGGGAGGACCTCTCGGTCCTGCGCATCGTCTGCCGCAACGGCTTCTCGCACGACCTGGCCGACCTCTTCCTGGACGACCTGACCCGCCTCCTGCCGGAGCTGCGCCGCCAGCCGCATCCGCTGACCCGGGACAAGGAGGCGGCGACGAGCTTCCACCATTAGGACACCGTCACCGGGTGGGCCGGTGGTCGCCACCGGCCCTGCGGCCGGCGGCGGCTCGGCGCCCGGTAGCGGCTGAGTGGCCGGCGGCGGGTTCCGGTCAGCCCCGCGCCCGCTCCAGGGCCACCAGTTCGAACGCGGTCTTCCCGTCCAGGGACTCGCGGATGATGTCCGCGTGACCGGCGTGGCGGGCGGTCTCGCGGATCAGGTGGAGGCAGAGCCAGCGCAGCGAGACCCGGCCCTCCGGCGGGAACCAGGGGTGCGGCGGGAGCGCGAAGGTGTCGTCCAGGCTCGGGGCGGAGCGGATGAACTTCTCCGTATCGGCGGCGATCCGCTCCCAGTGGGCGAGCTGCGCGGCGACCGTCTCCTCGCCGACCAGCTCGAAGCTCTCGTGCCAGTCGGACTCGTCCCGGCGCACCGGCGGCGCCTCCTGCCCGGCCAGGACGAGCC
>NZ_JBMVFA010000133.1:0-1035 GCF_049543595.1 Kitasatospora sp. NPDC094028 | reverse complement strand
CGCCACGATCAGCCGCTTGGCGACCTGGCGGAGCGGCCGTTCCACCACCTTCACCGGCAGCTTCACCTGGTGGGTGACCGGGCGTTCGTCCGCCGTGAGGGCGTCGTCCCGCGGGGTCCCGGTGCGGCCGGGGGTGTTGTCGGAGGTGCCGAGGGTGCCGCTGTCCGCACGTTTCACGTGAAACAAACCCCGATCCCCGCGGTCGTCCAGGGCAGGTCCAGCAGCTCCGTCTCCGCGCCCTGCCGGGCCCCGCCCGGGGGTACGACGGCCAGCGCGTCGGCGGCGGCGATGCCGCGCAGCATGGCCGGGCCGTTGTAGTGCAGCGGTACGGCGCGGTCGCCGCGCAGCACCACGGGGACGAGCCGGGTGTCGTACGGGTGCCCGTGCACGGTCTCCGTCAGCGGCAGCGTGTACGGCTCGGGGGCGGGGCGGGCGGCGAGGGTGCGCAGCAGCGGCTCGGCGAGCGTGATGAGGCCGGAGACGGCGGCGAGGGGGTTGCCGGGGAGGCCGACGAGGTGCTGGTCGTCCCTGGTGCGGGCCAGCAGCATGGGGTGCCCCGGGCGCACCTGCACGCCGTCGACGAGGAGTTCGGCGCCGATGCGTTCCAGGGTGGGGTGGACGTGGTCGAGGGGCCCGGCGGCGGTGCCTCCGGTGGTGACGACCAGGTCGGCCGTGGAGGCGGTGATCGCCTTGTGCAGGGCCCTGGCGTCGTCGCGGACCCGGCGCACCGCGACGACCTCGGCACCGAGCGCCCGCAGCCAGGGCGGCAGCATGGGACCGAGCGCGTCCCGGATCAGGCCCTCGTGCGGCAGCCCTTCGGTCAGCAACTCGTCCCCGAGGACGAGGACTTCGGCGCGGGGCCGGGGGACCACGGTGACGGTGTCGTATCCCGCGGCGGCGGCCAGGCCGAGGACGGCCGGGGTGATCTGGGTGCCGACGGGCAGCAACTGGTCGCCGTTGCGGCACTCCTGGCCGCGCGGGCGGATGTCCTGGCCGTGGACGGTCTCGCGGGTGGCGTGCAGCCGGCCCTGGGCG
>NZ_JBMVFA010000132.1:0-1043 GCF_049543595.1 Kitasatospora sp. NPDC094028 | reverse complement strand
GGCCTTGGAGGTCGTCGCCGATGGTCCTCGTCCACTGAGCGAGGAAGTCGTCACGCTGTGCGGTCAATATCTCGACCAGAAGGCGCGTGTTGGTCTCAGCCGTCACGTTGTCCTCACTCGATCTCCGTTTTGTGTACTGCCGGAGGAACGATACGACAATTAGCGATACCCCCTCGCGCGGCCCGGGCGCTTTTCCCGCATCTCGCGCCCGCCGCGATGTCCGTGCCACGCGCCTGGTGGCGTAGGCGCCGAACGCGGGCAGACGGAGAGAACATGGCCGACCGCCCCAGGAGGAGAAAAATGGAAGACCGCTCTTCGTTGAAGGCCGTGGGCTGGGCCCGCACCCTGCCCCTGAACAGCGGGGCGAAGGCGGCCAGGGACTGGACACGGGCGCATCTGGAGACGCTCGGCTGGACCCGGACCGCCCCGGACCTGGTGGATTCGATCGTACTGACCGTGTCCGAACTCGTGACCAACGCTCACGTCCATGCCCGCAGCACGGCGCAGCTGATCCTCACCTGGGACAACGGGTGCCTCCATGTGACCGTGCACGACTCCGATTCCACCCTGCCCCGGCAGCGGCAGCCCGGCGCCGACGCGCTGGGCGGGCGCGGCCTGCTCCTCGTCGACGCCCTCGCCCACGACTGGGAGATCCACCGCTGCCCCCGCGGCAAGGACGTCATGGCGTGCTTCCGGCCACCCGCGGCCCCGGCAGCGACTCAAGACGCTTGATCTTCGCGCGTACGACGTACAGCGGGATCACCCCGAGGACACCGAAGGACATGTCGATCAGGCTCCACCAGAACGGGATGCCCCGGACCGGACCGCAGACGAGGGCGAGCGGGACGATGCCGGCGCAGGCGAGCATGCCGAACTCGATCACCCAGATGTTGCGCACCGGGTCGCAGAAGGGGCCGTAGAAGGCGACCGCGATGACGAGGTGGGCGAACGCCAGCCAGTCGGTGCCGTAGAGGACGAAGGGGTACTTCGCGTCGACGGCGTCGAGTCCGTCCCGCACCCGGGCGATCCAGCCCGTCAGCCCG
>NZ_JBMVFA010000131.1:0-1047 GCF_049543595.1 Kitasatospora sp. NPDC094028 | reverse complement strand
TAGTCCCGGGTGTACCCGTACCCACCCAGCAACTGCACCGCGTCCGTGGTCACCTCCATCGCCACGTCCGACGCGAAACACTTCGCCGCCGCACCGAAGAACGTCAGATCCGCGTCCTGCCGCTGCGACTTCGCCGCCGCGACATACGTCATCTGCCGCGCCGCCTCCAGCTTCATCGCCATGTCCGCCAGCATGAACTGGATCCCCTGGAAATCCCCGATCGGCTTCCCGAACTGCTTGCGCTCACGCACATAGTTCTTCGCGTAGTCCAGCGCACCCTGCGCCACACCCACCGCCTGCGCCGCGATCGTCACCCGCGTGTGGTCCAGCGTCCGCATCGCCGTCGCGAACCCCGTCCCCTCCGCACCGATCATCCGGTCCGCCGGAATCCGCACATTGTCGAAGTACACCTCACGCGTCGGCGACCCCTTGATCCCCAGCTTCTTCTCCGGAGCACCGAACGACACCCCCTCGTCACCCTTCTCCACGACGAACGCCGAGATCCCCTTCGACCGCTTCTCCGGATCCGTCACCGCCATCACCGTGTAGAACTCCGACACCCCCGCATTGGTGATCCAGCGCTTCACCCCGTTCAGCACCCAGAAATCCCCGTCCCGCACCGCCCGCGTCGACATCCCCGCCGCGTCCGAACCCGCCTCCGGCTCCGACAGGCAGTACGAGAACATCCCCTCCCCACGCGCCAGCGCCCCCAGGTACTTCGCCTTCAGCTCCGGCGAACCCGACAACTGCACCGGCAACGACCCCAGCTTGTTCACCGCCGGAATCAACGACGAGGACACGCACACCCGCGCGACCTCCTCGATCACGATCACCGTCGCCAGCGCGTCCGCCCCCGCACCACCGAACTCCTCCGGCACGTGCACCGCGTGCAGATCGTTCGCCGTCAGCGCGTCCAACGCCTCCTGCGGGAACCGACCCTGCTCGTCCACCTCCGCCGCATACGGAGCGATCTTCGCCTCGGCCAGCGAACGCACCGCCTCGCGAAGCATCTGGTGCTCCTCGGAGATCCGGAAGAGATCGAAGTCC
>NZ_JBMVFA010000130.1:0-1054 GCF_049543595.1 Kitasatospora sp. NPDC094028 | reverse complement strand
TGTATTGACCCGCAGGGTTGTTCACGCGGCTGATCGGCGGCTTGCCTCCGAGTGCGGTGTGGCAGCGATGGTAGTTGTACTGGTGCAGGAAGGTGGCCAGGGCCACGGTGCGCTCGTCGTTACTGGTGTAGGGCCGCTGGTAGGCCCATTCGTCGAGCAGGGTGCGGTTGAAGCGTTCGACTTTGCCGTTGGTCTGCGGCCGGTAGGGCCGGATGCGCTTGTGGGTGATCCCTGCGGCGGTGAGGGTCCGGGTGAAGAGCTTGGACTTGTAGCAGGAGCCGTTGTCGGTCAGGACGCGTTCGACGGTGACGCCGTGGTCGGCGAAGAACGCCTGGGCCCGCTGCCAGAACGCGGTGGCGGTCTCCTGGCGCTCGTCGGCGAGGACCTCGCTGTAGGCCAGGCGGGAGTGGTCGTCGACGGCCGAGTGGACGTAGCTGTAGCCGATTACCGGCTTGCAGCTCCTGCGTTCGGTGGTGGTGGCCTGGCGGTTGCGGTCGCCGGCCTCGCGGCCGACCGTGCGCCATCCGCCGCCGTCGGGGATGTTGCCGAGCTTCTTGATGTCGACGTGGACGAGTTCGCCGGGTCGGGCCCGTTCGTAGCGGCGGATCGGCTCGCCTGTGGGCCGGTCGAGCCAGGCCAGGCGGTTCAGGCCGTGCCGGACGAGCACGCGGTGCGCAGTAGAGGTCGGGATGCCGAGGATCGGGCCGATCCGGGCCGGGCCGAGCTTGCGCTCGCGCCGCAGCTCGCAGATCCGGGCCTCGGTGGCGGAGGGTGTGCGGTGCGGGGTGGTGTGGGGCCTGCTGGAGCGGTCCAGCAGGCCCTCCTCGCCCTCCGCTCGCCAGCGCCGCATCCACTTGTGGGCGGTGGCCCGGGATATCCCCATCTCGGCGGCGACATGCGCCACCGGGCGACCCGCGCGGACGCGTTCGACCAGGAGCCGCCTGCCGTGCACCGTCAGCCGGGCATTACGGTGGGACACGAAGACCTCCGTGTGTGGTGTGGAGCCTAGACACCTCCACCACACCGGAGGTCTTCGCCATGATCAAGCCCGACC
>NZ_JBMVFA010000129.1:0-1058 GCF_049543595.1 Kitasatospora sp. NPDC094028 | reverse complement strand
GCTCCTGTCGCTGCCGGTGTTCGCCGCGGCGCTGGCCATCGGCTGGTGGACCGCGCCGCACATGAACGACAACTGGTTCTACCGCCAGAACGCCGCGCAGGAACTCGGCGCCCCGTGGTGGATCGGTCCGCTGATGACGCTGGCCATGTTCGGCTGCGCCATCCTGCTGACCGCCTGCTTCCTGGCCTGGGTGCCGGGCCGCCGCACCTGGTTCACCGCGCTCGGCACGGGCACCCTGTACGGCTATCTGCTGCACGGCTTCGTGATCAAGAGCGTGCTCTTCCTCGGCGGCTTCGACATCGCCCAGCGCTACGGCGGCTACGGCTCGGCCGTCGTCACCGTCCTCGCGGTGGCCACCGTGTCCGTCCTGTGCACCAGTCCGGTGCAACGGGTGTTCCGCTTCGCCATGGAACCCAAGATGGCCTGGGCCTTCGTCCAGGACGCCACCGAACTGGCGCGCGAGCGGCAGACCAGGGAGCGGGAGCCGGTGAAGGCGGGCGTCTGAGGTCCGGGAACGGGTCAGGCGTCGAGACCGAGGAGTGCGCGCATCCGTGTGTACTTCTCGGTCAGTCGTTTCCGGGTCGGTCCGTCCAGTACGGCGAGCCGGTCCGGGTCGGCGTTGTGCGCCAGGTCCGACTCCTTCACCAGCAGCGCTCCCGGGGTGTCGAGAATGCGCCGGGCGTACGCTCCCGGCTCCTCCCCCGCGCGCTTGGTGACGGCGTCCACGATGGCCTTGGTGCGCGGGGTGAGCGCGGCCCCGGCCAGCCAGGCGCGGCTCAACGCGTCGTCCTCCACGGCGTCGTGCAGCCAGGCCGCCGCGATCTGTTCGGCGTCGCCCCCGCGGGCGCGGACGCCCTCGGCGACGGCGGCGAGGTGTTCGGCGTACGGCCGTCCCGCCTTGTCCCGTTGCCCCTCGTGCGCGGCACGGGCGAGGGCTTCGACGTCGGCGAGGGTGAGCGGTGATGTCATACGGCCATTCTCCGGAGATCGTCCGTCAGCGGGCGTGGGCGGCGGACTCGCGGCAGATCAGCAGCAGCGCCCTGTCGTCGTTGACGTCC
>NZ_JBMVFA010000128.1:0-1063 GCF_049543595.1 Kitasatospora sp. NPDC094028 | reverse complement strand
GGCTGGGTGTCTCTGGTAGAACTCGGGGTTGTGGCGCGTTTTGACGTGACGGATGCCGAGTGGGCCTTGATCGAACCGCATGTGCCGGTGGCTGCCACCGGGCCGTTGCCTCGGCGGGTTCGGGACCAGTTCAACGGGGTGCTGTGGCGGTTTCGCACCGGCAGCGGCTGGCGGGACGTCCCCGAGCGCTACGGGACTTGGACGACGGTGTACTCCCGGTTCCGTGGCTGGGTGGCCTCGGGGTTCTTCGAGAGCCTGATGGACGCGCTGATCGCGGAGGCTGCCTCGCGCGGGAAGGTCGGACTGGCGTTGGTCAGTGTCGATTCCACGATCGTGCGGGCTCATCACGAGTCGTCGGGCCTGGCGGTCGCCGGAGAGACTCTGGACGCGCTCGAACAGGCCCTGACCGAGGAAAAGGGGGTTCCGCTGCCGCAGCAGAAGAGCGTGCTGCGGGTGATTCAACAGCGGCGACGGCCGCCGCGTCCGACCCGGCCCAGGTTCGTGCCCAGGCACGCCGTCGGCGCAGGGCCCGGGCCGCGAAAGCCGGACTCGGCCGGTCCCGGGGCGGGCTGAGCAGCAAGATCCATGCCGCTGTCGATTCCGCGGGCCTGCCGCTGGCGTTCGTGCTGACCCCGGGCCAGGCCGCGGACTGCCGGCAGTTCCAGCCGGTGCTGGAGAAGGTCCGGGTGCGCGGCCCGGTCGGCAGGCCGCGCACCCGGCCGGACGCGGTGGCCGCCGACAAGGCCTACTCCTCGAAGGCCAACCGCGCCTACCTGCGCCGGCGCGGGATCACCGCGGTGATCCCGGAGAAGACGGACCAAGCGGCGAACCGCAGACGCAAGGGCTCCGCCGGCGGCCGGCCCGTAGCCTTCGATCCCGACCGCTACAAACAGCGCAACACCGTCGAGCGATGCTTCCAAAAGCTCAAGACCTGGCGCGGCCTGGCTACCAGGTACGACAAGAGCCCGGAGAGCTACACGGCTGGCCTGCACCTTCGCGGATCGATCATGTGGTTGAAACGCCTGACGTCAACCACATGATCCGAACCTTCAACAGCTCCTAG
>NZ_JBMVFA010000127.1:0-1082 GCF_049543595.1 Kitasatospora sp. NPDC094028 | reverse complement strand
GTGACCTTCGGGCGGCTGTCGGAGCGGGTGCCGGGCAGCGGTGGCCCGTACGTCTACGCCCGGGAGGCGTTCGGCGAGTTCGCCGGGTTTCTCACCGCCTGGTCGTACTGGATCACGGCCTGGGCCGGGAACGCGGCCATCGTGGTGGCCTGGGTCGGCTACGTCGAGGTGTTCGTCAACAAGGGCCACCACACCTGGGCCTCGATCACGATCGCCCTGGTGGGCCTGTGGCTGCCCGCGATCGTCAACCTGGCCGGCGTGCGCAGCATCGGGGCCTTCCAGGTCGTCACCACGGTGCTGAAGTTCCTGCCGCTGGCGTTCATGGCGACGGCCGGCCTGTTGTTCGTGAAGTCCGGCAACTTCGGGGCCTTCAACGCGAGCGGCGGCTCGGCGCTGGGCGCCGTCTCGGCGGCCGGCGCGATCGCCCTGTTCAGCTACATCGGCCTGGAGACCGCCTCGGTGGCGGCCGGGCGGGTCCGCGACCCGAAGCGCAACGTGCCCCGGGCGACCGTCTACGGCACCCTGGCCTGCGCGGCGATCTACCTGCTCGGCACCCTGGCGGTGTTCGGCGCCGTCCCGCACGACCGGCTCGCCGCCTCCGCCGCGCCGTTCACGGACGCGATGAACAACATCGCGGGCGGCACCTGGGCCGGGAACCTGGTCGCCCTCGCGGCGATCATCTCCGGGCTCGGGGCACTGAACGGCTGGACCATGATCTGCGCGGAGATGCCGATGGCCGCCGCACGCGACGGACTGTTCCCGGCCGCCTTCGCCGGCACCCGGGGCCGCGGCGAGGTGCCGGCCTTCGGCATCGTCTCGGCGACGGTCCTCGCGTCGGTGCTCACCGTGATCAGTTACACCCGGTTCACGAAGGTGTTCACCGAGATCGTGCTGCTGAGCGTGCTCACCGCCGTCATCCCGTACCTGGTCTCGGCCGCCGCCCAGCTGTACTGGCTGGTGCTGCACGGTCGGGAGGAGCTGGACCGGCGCCGCTTCGCGCGGGACGTCACCGTCACCGTCCTGGCGCTGGCCTTCTCGTACTGGTCGATCCAGGGCAGCGGCTACCAGACCGTCTACTACGG
>NZ_JBMVFA010000126.1:0-1083 GCF_049543595.1 Kitasatospora sp. NPDC094028 | reverse complement strand
TGTACTTGGTCATGACGTTGGTGACAGCCTGCTGGTCGGGGGTTGGCCGCCGAGCGCGGTGTGTCTGCGTCGAGTGTTGTAGAACTCGAGCCAGGGCGCGAGTGCTCGGGATCGTTGGCGGTTGCTGGTGAAGACCTGCCGGTAGGCCCATTCGGTCTGCAGGGTGCGGTTGAAGCGTTCGACCTTGCCGTTGGTCCACGGGCAGTGCGGCCGGGTGAACTTCTGCCGGGCGCCGAGTGCCTGGCAGGCGGCCCGGAAGTCGTGTGAGAGCCGGTAGTTCTTGGCGTTGTCGGTCATGACCCGGTTGATGTGGGTGATGCCGTGGGCGTGGAAGAACGCGGCGGCGCGAGTGAGGAAGCCGGCGCAGGTGGCGCCCTTTTCGTCGGGCAGGATTTCGGCGTAGGCGAGGCGGCTGTGGTCGTCGATGGCGGCATGGACGTAGTCGTAGCCGAGCCCGCGGTTGTGGGTGTCTTTGTTGCGGCCGTAGGCGCGGTGGCCGCCGCCGTCGGGGATCTTCCCGAGCTTCTTGACGTCCACGTGGATCATGTCGCCCGGCCGGGCGTGCTCGTAGCGCTGGCCGCTGGCGCGGGTGGCTCGGATGGGCTGCCCGGTCAGCGGGTCGCACGCGGACAGAGGTGGGATCTGGTTGCGGTGGAGGATGCGACTGATCGTCCGGGCTGGAACCCCGGTCTGTTCGGCCAGGAAGTCGGGTCCCCGCCGCAAGGTGTGGCGGGCCTTCAGCACGCGGCGCTCGACCACGGCGGGTGTGCGGTTGGGGCAGTGGTGCGGGCGGCTGGTGCGGTCGCGCAGGCCTGCCCAGCCCTCGGCCCGGTAACGGTTCACCCAGCGGTGGGCGCACTGCCGGGAGACGCCCAGTTCCTTCGCGACGTGAGCGACCGGCCGGCCGTCGAGGACGACACGGCGCACGAGCAGGCATCTGCCGTGAAAGGTCAGCCGGGCATTAGCGTGGGCCACCAGGACCTCCGAGGTGTGTGAAGCGGCAAACTCCACTACGCCCGGAGGTCCCTCCTTGATCAACTACCGAGAGCCAGTGTCACTAACGTGTCGGCCGAGTACACCTAG
>NZ_JBMVFA010000125.1:0-1087 GCF_049543595.1 Kitasatospora sp. NPDC094028 | reverse complement strand
CTTCCTGGGCACGAACCTGGCCGCCGTGAAGAACTTCGGCGAGTTCGAGTTCTGGTTCGCCGCGCTCAAGGTCGGCGCGATCTCGCTGTTCCTGGTGCTCGGCGTGCTCGCCCTCACCGGGGTGCTGCCCGGCACGGACTCCCCCGGCACCGCCCACCTCGGCCACTTCCTGCCGCACGGCGGCCAGGGCCTGGTCATCGGCCTGCTCGCCTCGGTCTTCGCCTACGGCGGCCTGGAGACGGTCACCATCGCGGCGGCGGAGTCCGAGGACCCGGTGCGGGGCGTGGCGCGCGCGGTGAAGACGGCGATGTGGCGGATCGCGGTCTTCTACGTCGGCTCCATGGCCGTCGTCGTCGCCCTGGTCCCCTGGAACGACCCGGAGGTCGTGGCGCGCGGCCCCTACGTGGCGACCCTGGACCACCTCGGCATCCCGGGCGCGGGCCGGCTGATGGACGTCGTGGTGTTCGTGGCCCTGCTGTCCGCGATGAACGCCAACATCTACGGCTCCTCGCGCATCGCCTACTCCCTGGTCGAGCGCGGCCAGGGCCCCAAGGTGCTGGCGAAGGTGTCCGGCGGGGTGCCCCGGATCGGGGTGCTGACCTCCTGCGTGGTCGGGTTCGTCTGCGTGCTGCTGAGCTACTGGCGGCCCGATGACGTCTTCCCGTGGCTGCTGAACATGATCGGCGCGGTGATCCTGGTCGTCTGGATCTTCATCGCCGTCTCCCAGCTGCTGCTGCGCCGCCGCATCGAACGCGAGGCCCCGGAGAAGCTGGTCGTGCGGATGTGGGCGTTCCCGTACCTCACCTGGGTGGCGCTCGCGGGCATGGCCGCGGTCTTCGTCCTGATGGCCCGGCAGCCCGACACCCGGGTCCAGCTCTACGCCTCGGGCACGATGACGGTCGTGCTCGCGGCGGCGGGATACGTCTGGCAGCGGGTGCGCGCCAAGCGCTGACCCGGAAGCGGGCGTACGGCGGCTACCGCAGCGCGGCGGCCAGCCGGGAGATCTCGGCGGCGACGGCCCCGGGGTCCGGGGCGACGGTGACCCGGGCGATGCCGTCCAGGGCCGGGTGGGCACCGACCCGGACCG
>NZ_JBMVFA010000124.1:0-1089 GCF_049543595.1 Kitasatospora sp. NPDC094028 | reverse complement strand
ACGGTGTAACGGGGTTTCTCGTCGGCGCAGTTGATCGCCACGTTCGCCGAGGCGATGTTGCTGTAGTGGCCGTTCTCGTCCCGGCCGTTCATCGCGTCGGACAGCACCATCAGCACCTTGCCGTCACCGTCGTACGCCTGCTCCAGGCCCTCGGTGAGGTACTCCCAGAAGTCCTTGGAGTACAGGGACTGCGCGATGCCGTTGGTCGCCGCGGTCTGGGTCAGCAGGCGCGGGGCGATCCCCGGGATCGGCTTCTTCTCCAGGTCGGCCAGGAGTTTCGCGATGCGGTTCTCGACGTCCTGCCGGGTGTCCCCGAGCGGGCAGCCCTCCGGCTTGGCGACGCAGTCCTCGGCGAAGTTGCCGAGCGCCAGCTGGAAGCCCTTCGCCTGGCCGAGCGCGCTCTCCTCGGGGTTCTGCGTGGGGTCCACCACCCCGTCGAACACGGCCCGCCCGACGTGCGTGGGGAACAAGTGGGCGTAGACACCGCCGAGTTGGGTGCCGTACGAGATGCCGAAGTAGTGCAGCTTGTCGTCGCCGAGCACCCGCCGCATCAGATCGATGTCACGGGCCGCGTCGGTGGTGCGCACATGCGGCAGCACCTGTCCTGACCTGCTCTCGCAGCCCGCGTTGAAGTTCCGGGTGCGCTGGACGAGTCGGGTGCGCTCGGCGGCGTCGTCCGGGGTCGCGTCCTGCTGGAAGAACGTGTCGAGCTGAGCGTCGGTCTTGCAGGTCACCGGCGCGCTGCGGCCCACCCCGCGCGGATCGAAGCTGACCAGGTCGTAGCGGGTGCGCAGGGTCGCGTAGTCCTGGGCGAACGCGGGCAGCGTGGTGACACCGCTGCCGCCGGGCCCGCCGAAGTTGAAGATGAGCGAGCCGATCCGCTCGCTCGCGGGCCCGCTGGCCTTGGCCCGGATCAGCGAGATGCCGATGGTGGGCCCCTGCGGCTTGCCCCAGTCGAGGGGCGCCCGCATGGTGGCGCACTCCCAGGTGGTGCCGTTCGGCAGCGGGGACGGCGCGCTCCCGCCGCCCTCCGCCTCGTCCGGGGCCGGGCAGGCCGCCCAGTCCAGCGTCTGCGTCGTCAGGGACGCG
>NZ_JBMVFA010000123.1:0-1094 GCF_049543595.1 Kitasatospora sp. NPDC094028 | reverse complement strand
ACGACGACGTGCTCTACCGGGTCGTCACCCTGGTGCAGATCGCCGGCGTCCTGGTGCTGGCCGCCGGTGTCTCCCGGGCCTTCCAGCAGCACGACTACATGACGGTCTGGCTCGGCTATGTGATCATGCGGCTCGCGATGGCCACCCAGTGGCTGCGAGCCGCGCGGACCGCCGAGGGCGGCGAACGCAGGGCCGCGCTGCGCTACGCGGGCGGGGTGCTGCTGTGCCAGGTCGGCTGGGCCGGTCTGGTGGTGCTGCCGCAGCCCGCCCGCCCCTGGGTGTTCCTGGTGATGGCGATCGCGGAGATGTGCGTGCCGCTGTTCGCCGAGCGGGAGTACGAGACCTCCTGGCATCCGCACCACATCGCCGAGCGGTACGGACTGTTCACGATCATCGTGCTCGGCGAGACGATCGCCTCCGCCACGGTCGCCGTGAAGTCGGCCGTGGACGAGCACTCGGCACTGGGCGAGCTGCTGCCGATCGCGGCGGGCGGGCTCCTGATCGTGTTCTCCGCCTGGTGGATCTACTTCGTGGTGCCCATCCACGGTCATCTGCGCTCCAGCGGACGGGCGTTCCTGTGGGGATACGGCCACTATCTGATCTTCTCCTCGGCGGCGGCGATCGGCGCGGGCCTGGAGGTGGCCGTGGAGGAGACGGTCGGCTCGGCACACCTGTCCACGGCGGCCGCGTCGGCGGCGGTGACCCTGCCGACGGCGCTGTATCTGCTGACCGTCTGGGCCCTGCACGCACGGCACTTCAAGGTGGGCATCGCCCAGCAGCTGGTGCTGCCGGTCACCGCGCTGCTGGTGCTCGGCTGCACCTTCCTGGGCGGCTGGTCGGTGCTCGCGGCGGGCCTGGTCTGCGCGGCGGCGGTGGCGACCGGGGTGACCCTGACGGCCCGCATGGTCCGGAGGGAACGCACGGCGAAAGCCGGGACAGCGACCGGCTGAGCCCTTCGGCGGCCGGGCTGAGCCCTTCGGTGGCCGGCGGGGCTCGGGCAGACTGGCGGCCATGACAGTTGACGCGCTGACAGATGTCGCCGGGGTGCGGGTCGGACACGCCACCCGGACCGGGGACGGGCGGCTCACCGGGAC
>NZ_JBMVFA010000122.1:0-1100 GCF_049543595.1 Kitasatospora sp. NPDC094028 | reverse complement strand
GCGGCGCCTGGTGCGGAGGCGGCGTCTGGTGCGGCTGGGGGGCCGGGGCGGCCTGCCCCGGCTGCTGGTCGGCTCGGTGCCCCGGGCCCGCCGGCCCCTCGGCCCCCTCCGGCGCGGTGGGAGCCTGCGGGGACGCGTCGGGAGAGGCCACCGGCACAGGAGGTGCGGACGGGGCCGGGGGTACCGCGTTGCCCTCGTTCTCGGTGCTCACAGCTCTACTCCTCGATCCACGGCTGTTTGTCCTCGGTCGCGCTCGGTCACGTTCGTGCACGCTCGGCGGCGCGTGCGCGCGGGTCGTGGCCTGTCACGATGCGGCTGCGCATGGTCCTGCGTTCACTGTTCCAGTCTGTCTGCAGTCAGCTTTTCCCACGGGCCGTCAGAGCACCATAAGCCGTGGCTGTGGGTCCACGGCCAGCCCTTACATAGGGCATTCATAGGAAAAGCTACATAAACCCGGACGTCGTGTGCCACCGTTCGCCGCCCGGACGCACGAGCGCCGTCCCGCGTACCCCGCGGGGGTGACACCATGACGCGGTGACCACCCACGCACCACAGCTCTCCGTCCAGGTCGTCGCCCACCGGGGGGCCTCCGAAGACGCGCCGGAACACACCCTGGCCGCCTACCGCAAGGCGATCGAGGACGGTGCGGACGCCCTCGAGTGCGATGTCCGGCTGACCGCCGACGGTCACCTGGTCTGCGTCCACGACCGGCGGGTGAACCGCACCTCCAACGGCCGCGGCGCCGTCTCGGCGCTGGAACTGGCCGACCTCGCCGCCCTGGACTTCGGCTCCTGGAAGACCGGGGAGCCGTATCGCGGCCGGGTCGAGGAGCCCGACTGGGAGCACCGCCCCGAGGACCGCGGGGAGACCTCCGTCCTCACCCTGGAGCGGCTGCTGGAACTGGTCGCGGACTCCGGGCGGCGCATCGAGCTGGCCATCGAGACCAAGCACCCCACCCGCTGGGCGGGCCAGGTCGAGGAGAAGCTGCTGGGTCTGCTGGACCGGTTCGGCCTGGCCGCGCCCGCCGCGGCCGCCGAGTCGCCGGTACGGATCATGAGCTTCTCGGCACGCTCGCTGCACCGGGTGCACGCGGCCGCGCC
>NZ_JBMVFA010000121.1:0-1105 GCF_049543595.1 Kitasatospora sp. NPDC094028 | reverse complement strand
ACGCCGGACTACCTGGCCCCCGAGATCGTCGAGGGGCTGCCCCCGCGGGCCTCCGTGGACATCTACGCGCTGGCCACGGTGCTGTACGAGCTGCTGGCGGGCTTCACCCCCTTCGGCGGCGGCCACCCGGGCGCGGTGCTGCGCCGCCATGTCACCGAGACGGTGGTCCCCCTCCCCGGCATCCCCGAGGAGCTGTGGCAGCTGATCGTGCAGTGCCTCGCCAAGGCACCCGCCTCCCGGCTGCGGGCGTCCGAACTGGCGGCGCGGCTGCGGGAGCAGTTGCCGACGCTGGCCGGGCTGCCGCCGCTGGACGTGGACGAGCCGGACCTCTCCGAGGAGGCGGCCGAGGAGGAACCGGCGGCGCCCGCGGCCCCGGCGGGGGGTGCGCCGGTACGACGACGGGGCGCGGTCTCCCTCGTCCAGGGCGCCCGGCCCGACTCCAACCGCGACACCCACACGTCGATGCGGGTGCCCGCCCCCGACGAGCTGGCCGGCGGCGCGCACGGCACGGCCCGGGCACCGCGTCCGGCGGGAGCCCCCCGGCCGGGCTCGGCGAAACACCGCGCGGCGGTTCGGCGGCGCCGGATCACGCTGGGGGTGGCCGGGGTGGCGGTGGCGGCGCTGGTGTCGGTCGGCGCGTGGTGGGCGACGTCGGACTCCCCGGCGGACTCCCCGCGCCCGGCGTCCACGTCGTCCGCCCCCTGACCCCGGCGCGGCGGAGGTCGCTTGCCACAGCCGTTACGCTTGAACCGTGGCAGTCGTCGATGTATCCGAAGAGCTGAAGTCCCTCTCCTCGACCATGGAGTCGATCGAGGCCGTCCTGGACCTCGACAAGATGAGGGCAGATATCGCCGCGCTTGAGGAGCAGGCGGCGGTCCCGTCCCTGTGGGACAACCCGGACGAGGCGCAGAAGATCACCAGTAAGCTCTCCCACCTCCAGGCCGAGGTCAGGAAGGCGGAGGCGCTGCGCGGTCGCATCGACGACCTCTCGGTCCTCTTCGAGATGGCCGAGGAGGAGGACGACCCGGACACCCGCGCCGAGGCCGAGTCCGAGCTGGCCTCCGTACGCAAGGCGCTGGACGAGATGGAGGTCCGTACCCTCCTG
>NZ_JBMVFA010000120.1:0-1107 GCF_049543595.1 Kitasatospora sp. NPDC094028 | reverse complement strand
ATGACACAGCGCATGATGCCTCACAGGGGAATCGCGGGAGGAGACGGAACGGGCCGATCGGGGCAGGTCGGATCAGCACGAGGAGACGAGTACGTCCGGAAGCCGGCCGTACTCGCCGGCTCCCTCAGGGTGTGCGCCGGGCGCGGGCAGCGCTTCGGTGAGGACATCGCGCAGCCGGACGCGGTCCGTGTACGCGGCGCTGTCACGGAGAACAGCCAGCCGGCCTTTCGTGATCGAGCCCGTGCTCTGGTCGTCCCCGTCGCACACGGTCAGGTACTCGACCCGGGCACCCGCCATGACGGCCAGGGCCACCTCGACGGTCATGTCGTCGCACACCCGGGGACCGCGCCCTTCGGTGTCGTCGGCCACGACGACGGGCGCCGGGTCGGGTCCTCGGTGCTGCATCCGCGCTGACGTCAAGGGCTTCTCCTTCGGTCGGGGCTGGTTGCTTCGGCGATCGGCGGCTTCCCCCAGAACGGAAAAGGGGGGGGCACCGCGAGGTCCCGGGACTGCCGGGGGCCGGGGCCGGTTCAGGCGGCCGGGTTGGCGCCGGGCTCCGGCCGGGCCCCGCGGCGTGCCCGCGCGCCCACGGGCCGGCCCTGGCCGGTGCGACCCCGGCGGCTCCGGGACGGCGCGGACGTACGGCGGGAACGTTCCACGGCCGGCGCGGTGATGACCACGGGGACGCCGGAGGGGGCCTGTGCGCCCGTGATGCGGCTCAGCTCCGCCTCGCCGGAGCGGACCGGAGTGATGCGCGGGGTGATGCCGGCCGACGCCATCAGCCGGGTGACGCCACGGCGCTGACCGGGTGTCACCAGGGTGACGACGCTGCCGGACTCGCCGGCGCGGGCTGTACGGCCGCCGCGATGCAGATAGTCCTTGTGGTCGCTCGGCGGATCCACGTTGACGACCAGGTCGAGACTGTCGATGTGGATGCCGCGGGCCGCGACGTTGGTGGCCACCAGGACGGTGACGTGTCCGTCCTTGAACTGGGCCAGGGTCCGGGTGCGCTGCGGCTGGGACCTGCCACCATGCAGGGCCGCGGCGCGGACACCACTGTCCAGCAGGTGCTCGGTCAGCCGGTCCACGGCATGCTTGGTGTCCAGG
>NZ_JBMVFA010000119.1:0-1112 GCF_049543595.1 Kitasatospora sp. NPDC094028 | reverse complement strand
CCTGGACGAGGCCACCGCGCTCGGGTACGCCGAGGCCGACCCGACCGCCGACGTCGAGGGCTTCGACGCCGCCGCCAAGGCCGCCATCCTGGCCGGTATCGCCTTCCACACGCGGGTGCGCCTGGACGACGTCCACCGCGAGGGGATGACCGAGGTCACCGCCGCCGACTTCCGCTCGGCCAGGCAGATGGGCTGCACCATCAAGCTGCTCGCCATCTGCGAGCGGGCGGCGGACGGCGCGTCCGTCACGGCGCGCGTGCACCCCGCCATGATCCCGCTGAGCCACCCCCTCGCCTCCGTGCGCGGCGCGTACAACGCCGTCTTCGTGGAGAGCGACGCGGCCGGCCAGCTGATGTTCTACGGCCCCGGCGCCGGCGGTTCCCCGACCGCCTCCGCCGTGCTCGGCGACCTCGTCGCCGTCTGCCGCAACAAGCTCAACGGCACCAAGGGGCCCGGCGAGTCGGCGTACGCCGCGCTGCCGGTCTCCCCGATGGGCGATGTCGTCACGCGGTACCACATCAGCCTGGACGTGGCCGACAAACCGGGTGTCCTCGCCCAGGTCGCCACGGTCTTCGCCGAGCACGGGGTGTCCATCGACACCGTTCGGCAGTCGGGCAAGGACGGCGAGGCGTCCCTCGTCGTCGTCACCCACCGAGCCCTGGACGCCGCCCTGACCGGTACCGTCGAGGCGCTGCGCAAGCTCGACACCGTGCGGGGTGTCGCCAGCATCATGCGGGTTGAAGGAGAGTAACGAGCAATGACCCACCAGTGGCGCGGAATCATCGAGGAGTACCGGGACCGGCTGCCGGTTTCCGACACCACGCCGGTCGTGACGCTCCGAGAGGGCGGCACGCCCCTCGTGCCCGCGCAGGTGCTCTCCGAGCGCACCGGCTGCGAGGTCCACCTCAAGGTGGAGGGCGCGAACCCGACCGGGTCCTTCAAGGACCGCGGCATGACGATGGCCATCTCCAGGGCGAAGGAGGAGGGGGCCAAGGCCGTCATCTGCGCGTCCACCGGCAACACCTCCGCCTCCGCCGCGGCGTACGCCGTGCGCGCCGGCATGGTCTCGGCCGTGCTCGTGCCGCAGGGCAAGATCGCGCTCGGCAAGATGG
>NZ_JBMVFA010000118.1:0-1125 GCF_049543595.1 Kitasatospora sp. NPDC094028 | reverse complement strand
GCATGAGCAGCCGGTGGATCTGGCCGATGGTGAGCCAGCGGAAGTCCTCGTGCTCGGGGACGTCGCCGATGGCCTCGACCACCATGTTGCGGTTGCGCTTGCGCAGGAACCACGAGCCCTGTTCGGACTGGAGGGAGTCGTGGACCACCCGTCCGCGCCGCGGTGGCTTGAAGTACTCGAGGTAGCGGACCGGGGCGCCGCGGTGCACCCCGGTGTAGTTGCTGCGGGTCGCCTGGACCGTGGGCGACAGCTGCACGGTGTCCAGGTTGCCCGGTTCCATCTTGGCCTGCATCAGGCAGTGCAGCACCCCGTCGAACTCCTTGACGAGGATGCCCAGGATGCCGATCTCGGGCTGGTTGATGATGGGCTGGGTCCAGGAGTGCTCCGTGCCCTCCCATGCGGTGTCCACCCGCAGGCCCTCCACCGAGAAGAACCTCCCGCTCTCGTGCACCAGGTCACCGGTGTCGTCGCGGAAGTTCCAGCCGACCAGCTGCGAGAACGGGATGCGCTCGACCGCGTAGCGGTTGGTGCGGCGCTGCTCGGTGAACCAGGCGTCGAACTCGGCGTTGGGCGTCACCGCGCTGTCGGGGGTGCGCGCCGACCGCTCGAGCCGCTCGATGTCGCTCATCGCGCCGCCTCCAGCGACTTCCACCAGGCGGGATTCGCGCGGTACCACTCCACGACGCCGCTCAGCCCCTCCTCGAAGGACACCCGCGGGCGCCAGCCGAGTTCCGCCCGGATCTTGGCGTCGTCGATGGCGTACCGCAGGTCGTGCCCCTTGCGGTCCTCGACGTGCCGCACCCGGTCCCAGCCCGCGTCGCACAGCCCGAGCAGCAGCTCGGTCAGCCGCCGGTTGGTCAGCGCGGTGCCGCCGCCGATGTTGTAGACCTCGCCGGCCCGGCCCCCGGTCAGGACCAGGTGGACGGCGCGGCAGTGGTCCTCGACATGGATCCACTCCCGGACGTTGGTCCCGTCCCCGTACAGCGGCAGGGTCCCGCCCGTCAGCAGCCGTGTGACGAACAGCGGGACGAGTTTCTCCACATGCTGGTACGGCCCGTAGTTGTTGGAGCACCGGGTGATCCGCACGTCCAGCCCATGGGTGCGCCAGTAGGCGCGGGCCATCAG
>NZ_JBMVFA010000117.1:0-1143 GCF_049543595.1 Kitasatospora sp. NPDC094028 | reverse complement strand
GACACGGCCTTCACCCGGACGCCGGGCGTGTCCTCCAGCGCGTCCACGGCGCCCTGGAGGGTCTCCAGGCGGTTGCCGAGGTTGGAACCGATGGAGATCACGGCCCACTTGGGGTTCTGGAGGGTGGTGTCCGCCGCGTCCACCCGCTCGACGACCGAGGCGGGCACCGGCTGGACGGTCGGGTCACTGTGACCCTGGACGAAAGGTCGGGTCATACTCGGCTCCGGATGATGGTGACGGTCACGTCGTCGAAGGGGACGGTGATCGGGGCGTCCGGCTTGTGGACGCACACCTCGACCTCCTCGACCCCCTCGTGTTTCAGGCAGGTCTGGGCGATCCGCTCGGCGAGGGTCTCGACGAGGTTCACCGGCTCGCCCTCGACCACGGCCACGACCTCCTCGGCCACGACGCCGTAGTGCACGGTCTTCGTCAGGTCGTCGTCGGCCGCGGCCGGCCGGGTGTCCAGGCCCAGGACCAGGTCCACGAGGAAGGTCTGGCCCTCCTCGCGTTCCCTGGGGAACACGCCATGGTGCCCGCGAGCCTTCAGGCCGCGCAGCGCGACACGATCCACGCGAATCACTCCTGCAATCGTCGGGAACGACCGGTCGTACCGCGTGCGTGCGAGACACCGGTCGCACACGAATCTACCTGCGGGCACCGACAGCGCCGGGCCCCAGGGGCGCGGGCGCGGCCGGCAGCGGCCGGATTCACCGCCTGTTTTCCCCGGTGAACGCGGTCGCGTCGGGGCTGGTAGCCGCTCATACCCCGGGGTAGGTGATTCCAACCACTTCCGGGAACCGCCCGGCCACCCCCCTTCCCCTACCCGCTCAGCCGAGGGGGCCGTCGTCCGGATTCAGCCCGTTCGCGCCGTCGTCGTCGGCCTCGTCGTCGTCGCTCTCGGCGAGCACGGGGGAGGCGTGGTGCGACCAGAGCTTCCAGCCCTCGGGTGTGCGCCGGAACACGTTGGTGGCGACGACGAGCTGACCGACCAGCGGCCCGAGCTCGTCGCCCTCCGCCGGGGCAGGCCCGCCGCTGAGGATGTTCTCGGTGCAGGTGACCAGCGCGGTGTCACCGGTGACGGAGACATGGACGTCGGTGAGGAAGAACTGGATGTAGTCGGTGTTCGCCATGATCAGGGCGTAC
>NZ_JBMVFA010000116.1:0-1145 GCF_049543595.1 Kitasatospora sp. NPDC094028 | reverse complement strand
ACTTCGGCCTCGACCCCTTCCAGATCGCGGCCTGCCAGGCACTCGAAGCCGGCAAGGGCGTGCTGGTCGCCGCCCCCACCGGTTCGGGCAAGACGATCGTGGGCGAGTTCGCCGTGCACCTCGCCCTGCTCCAGGGCAAGAAGTGCTTCTACACGACACCCATCAAGGCGCTGTCGAACCAGAAGTACGCCGACCTGTGCCGCCGCTACGGCGCGGACAAGGTCGGCCTGCTCACCGGCGACAACAGCGTGAACTCCGACGCCCCGATCGTCGTCATGACGACCGAGGTGCTGCGGAACATGCTGTACGCGGGCTCCCAGACCCTGCTGGGCCTCGGCCATGTGGTCATGGACGAGGTGCACTACCTCTCCGACCGCTTCCGCGGCGCCGTCTGGGAGGAGGTGATCATCCACCTGCCGCCCTCCGTGACCCTGGTCTCGCTGTCGGCGACCGTGTCGAACGCGGAGGAGTTCGGCGACTGGCTGGACACCGTCCGCGGCGACACCGAGGTGATCGTCTCCGAGCACCGGCCCGTGCCGCTGTTCCAGCATGTGCTGGCCGGGCGGCGGATGTACGACCTGTTCGAGGAGGGGGAGGGCCACAAGAAGGCCGTCAACCCCGACCTGGCGCGCCTCGCGCGGATGGAGGCGACCCGGCCGTCGTACCAGGACCGCCGCCGGGGGCGCTCCATGCGGGAGGCCGACCGGGAGCGGGAGCGCAGGCAGCGTTCGCGGGCGTGGACGCCGGGCAGGCCCGAGGTCATCGAGCGCCTGGACGCCGAGGGCCTGCTGCCCGCCATCACCTTCATCTTCAGCCGCGCCGGCTGCGAGGCCGCCGTACAGCAGTGCCTGTACGCGGGGCTGCGGCTGAACGACGAGGAGGCGCGGGAGCGGGTCCGGGCCCTGGTCGAGGAGCGCACCGCGCACATCGCCTCGGAGGATCTGCACGTCCTCGGGTACTACGAGTGGCTGGAGGGCCTGGAGCGGGGCATCGCCGCCCATCACGCGGGCATGCTGCCGACCTTCAAGGAGGTCGTGGAGGAGCTGTTCGTGCGCGGCCTGGTCAAGGCCGTGTTCGCGACCGAGACCCTCGCGCTCGGCATCAACATGCCCGCCCGCTCGGTGGTGCTGGAGAAGCTCGTCAAG
>NZ_JBMVFA010000115.1:0-1161 GCF_049543595.1 Kitasatospora sp. NPDC094028 | reverse complement strand
ACCCGGCTGAACAGCCGCAACGGCTGGCGGGACACCGCCGCCCACTACGCCCTGCTGCCCCTGCGCGTCTTCCTCGGCGCCACCTTCCTCTACGCGGGCCTGGACAAGCTCACCGACAGCACCTTCATGAGGGCCGCCGGCGCCGGTTCGATCGGCGACACCATGCACGCGGCCCGCGGCACCGCCGCCCTCCCCGCCCTGATCGACCTCGCCCTGAAGAGCCCGGTGGGCTTCGGCTACGCCATCGCCCTCGGCGAACTGGCCGTCGGCATCGCCACCCTCCTCGGACTGCTCGGCCGCCTCGCCGCACTGGGCGGCGCGCTGATCTCGCTCAGCCTGTGGCTGACCATGAGCTGGGCCACGACCCCGTACTACTACGGCAACGACCTCGCCTACCTGATGGCCTGGCTGCCCCTGATCCTCGCCGGTGCGCCGTACCTCTCCCTGGACGCCGCATGGCGCGCCCGGGGCCGACAGAGGTCGCTCGGATATCTGTAGGGCGGTCGAGGAGGGGGCGGTCGGTCGAGGGGGGTAGGGCGGTCGAGGGGGGCGAGGCAGGTCAGGGGGTGGGCAGGTGGGGCCGGGACCGGGGCCGTGGGGTTGATTGCGGAGCCGGGGCTCCAGATCCGGGGGTGCAGACCCGAGGTGCCGACCCGAGGTGCAGATCCGAGGCGCGGGGTTGGCTCGCGGGCCGACTGCCCGCGGGACACTTCCCGGCCTCTCCGGGGGCTCTCTCGGGACCCGGGACCCGGGACCTCGGGCCGACCGGCTGGGCGCCGCCATGTCGTGCCGCCGGCGCCCCGGCGCCCCGGCGCCCCGGCGCCGTGCCGGAAGCCGTCGGAGCCGCCGGAGTCGTAGAACCGTCGCGGTCGCCGGCGGTCCCCGAAACCGTCGCGGTCGCCGGAACCGTCGGGCACCGCAGCGGCGCGCCGTCGCGTGGCCTCGCCCCGTCGGTGACTCCGGAGACCGTCGAGCCGGCTAGCCCCGCTCGGTCCCGCCCCGCCCCCGTATCACCCGGTTGAGCGTCGCCGTGGCCCCGGCCAGGCACAGGCCGCCCACCACCAGCGGGACGATCGCGAACCACGGGGTCTTCCACAGGCCGCCCGCGTCCCCGGCGTACACCACCCCGGTGGCGATCAGGAACAACCCGGCGACCAGCTT
>NZ_JBMVFA010000114.1:928-1176 GCF_049543595.1 Kitasatospora sp. NPDC094028 | reverse complement strand
TACTACGGCACCGCATTCGGGCCCGACTCCGTACGCATTCACCAGGTGTCGGTCGCGGTCAGCCTGGGTGGCGACCACGCGAGCGCTGCCCTGGACGTCACACACGAGTGGAAGCCTCCAGCCGGCCTCGGTGCAGAGCGCCGCTCGGGCTTCTACATCGAGCTGGCGCGCGCCCAGCTCTGGGCGGGCATGCCCGACGGCGCGTTCGAGTCACTGAAGGTCGCTCGCAAGATCGCACCTCAACATAC
>NZ_JBMVFA010000114.1:0-918 GCF_049543595.1 Kitasatospora sp. NPDC094028 | reverse complement strand
GTGACCATCCCTGGGTCCGCGAAGACGCTTCGACGCTGCGGCGCCTGCGCCGCGCCGACTCGGAGACACTGACGTCCTTCGCGGAGTGGTGCGCCGCAACCTGAGCACAACCCGTTCCCAAGTACCCCTCACCGGGGTACTTGTGATGCTTCCTCAGCCCCAACATGAGTCCCACGCGCAGGCACCAAGGATGGGCACGGAAGATGCAGGAAGCACGTTCGCTCACGCCAGCGGTCGTTGACCGTCGTGTGAGCATCGTCCGCCTTCACGGCGAGGCGTGCTTCGACTGCGGAGCCGTGAACCGTCCTCTACGCGTGGCGGGCGAAGTCGTCGTCTCCGGCGCGACCAGAGTCTGGCAGGTCCGCTCGTGCGGCTGTCGGCCCCGGATGACGCCGAGTCGACCGCGCCTGGCAGGTGCCACGCAAGGCTCGGCGACCGCGCGAACGGCCCCGGGTGTGGCCAACGCTCAAACCCGACAGGGAGCGTCGACATGACAAACGCTACCGCCCAGACGCCGACGAACGCACGGGGTGGCCGGATGACGATGCGGGTCTACACCGTGGACCGCTACGGCACGATCACCCAGGACCGCGGCACGGTCACCGTGGCCGTCGACGGCAAGCTGCCGCCGCTGCCCCAGCCCGACTCCTACCCGGCGTGCCAGTGCCCGCTCCACCGCGTCGTGCTGCCGGTGACCCGATGAGCGCCCCCGCGAAGCAAACCGCCGGCACGGCGCCCGTGGACACCATCACCATGCGCGAGACCGTCGTCCGAGCGCTCGGGTCCGAAGGCGAGACCGACGCGCCGCCGCCGACGCCCGAGAACCTCGACATCCTCATCGGCCAACTGCGCGGCCACCTGGAGCTGCTCATCCCCGAGGTCGAGCAGATGCTCGCCCGGCTGCCGAAGGACGGCACC
>NZ_JBMVFA010000113.1:0-1185 GCF_049543595.1 Kitasatospora sp. NPDC094028 | reverse complement strand
TGTGGTGCCGTGGGTGGTGTCGGCGAAGTCGGAGGCGGCGCTGGACGCGCAGCTGGAGCGGCTCGCCGGGGTCGGGGGCTCGCCGGTGGACGTCGGGCTGTCGTTGGCGGGGCGCTCGCGGTTCCGGTACCGGGCGGTGTGGGTGGATGGCGCCGAGGTTGCGCGTGGGGTGGCGGGGGAGCGGTCGGCGGCGTTCCTGTTCTCGGGGCAGGGGTCGCAGCGCCTGGGGATGGGGCGGGAGTTGTCTGCCCGGTTCCCGGTGTTCGCGGAGGCGTTCGACGCGGTGTGCGCGGAGCTGGATCCGGATCTGCGGGATGTGGTGTGGGGCGGTGATGCGGAGCTGTTGAACCGGACGGAGTTCGCCCAGGCCGGGTTGTTCGCTGTCGAGGTGGCGCTGTTCCGGCTGCTGGAATCGTTGGGTGTGGAGCCGGAGTTCGTGGCCGGGCACTCGATCGGTGAGATCGCGGCGGCGCATGTGGCCGGGGTGTTCTCGCTGGCGGACGCGTGCACGCTGGTGAGCGCTCGTGGCCGGCTGATGCAGGCGCTGCCCGAGGGCGGCGCGATGCTCGCGGTGCGGGCGACGGAGGACGAAGTCCTGCCGTTGCTGGGCGACTTCGTGTCGATCGCCGCCGTCAACGGCCCGTCGTCCGTCGTCGTCTCGGGAACGCAGGACGCCGTTGCGGCGATCGAGGCGCGCTTCGCCGATCGCAAGACCACGCGGCTGCGCGTCTCGCACGCGTTCCACTCACCGCTGATGGATCCGATGCTGGAGGACTTCCGCGAGGTCCTGAACGGGCTGAGGTACCAGGCCCCTTCGATCCCGCTGGTCTCCAACCTCACCGGCGGTCTGGGTGCGGACGTCACCACCCCCGACTACTGGGTACGCCACGTCCGCGAGACCGTCCGCTTCGCCGACGGTCTCCACGCCCTGCGCGAGGCCGGCGCCACCGCCTTCGTCGAGCTCGGCCCGGACGGAGTCCTCACGGCCCTCGCCCAGCAGGACTCCGACGCCCCCGCACTCCCGCTGCTGCGCCGAGACCGGCTGGAGGAGCACACCCTCGTCACGGCCCTGGCCCGGCTGCACGTCACCGGCGTCCCGGTCGACTGGGCGCGGCTCTTCGACGGCACCAACGCCCACTGCGCCGACCTGCCCACCTACGCCTTCCAGCACGAGCACTACTGGCC
>NZ_JBMVFA010000112.1:0-1200 GCF_049543595.1 Kitasatospora sp. NPDC094028 | reverse complement strand
TGCAGCATGAAACCACCGAACCGCACGACGGGGTCCACTCCCGGTGAGGGAGCGGACCCCGTGCGTCGCGATGCCGTGCGCTGCCGGTGGCCGGATCAGAAGGACGGGATGACCGAGCCCTGGTACTTGTCCTCGATGAACTTCTTGACCTCGGGCGAGGTGAGGAGCTTGGCGAGCTTCTTGACCCGGGGGTCGTTCTCGTTGCCCTTCTTCACCGCGAGGAAGTTGCCGTACGGGTTGTTCTTCGCGGACTCCAGGACGAGGGCGTCCTTGGCGGGCCTGAGGCCCGCGGAGATGGCGTAGTTGCCGTTGACGACCGCCGCGTCCACGTCGTCCAGGGAGCGCGGGGTCTGGGCCGCCTCGACCTCCTTGAACTGGAGGTGCTTGGGGTTCTTGGCGATGTCCTCGGGGGTGGCCTCGTTGCCGGCGCCGGACTTGAGGGTGATGAGCCCGTTGTCGGCGAGCAGCTTCAGGGCGCGGCCCTCGTTGACGGCGTCGTTGGGGACGGCGACGGTCGCACCGCTCTTCAGGTGCACCGTGACGACGGGCACGATGTGGGTGCCGCGCTTCTTGTTGAAGTCGTCCAGGTACGGCTGGTTCTGGAAGTAGTTGGCGCCCACCGAGCCGTCCTCGGTCGCCGTGTTCGGCGTGATGTAGTCGGTGAACTCCTTGACCTGGAGGTCGAGCCCGGCCTTCTTCGCGAGGTTCTTCTCGACGAAGTTCAGGATCTCGGCGTGCGGGACCGGGCTGGCGGCGACGACCAGCGGTCCGCTGTAGTCGTGGGAGGCGGAGGAGTTTCCGGAGCCGCAGGCGGTCAGCCCGAAGGTGAGGGCTCCGGCGGCGAGGACGGCGGTGGTGAGCTTGGCGGTGTTACGCACGAAAAGTGCCTTTCCTTAAGGGTGGTGCGACCCCGGATGAGGGGGTGGGGCGCGGAGCGCCTCGTTGAGGGGTGGTGGTCGGGTGACGGGTGGGCGACGGGAAGTTCTGGGGGCGGCCGCTCAGCAGAAACGTTTCGACGCGCGGGCCGGCCGGTGCCTACGCGGCCTTGGCGACCTCGGCCGTGTCCGTGTCCGGCTCCTTGTCGCCCTTGGCCTTCAGCAGCCGCAGCCTGGGCCCGGGGCCCGAGCGGCCGCCGCGGCGGTGCAGGGCGCGGGCCGCGAAGTCGCCGGCGAACTGGATGAGGGAGATGACGACGGCGAG
>NZ_JBMVFA010000111.1:0-1204 GCF_049543595.1 Kitasatospora sp. NPDC094028 | reverse complement strand
CCATCCTGCGCACCTACACCGGCGGACAGGCCGAGGTCGCCGCCGAGGGCACGACCCTCGGCGAGGTCATCGAGAACCTGGAGAAGAACCACACCGGCATCGCCGCCCGCGTCCTGGACGACCAGGGCAAGCTGCGCCGGTTCGTGAACGTCTACGTCAACGACGACGACGTCCGTTTCGAGCAGGGCCTCGCGACCTCCACCCCGGACGGCGCGGGCGTCTCCATCATCCCGGCGGTGGCCGGCGGCTGCTGACCGAATGATCGATCATTACCTTAGGTAATGATGGTCACCGAAAGTACATCGGATTGCCCTCTCCGTGAGAGAAGCGGAGGGGGCAATTCTGTGTGATTGAGCGCGGTACAGTTGGGGAACGCGCCCTCCGGTGATCGAGGGTAAGCCCTCGGTTCTCTTCCGCGGTCCCGATAAGAAGTAGCCAAAATGCACGGCCTTTCCGCGGCTTTTGTGTCTTTTACGGGGCCCGACTTGCCCTGAATTCGGGTGAATTCTCCCCACATTCCGGATCGTTCGCGTCCAGAATTCTCGTCCAATTGACCTGTTGCAGACGGCAGTTGGACAGATACATTCAGCCGCGGTCGACGCGTTCCGGCGCACGCCCCCGACGCATTGGGGGGCGAGGTCTGACCCGGGTCCGCGAAGTGTGGATCTGTGCAAGGGCCAGTAATAGGGGAGTTAGGCATGGCTCAGGGCACCGTCAAGTGGTTCAACGCGGAGAAGGGGTACGGCTTCATCGCGGTCGACGGTGGTGCGGACGTCTTCGTCCATTACAGCGCCATTCAGATGGACGGCTACCGCACCCTGGAGGAGGGCCAGCGAGTGGAGTTCGAGATCTCGCAGGGCCAGAAGGGTCCGCAGGCCGACATGGTTCGCGTCGCCGTCTGAAACGTTTCTCTACCGAAGGGCCCGCACCTCGCACAGGGTGCGGGCCCTTCGGTGTGCCCGGGGAGGGCCGGGGCGCTCGCGCCCGCCCGTCACCCGACCACCACCCCTGAACGAGCCCGCTGCGCGGGCGCACCTTGCACTCGGGCATGCCGAGTGCTAATCATTGCGTTAGCACTCTGAAGGTGAGAGTGACAAAGAAGGACCGGGTCGGTGAGGTCCGCAGCCCACGTGGGGCAAGGAACCACAGTCCGGCGAACCGTCCGTCGCGGGCGCGGGCGCGGTCCGAAGGACTCACCCCCAGT
>NZ_JBMVFA010000110.1:0-1210 GCF_049543595.1 Kitasatospora sp. NPDC094028 | reverse complement strand
CAGACCGAGTGCGGGTTCCAGTACCGCGGCCGCCGCCGAGCACACCACGATCCAGCGCAGCGGTCCCAGCCGTCCGGCCGCCCAGGGGGTCACCGCGGCCGCCACGAAGAACCCGGCGCCGGACAGGGCCAGCGCCAGACCGAGCAGCCGCAGCCCTTCCTCGGGCCCGGACGAGAGGGTGTAGCGGCACAGCATGAGCAGCAGGACGAGGAGCGCGCCGTAGCAGAAGCGCATCAGCGTCATCGAGGCCAGTGCCCAGGCCGCCGCCCTGCGGCGGGGCGCGGCCAGATGCCGGATCGCGGCGAGCAGATCGCGAGCCGTGGCGGCGAGCGCGGTCGCCAGGTGCGGTTGCAGCTGCTGCCGGTCGGGCCCGAGAAGGGCGGGCGCCATGCTCAGGGAGACCACTCCCGCGCACAGATAGAGCAGGGCGCCCAGGAGCACCACCGCGGCGTCGGAGCCCGAGGACAGCAGCCGTACCGCGAACGCGAGCCCGCCCCCGGCGGTCGCGGCGAGCGTGCCGGCCGTCGGGGACAGCGAGTTGGCGATCACCAGGCGCTCGGTGTCGACCACGCGGGGCAGGGCCGCGGACAGCCCGGCGAGGATGAAGCGGTTGACGGCCGTGACACACAGCGCCGAGACGTAGAAGAGCCAGGCGGGGGCGTCGCCCGCCATCAGCACGGCGGTGCCGAGGGCCAGCAGGGCGCGCAGCAGATTGCCGTGGACGAACACCTGGCGGCGCTGCCAGCGGTCCAGCAGGACGCCCGCGAAGGGGCCGACGAGTGAATAGGGGAGAAGCAGCACCGCCATCGCCGAGGCGATCGCGGCCGCCGAGGTCTGCTTCTCCGGGGAGAAGACGACATAGGCGGCGAGCGCGACCTGGTAGACGCCGTCGGCGCCCTGGGACAGCAGGCGGACGTACAGCAGGCGCCGGAAGTACCGCAGGCGCAGCAGGACGCGCAGGTCACGGACGACGGGCATGGGGCACAGCCTCACATATGCGGAAGGTCCCCGGGTCGGGACCCGGGGACCTTCACAGCCCTGGCAGGAGCGATTTTTGTACGAGCGGCTCCCCGTGGGGCGGTGCCGAGCTCTAGCGCTCGACGTCGCCGCGGATGAACTTCTCGACGTTCTCGCGGGCCTCGTCGTCGAAGTACTGCACCGGCGGGGACTTCATGAAGTACGAGGACGCCGAGAGGATCGGGCCGCCGAC
>NZ_JBMVFA010000109.1:0-1219 GCF_049543595.1 Kitasatospora sp. NPDC094028 | reverse complement strand
CTAGCCCCCCGGTCGCCCTAGCCCCCCGGTCACCCCCGCCACCCCCAACCGCCCCCGTCACCTCCAACTGCCCCCTACCGCTGACGACCGCTCCCAACCACTCCCGACCACTCCCGATCGCTGCCGGGCTCAGCCGAGCAGGTCGGGTTCGCTGCGGGTGATCTCCTGCCAGAGGGGCTGGTAGTTGATCCAGGCCACGAGGTCGCCGCCGAGTTGTTCGCGGGTGGCGACGGCGAGCTTGTGCTCGATCAGGACCGGGCGGCCGGCCGCGCGGGCCAGCAGTTGCACCTGGCAGGAGCGGTCCATGGACAGGAACCACCAGGCGGCGGCGTCCACGGAGCCGCCGACGGTGAGCAGCCCGTGGTTGCGCAGCACCAGCGCCTTGCGGGAGCCGAGCGCCGAGGCGATGCGGCGGCCCTCCTCGGCGTCGACGGTGACGCCGGTGTAGGCGTCGTAGAGGGCGGCGTCCTCGTAGAAGGCGCAGCTCTCCTGGGTGAGGGGGTCGACGAGGTCGCCGAGGGCGGCGAGGGCGCGGCCGTGCACGGAGTGGCAGTGGGCGACGGCGACGACGTCCGGGCGGGCGGCGTGGACCTGGGCGTGCACGGTGAAGGCGGCCTGGTTGACGTGGTAGCGGCCCTCGATGACCTGTCCGTCCTGGTTGACGAGGACGAGGTCGCCCACGGTGACGTGCCGGAAGGGCATGCCGAAGGGGTTGACCCAGAAGCAGTCGCTGAACTCCGGGTCCCGGGCGGTGATGTGGCCGGAGACGCCGTCCTCGAAGCCGTTCCGCCCGAAGATCCGCAGGGCTCCGGCGAGCCGTTCCTTGCGGTGCCGGCGCTCGTCCTCGACCGAGTCGTGCATCGGCGGCATGGCGAACTGCAGCTGGTCGGTGGACAGCGGCAGCGGCGGGGTGGGCCCGGACATAGGTCCTCCAGCGCTGGTAGGGCGGTACGGGCCGGAAGTTACCGCCGGTCAGCCCAAAAAGGCAGGGCTGTTCCGTAAAGATGCCGCGCAGATGGGAAAGGCGACAGGAGATGTCGGGTCAGGCAAGCACACTCGACCGGTATGAACTGGGCGGACTTCACCACGGCCGAACCGGACTTCGCGGCGGCCGTCGAGCGGCGCTTCGGCGCCTTCCGGCACCACGTCCTCGTCACCCTGCGCCGGGACGGCTCGCCCCGGCCCTCGGGGCTGGAGGTGCGCTTCCACGGCGGCGAGC
>NZ_JBMVFA010000108.1:0-1223 GCF_049543595.1 Kitasatospora sp. NPDC094028 | reverse complement strand
CTAAAGTCCCGGGCTTGAGGTTAACCATGTGTCCGATGAGTCGCCCCACCGGTGGTCACCTCGTCTCAGCAGCGCGAGGCGCTGCTGGGGCGGTTGACTGCGCCCCGCTGCCACGCATCAGCCGCGCGATGACGGATGTTGCGGGAGCCGTTGACATCCGCGTGCATGGTGCTCCCGCAGGATCGGCACGCGAACGTGGCCTGGTCCACTCGGTTCTGTTTGTGGGTGTGCCAGCAGGTAGAGCACTGACGGGAGGTACAGGCCGGATTAACGCGCACGACCGGGACTCCGGCGCGCTGGGCCTTGTACTCCACGAAGGCTCCGAGCTGGGCAAACGCCCAGGAGTGGAGGCGGTACCGCTGCTCGTGCCTGGCCTTGACCCTCTCGCGGATGCCCGTCAGGTCTTCCAGGGCGATCCCGCGCGAGGTGCGTTCAGCGGTGGTGACGATGGTCTTGGAGATGCGGTGGTTGGTGTCGGTGGCGAACCGGGCCTCGCGGCGACGGATCGCCTTCAGGCGACGCTTCGCGTTCTTGGTCTTCTTGGTCTGGAGCTTCGCCGTCAGGACGCGCATGCGCTTGCGGTAGCGCTCCAGACGCCGCCCGGACATGACCTCGCCGTCGGAGGTGGTGGCGATGTTGACGATCCCGAGGTCCACCCCGAGCCAGTCGGCCGGTTCGAATACCAGAGGTCCGGGGATGTCGCAGGTCGCGAACAGATACCACCGACCTTCGCGGAGCACCAGATCCGATTCGCCCTGCCGATGGTCGGCAATCATCTTGAGCGCGCCCGGAGAGCAGCGGAACCCGATGCCCTTCAACCGCCCGGCCGTTGTCCAGATGGACACAGTCCTCGTGTCGGTGTTCCACGTCAGCATCCGGTCATCGAACGGCTGCGCCGCATCGTCATGGAAGCTAATCGGCTTGGACTCGGCCTTGTTCCGTCGCTTCGACCCTTTCGGCCCCAGGTTCCCGGCCTTGACATTCGCCCGCAACGTTGCGTAGGCGTCGCAGACCTTCTTCACCGACCTGACGGCGGCCTGCGCTCCCAGGTCGTATTCGTCCTTGACACGCCGGTACACCAGCGGCTGCAAGCCGTTACGCCGGATCTCCTTCTTCTCGAAAGCGACGCGAGAGATGTGGTTCGCAGCCCTGTTGCACGCGCGCAGCGTCGCAGCGAGCGCGTCCGCCTGGAACGGCGACGGCTCCAGCTTCACCCGGACAAC
>NZ_JBMVFA010000107.1:0-1230 GCF_049543595.1 Kitasatospora sp. NPDC094028 | reverse complement strand
CTAGTGCCGCATCAGGCAACGTTCGCCCTGGTGACGACTTCGCGTAGTCGTTCGTCGGCGGCGTGCTTGTTCCGCCAGATGATGTAGCGGCGGATCATGCTGCCCTGTTCCTTGTGGCTGGGGTGGTCGGTGCCGTCGAGGGCGAAGTAGCGCAGGGCGGTGAACTGGGCCTCGATCCGGTTGAGCCAGGAGCTGTTGGTCGGGGTGTAGGCAATCTCGACGTTGTTCGCCTCGGCCCATGTTCCGACCCGCTGGCACCGCTTGGTGGTCAGGTGCGGCGAGTAGTTGTCGCAGACGATCGCGATCCGCACGTCCATCGGGTGCAGCGAGCGCAGGTAGCGGCAGAACTCGAGGAACTTGGAGCGGTTCTTGGTCTTCTTGACGTGCCCGTAGAGTTGGTCCTTGGCCAGGTCGTAGGCGGCGAACAGGTGTCGGACTCCGTGCGGGCGGGTGTAGGTCGCCCGCCGCCGGGGCCGGGGATCGCGGTCGATGTCCTTATGCTTCCCGCCGCGTTCGGCCCACTGCCGGCCGGGGTGGGGCTGGAGGTTGAGCGGGCCGAACTCGTCCAGGCAGAAGACGACTTCGGGTTCGCCGTCCTCGGGTATGACCTCGCCGTCCGCGATCGCGTAGAGGTGCTCGACCCGGGCCTTCTTCGCGGCGTAGTCGGGGTCACGGGAGGTCTTCCAGGTCTTCACGCGTTGAAACGAGACGCCCTCCTCGCGGAGCAGGACCCGAAGGCCCTCGTGGCTGATGTCGTCGACCACCCCCTCGGCGACCAGGAAGTCGGCCAGCTTGGCCAGGCTCCAGGTCGAGAACGGCAGGCCGTGCTCGGCCGGCTTGGACTTCGCGATCTTCTTGACCTCGCGGCGCTCCGGCAGCGTGAACGTCCTCGGCCGTCCGCCCTTGTACTTCGGGTAGAGCGAGTCGAAGCCGTCGGCGTTGAAGTTGTGGATCACGTCGCGGACCCGGTCCGCGCTCGTGAACGTGACCTCGGCGATCTTCGCCACAGGCATGCGCTGGGCGGACAGCAGCACCATCTGGGCCCGCCGCCAGGTCACCACCGACCCAGTGCCCCGGCGGACGACCCGCAGCAGCCGTCTGCCCTCGTCGTCATCGATCTCACGGACCTGCACGCGTTCAGCCACGTGATCATTCTGACTGTCCGGTTGCCGCCAACGGCAACCGGACAGCATGCCGCAACGGGGCGAACGTTGCCTGATGCGGCACTAG
>NZ_JBMVFA010000106.1:445-1242 GCF_049543595.1 Kitasatospora sp. NPDC094028 | reverse complement strand
CGACCCGATCGAGTTTCCCCGGATCGAGGGAAACGCGGGCACGCCCGCCGGTGTCCAGGGCAGCCTGCCGGCCGCCGCGAACAAGGTCGGCATGGTCCTGCGGGCCCCCAACGGCGACCGTCAGCAGTTCTACGTCGTCGAACAGGGCAAGGTCCTGCCCGTCTCCGACTTCACCGCCAAGCTGCTCCTCAACAGCAAGGACCTCGTCGGGCTCAACCAGGCGAGCAAGGCCCTCGACGTCAGCGCGGGCGCCTTCGTGCCCGGCTCGACCGCGTTCGCGGCCGACCGCAAGTGGCCGGCCCTCACCCCGAAGGTCGTCAACGACGCGGGCACCACGAGCGGCAGCCGCGACACCGTCTGCAACGTCCTCGACCACGTCGACTCCGGCAACGGCACCACGACCCTCGGTACCTGGGCGGGCACCGACTTCCCGGCCGAGCTGCCCACCGGCTCGTCGAGCGCCTACGTCACCCCCGGCTCGGGCCAGCTCTACCGCCAGTTCCAGGGCACGGACACCAAGGCGGGCGGTGTCTTCCTCGTCACCGACACGGGCCTGCGCTACGCCATGCAGTCCAACGCCGACAGCGGCTCCCAGGGCACCGAGTACGGCATGACGGACAAGCAGCGCAAGGAGCTCCAGCAGGAGGCCCAACTGGCCCAGACCCGGCTCGGATACACCGGTCTGGACCCCGCGCCGATCCCGGTCGCCTGGTCCGTGTTCCTGCCGACCGGCCCCCGCCTGTCGACCACCGCGGCGAGCCAGCCGCAGGGTTCATAGGAGAAGCCACGTGCCGTAC
>NZ_JBMVFA010000106.1:0-435 GCF_049543595.1 Kitasatospora sp. NPDC094028 | reverse complement strand
GCGATCGCGGCCGCCACGCTGTGCACCGCCACCGTCGCCCTGACCCCGCCCGCCGCCGCCGACTCCTTCGCCGACCAGTGCAACTTCCCGAACAAGGTGTACCCCGGGCGCCCCTGGGCCCTGCAACGCGTGCTGCTGGACGAGCTGTGGAGCCAGTCCAAGGGCAAGGGGGTGCGCGTCGCGGTCATCGACACCGGCGTGGACACCCAGAACCCCCAGCTCGCCCATGCGGTGGACGCCTCCAGCGGGGCCAACTTCCTGCCGGCGAAGAACCGCAAGGGCCAGAAGATCGACCGGGGCAAGGCGAACGGCACGACGGACACCGTCGGCCACGGCACCCGCGTGGCCGGCATCATCGCCGCCCGGCCCATGGCGGGAACGGGATTCGTGGGCCTCGCCCCCGAGGCGACCATTATCCCCCTCAAGCAGAACGAC
>NZ_JBMVFA010000105.1:0-1283 GCF_049543595.1 Kitasatospora sp. NPDC094028 | reverse complement strand
ACCGCGTCCAGGGTGGTGGAGACGACCACCGTGCCGTCGGAGGCGCCGACCTCGGTCCAGCAGCGGTCGGAGGCGGTACGGGCGTCCACGAACCGGACGTCCGCGCCGTCCGCGTCCCGCAGCGGCACACCGGCGTACGCCGGCACACCGACCGCGGCCGCCACGCCGGGTACGACCTCGAAGGGCACCCCGGCCGCGGCGCACGCCAGCATCTCCTCGGCGGCGTCCGTGTCGAGCCCGGGGTCACCCGGGACCGCACGCACCACCCGCCTGCCGCCCCGCGCGGCCTCCATGACAAGATGAGCGGCATCCCGGGCAGGAGACGGGGCAGCGGCGGTGGTTGACGTGCCGTCAACGACCGTGAGCTGCGGCGTGCCCGGTGGCGACGTGGACAGGTCCCCGTCGGTGTGCACGACGGAGACGCCCTGCCGCGCGTGCGTCCGGATCACATCGAGCACCTCGGGCTCGGCGATCAGGACGTCCGCGTGGGACAGTGCCTCCACGGCGCGCAGAGTCAGCAGTCCCGGATCCCCGGGTCCGGCACCGAGGAAGGTGACGTGCCCGTGTTCCGGACCGGCGGCAGGAAGGGCGGTGGGGCTCAATGTGCTCGCTCCCCCATCAGACCGGCCGCGCCCTGGGCGAGCATCTCGGTGGCGAGGTCGCTACCGAGTGCCAGCGCACCGTCGTGCGTGAGGGGCACGGGACCGGTGGTGGACAACTGCACCATGCGGGTGCCGTCGGTGGTCCCGACGACGGCGCGCAGGCGCATTTCCTTGACAAACTGGCCGCCCCCCAACAAGTCGGCCAGCGCACCCACAGGTGCGCTGCAACCGGCCTCCAGGGCGGCGAGCAGTGACCGTTCGGCGGTCACGGCGGCCCGCGTGAACGGGTCGTCGAGCTCGCCGAGCGCCGCGATCAGGTCCGCGCGCTGGGCGGCGCACTCGATCGCCAGGGCCCCCTGGCCGGGGGCGGGCAGAACCGTGTCGACCGACAGGAAGTCGGTCACCTCTTCGATACGGCCGATCCGGTTGAGTCCGGCGGCGGCCAGGACGACCGCGTCGAGCTCGCCGTCGCGGACGTACCGGATGCGGGTGTCCACGTTGCCGCGGATCGGGACCGTCTCGATGTCCAGTCCGTGGGCGCGGGCGTACGCGTTCAGCTGGGCCATGCGGCGCGGGGAGCCGGTGCCTATGCGGGCGCCGCGCGGCAGGTCGGTGAACTTCAGCTCGTCGCGCGCGACGAGCACGTCCCGCGGGTCCTCGCGCACCGGCAGGGCGGCCAGG
>NZ_JBMVFA010000104.1:0-1295 GCF_049543595.1 Kitasatospora sp. NPDC094028 | reverse complement strand
GACGGCGGGCGTCGCGGTCAGCGTCGGGATCACCGCGGCGGGCGCGCTCTATCTGGTCGGTCTGGACTGGCGGCAGTCGCTCATCATCGGCGCGGTGGTGTCCTCGACGGACGCGGCGGCGGTCTTCTCCGTACTGCGCAGGATTCCCCTGCCCGCACGGGTGACGGGCACCCTGGAGGCCGAATCGGGTTTCAACGACGCCCCGGTCGTCATCCTGGTCGTCGCGTTCTCCACGGCGGGACCGGTCGAGCACTGGTACATGCTGATCGGCGAGATAGCCCTGGAGCTGGCCATCGGCGCGGCCGTGGGACTCGCGGTGGGCCTGGTCGGCTCCTGGGGCCTCAAGCACGTGGCGCTGCCCGCCTCCGGCCTCTACCCGATCGCCGTCCTCGCGATCGCCATCTCGGCGTACGCGGCCGGCGCCCTGGGCCACGGCAGCGGCTTCCTCGCGGTCTATCTGGCCTCCATGGTGCTCGGCAACGCCAAACTGCCGCACTGGCCGGCCACCCGCGGCTTCGCCGAGGGGCTCGGCTGGATCGCCCAGATCGGCATGTTCGTCCTGCTCGGCCTTCTGGTCACCCCGCACGAACTGGGCGACGACGTCGTGCCCGCCCTGGTCATCGGCCTGGTGCTGACCATGGTGGCCCGCCCGCTCAGCGTGGTGCTCAGCCTGACCCCGTTCCGGGTGCCCTGGCAGGAGCAGACCCTGATGTCCTGGGCGGGGCTGCGCGGCGCCGTCCCCATCATCCTGGCGACGATCCCCATGGTGAACGGCGTCGACGGCAGCCGGCGGATCTTCAACATCGTCTTCGTCCTGGTCGTCGTCTACACCCTCGTCCAGGGGCCGACGCTGCCGTGGCTGGCGCGCACGCTGCGGCTGGGCGAGAAGGGCGAGGCGGCCGACCTCGGCATCGAGTCGGCGCCCCTGGAGCGGCTGCGCGGGCATCTGCTGTCCGTGACCATCCCCGAGGAGTCGCGGATGCACGGCGTGGAGATCGCCGAGCTGCGGCTGCCGTCCGGGTCCGCCGTGACCCTCGTCGTGCGCGAGGGGAAGTCCTTCGTGCCGCTGCCCAGCACGGTGCTGCGGCGCGGCGACGAACTCCTGGTGGTCGCCACCGACCCGGTCCGCGACTCGGCGGAGGCGCGGCTGCGCGCGGTCGCGCACGGCGGCAAGCTGGCGAGCTGGCTGGGCACGGACGGGGCGGACGCCAGGGGCGCGAAGGCCGGAGGCTCGCGTCAGGAGCGGGGGTCGCGTCAGGAACGGGGCTCACGTCAGGAACGGGACGCGCGTCAAG
>NZ_JBMVFA010000103.1:0-1314 GCF_049543595.1 Kitasatospora sp. NPDC094028 | reverse complement strand
CCGCTCCAGAACCTGCTCCAGGAAGTGGACCTCCGGTACCACGGAGATATCCTTGACCACCTCGACGTCTCCCATGCTCAGATCACGCCCCGAATCGTTTCGAACATCGATCGCAATTCCTGTTTCGCTCCGGGGCCCAGGCCGTCCAGGTCCCGCTCCGATATGCCGCCGCGCATCACCTCTCGCAGGAACAGACCCGGCAAGTCCGTTCCGAATCCCTCTTGGAGGGTGATGAGATCCTGCTCTGCCACTTCGTCGTACAGGTCACCATGGCGCGGCGGAATGACGTAGGTGGTCCCCGCCTTCTTGGAGTGGCGCCCCTTCTGGTCGGCGCCCTTCTGTGGCTTCCCCTTGAATCCGTGCTTCATGTCGAAGTGGGCTCGCTGCTCGGGCGAGAAGGTCTTGAGGGACTCCAGGAGCTTGGCCATGGAGGACATTCCTACGGTCTTCTTCGGCTGCCGGGCCAGGACCCGGTTGGGAATGTAGTTCTCCATCTCACGGAAGCTGAGGACGTGCGCGCTCACGCCTTCGCGGGCCGCGGCTTCGGCCTTCTCATGATTACCGGTCCGGTCCGTGGGGTGGAAGCTGTCGCTGTCGATGACGAGGACCACACGCTTGGTACGGGAGAACTGCGCGGCCTGGTCGACCGCGTGCGCGGTCGCCCCGTCCTTGCCACCTCCGTTGTACACACCGAGGCGACTCCCCGCCTTGGCGTCGATGACATCCTCGCAGCCGAGCAGGCGCGCGAGCGCCTCGATCATCTGCCAGTCATAGATCGCGTTCTCCACCACCAGCACGGCTGGCCGCTCCAGGTCACGGATGTCCGCCGCGAGCGTCTCGCTGGCCACCCTGACCACGCCCGCGGTTCCCTCGTGCGGCGCCCAGGCCTGCGCCATGCTCGCCTTCTGCGCGAGCAGCAGGTAGCTCTGCGCCAGGACCGGGAGGTGACGCTCCAGGAACGCGTGGACGGCGTCCACGTCACGCGGGGAGATCGCCCACTCGTGCCGCGCCTCCCTGAAGAACGCGATCAGCTTCAATACGAGCTCTGCGTTCTCGTCGCCCTGACGGCCCTTCAGCAGGGCGACGGGAATCTCAACGCGCATCGTCGATCCGATTCGCCTGCGCGTCCGCGAGGGCGCGCACCTCCTCGAAGTCCTCCGCGAAAACCCCCCGTGGCCAGTAGTCGAGGTTGCCGAGGGCGTCCACCTCGATCTTCCGCAGGGTGGCGGCCCCCTCGGCCTGTTCAACGAAGTAGATCTTCACGTCCTCCGGCGCCAGCTTCCGCTCCGCGACCCGCCGGCGCAGCCTGAGGAG
>NZ_JBMVFA010000102.1:0-1340 GCF_049543595.1 Kitasatospora sp. NPDC094028 | reverse complement strand
GATCCTCACGGTCAAGCCGCAGGACATGGGCGCCCTGCTGGACGAACTGGCCCCGCACGTCCCCGCCGACCGCCTGGTCATCAGCGGCGCCGCGGGCATCCCGACCGCCTTCCTGGAGGAGCGCCTCGCCAAGGGCACCCCGGTGGTCCGCGTCATGACGAACACCCCGGCCCTCGTCGACGAGGCCATGTCCGTCATCTCCCCGGGCACCCACGCCACCCAGGAGCATCTGGCCATCGCCGAGGACATCTTCGGTGCCGTCGGCAAGACGCTCCGTGTGCCCGAGGGCCAGCAGGACGCCTGCACCGCGCTCTCCGGCTCCGGCCCGGCGTACTTCTTCTACCTGGTCGAGGCCATGACCGACGCCGGCATCCTCCTCGGCCTGCCCCGGGACAAGGCCCACGAGCTCATCGTGCAGTCCGCCATCGGCGCCGCCGTGATGCTCCGCGACAGCGGCGAGCACCCGGTGAAGCTCCGGGAGAACGTCACCTCTCCCGCCGGTACGACGATCAACGCCATCCGCGAGCTGGAGAATCACGGTGTCCGCGCGGCCCTCATCGCCGCCCTGGAAGCCGCCCGGGACCGCAGCCGCGAGCTGGCCTCCGGCACGAAGGACTGACCTGGCCGGGAGGGACCGGCCGGTGGTTGACACACCTCGGGGCGATCCGTAAGGTACTCCGAGTTGTCCGACGTGAGCGCCGACTCCGGTCGGTCCCCGGACAGCCATTCCGTGAGCACCACCCATTCCGATGCCTCGGCGTCGAACACTTTGGTGTGCGTATTTGCGAAATGAGGAATCCGCGTTCGAAAGAACGAGGCCCCCCGATTAGCTCGGGAGCCGGGAATCCGCTAATGTCTCACTCGTCGGAACGGCCCAACGGCCGGGAAGACAAGCCCCGCTGACTGGGGGTCAGACGCCGAAAGGATCTGATAGAGTCGGAACCGCCGGAAAGGGAAACGCGAGAGCGAGAACCTGGAAAGCACCGAGGAAATCGGATCGAGAAAAGATCTGATAGAGTCGGAAACACGAAGGGAAGCCCGGAGGAAAGCCCGAGAGGGTGAGTACAAAGGAAGCGACCGTTCCTTGAGAACTCAACAGCGTGCCAAAAGTCAACGCCAGATATGTTGATACCCCGTCTCCGGTCATCATGACCGGGACGTGGTTCCTTTGAAATAAACACAGCGAGGACGCTGTGAACGGTCGGACTATTCCTCCGACTGTTCCGCTCTTCAGTGTGTTCACCGGCTGAAATATTTTTCGGCCGAGTAAACATTCACGGAGAGTTTGATCCTGGCTCAGGACGAACGCTGGCGGCGTGCTTAACACATGCAAGTCGAAC
>NZ_JBMVFA010000101.1:0-1346 GCF_049543595.1 Kitasatospora sp. NPDC094028 | reverse complement strand
CAGGCCCTTCTTCAGGGTGTACGTCCACACGGTCGCGTCCTTGTTGGGACGCCCGGTGTCGGTGGCGAGGTCCGGCACGACCTTGGCGCCGGCCGCGCCGTTCGCCCGGTTGCGCGTGGTCAGGGTGCGGAAGACCAGCGAGGGGACGTTTCCGCCGCCGGAGGTGTACAGCCGCGCGGGGTCGAAATCGGTCTGCGGCTCGGCGTTCAGGACCGTGAGCGTGCCGCCCTTGTGGGGCGTCACGTCGCCACCGGAGCCCTTCGCACCGCTGTCCTTCGGACCGCAGGCGGCGGCGCCCGCGGCCACGACCAGGCTGACGGATGCCGCTGCCACGCGGCGCGCTATGACGGACGGTTGACGCATCGGAATGACGACCTCTCGGGGAAGATTCGAGGGTTTCTCGAAGAGTGAGACAAAGAGACGAGGAGTGAGATGTCTCTGGACAGACGTCGGCCCCGGCGTCGGGTCGTCGAAAAATCCGTGACCGGGGCCACGGAGGGGAAAAGGAAAAGGTCGCGCCGCGAACGCCAGAGGGGCGGCGTCAGCGACAGTGGATGTCGGCCACGCAGAGCGCGGTCACGCCGATCAGCGCCAGCTCGATGGCGGCGCTGAAGGAGACGGCATGACTGGACCACATGCGCAGAAATATGAACGAACTCGCGGCTCATGTCAATGTGACATAAGCGCAGGTCGTCAACTCCTGGGATAGGGCCAGGCGTTGGGCAGACAGTGGATCCCGTCGTGGTCGAGGAACTTGGTCTGCTGCTGCATGACCGGCGCCAGTTCGCCGCTCTTCTCGCAGGTGACGTGGTTATGGCCGAGCCGGTGGCCGACTTCATGGTTGATCAACATTTGCCGGTACATATGGATTTTGTCGCCATATGTCTTGCTACCTTGAGCCCACCGGTACGCATTGATCATCACGCGCTGGGTGGCGGCCGAGTCGCAGGAGACGTTGTCCTCGGTGGTGTCCAGGCCGGACTTGGCGCACCAGGTGGCGGTGGTGCCGGGGCTGGCCAGGGTGATCACGAAGTCGGGTTTGCCGGAGGAGACCCGCTCGAAGGTACGGGTGCCGCCGTGCCCCCAACTCCGGTCGTCATTCAGCGTCTTCTGCACGGCCTCGGCGAACAGCGCGCCGTCCAGGCCGAGTCCCTGCTCGATGTCCACCCGGTAGCGGTACTTCTGGCCGGTACCGGGCGCCTTGTCGAAGCCGGGGACGGTGCCGAACGCCCCGGACGCCTTCAGAGTGGCGCTCAGCGGGTACGTGCGGTCCATCTTCTGCTCGTACGTCAACGGCGCCGCGTTCGGTTTCGCGGCGGACCCGGCCTGCGCACCGGCGCCCTGGT
>NZ_JBMVFA010000100.1:0-1362 GCF_049543595.1 Kitasatospora sp. NPDC094028 | reverse complement strand
ATCCCCGGCGTCGATCGGGGAGGTCGTCGTGCTGGTGACGGTGGGAACGGCCGGGGAGGCAGTCACACGGCCGGCGGTCGGGCCGCTGCCGGCGGCCGCCGAGGCGCCGGCCGAGCCGGCCTCGTGGGCCGTGGCGTTGGGCGTACCGGACGGCTTGCCGTGGGCCGTGGGAGTGGCCGTGGGAGTGCCGGTTGCGGCGGTGGCCATTCCCCCCGCCGTCGCGATGGCTGCGGCGGCGGCGGTGGCGGCGATGAGCACGATCGGGCGGATGCGCATGAATCCGTGTCTCTTCCGGCGGGCGTCCGGTTGACGCCAGCACCCCTGTACGCCTCCCCACGCCCGGCAGGTCGCACCCCGCACACGTGATCCAGGTCATAGGCCCTCGGCGCAACCCCGGGGCCGCGCTCGCGCGTACAGGGCGGGAGGCTCCGCCCCGGACGCCCGGCTCCACCGCCGCGGGCGGGGCGTGCTTCCTCGTGCATCGACTGTGCCGCGACCTGACGGACAGCCCCGGAAGAGAGGCCCTTGATGACGCCACAGGAGTTCGACGCGTTCTACGCGGCGTCCTTCTCCCGCCTGACCGGGCAGCTCTACGCGCTGACCGGCAACTGGTCCGAAGCACAGGACGTGGTCCAGGAGGCCTTCATCCGCGCGTGGGACCGTAGGAGCACCTTCGACCCGGGCGAAGCCCCGGAGGCATGGATCCGGACCACGGCCCGGCGGCTGGCCCACTCCCGCTGGCGGCGTCTCGCCCGGGGCCTGCACTGGCAGGGCGCCACCTCCGCCGGGAACCACCCACCGTCGAGCCGCCCGCCGAGGAGCACCTGATGCTGGTCACCGCGCTCCGCGACCTGCCTGCGGCTCAGCGAGACGCCCTGGTCCTGCACCACATGTGCGATCTCTCCGTCGAGCAGGTCGCGGCCGAGACCGGCGCCGGCGTCAGCGCCGTCAAGAGCCGCCTCGCCCGCGGCCGGACCGCGCTCGCGGCCAGACTCGCTGACCACACCCCGACCGGCGAAGAAGGAAAGCTCCGTGTCTGACCCCATCCACGACGCCCTCGCCGACCGGCTGCGGCTGCTCGGCACGCAGCTGCCCGCACCGACCCTGCCCGCTGCGGAGATCCGCCGACGCGCCGACCGGCGCCGTCACCGCCGGCACGCCCTGGGCGCGACCGCGGCCTGCACCGCAGCAGTCCTGTGCCTGGCTCTCCCGTCCGTGCTGCACTCACCGGAACCACAGCCCTCACCGGGACCACAACAAGGAGCAGCCACCACGGACGCCCCCTCCGTGCCGGCTTCGCCCCAGCCCCCGGCCGTTCCCACCGTCACCAGCACGACGACCTCCCCGATCGACGCCGGGGAC
>NZ_JBMVFA010000099.1:1034-1363 GCF_049543595.1 Kitasatospora sp. NPDC094028 | reverse complement strand
GGCACCCGGCGCTGGTTCGGCGGCCGGGCGGAGAGCCAGCGGGCGCAGGCGCAGGAGGCGAAGGACGCGGCGGCGGCCGCGTTCTACGAACTGGACACCGCGCAGCGGGATCTGCGGATCTCGATCGAGACCATCACGGCGGTCGACGACTCCCCCGCCGCCCGGCGTGCCGCCTCGGACTTCGAGGGCCTGGGCCGGCGGATCGACGAGGTCAGCCGGCGCTATATCCAGGCGGTCGACGCCCATGACCTGGACCGGGCCGACCTGGAGGCCGCCGCGGCGACGCGGGCGCGCACCGAGCTGACCGCGGCGCGGGACGAGCTGGTGCG
>NZ_JBMVFA010000099.1:391-1015 GCF_049543595.1 Kitasatospora sp. NPDC094028 | reverse complement strand
CCGGGTGGCGCCCGCCGTGGAGCGGGCCCGTCAGGCGCTGCTGGCGGCGAGCGACGCGCTGGACGGCGTCCGCGCGCAGGGGCTGCGCGCCGACGACCTCGCGGGCCGGCTGGCCGCGCTGGCGCCGGAGCTGACGAAGCTGAACCAGGGCGCCGGTCAGCACGGGGTGCAGCAGACGCTGGAGCGGGCCGAGCGGGTGCAGCGGGAGGCCGGGGCGATCCGGGCCGAGGCCGAGGGGCTGCCGCAGAAGGCGGCCGAGATCGACCACCGGCTGGTCTCGCTGCGGACCCGCGCGCAGGCGCTGACCACGCGGGCCGGGCAGGTGGACCCCGTGCTCAGCGAGTTGCGGCGGCGGTTCGCCGCGGCGTGCTGGCAGGACCTCCAGCAGGTGCCGGCGCAGGCGGTGGAGAACGTCGGGCAGGCCGAGCGGAAGCTGGGCGAGGCGCAGGCCGCGCGGGACGCGCAGCGCTGGGCGGACGCGGCCTCGCTGCTGTCGACGGTGCGGGCGCTGCTGAACGCGACGGACGACGCGGTCTCGGCGGCCGGTGACCGGCTGGCCCGGCTGAACGCCGTACAGAAGGATCCGCAGGCGGAGATCGAGCGGACGCGGTTCGCGATCCGGGA
>NZ_JBMVFA010000099.1:0-381 GCF_049543595.1 Kitasatospora sp. NPDC094028 | reverse complement strand
CCGCTGGACGAGGCGGTGGCCCGGCTGGAGCGGGCGGTCGCGGGTCTTGAGGGCGGCCGGCATCCGGACTACTGGCACTTCCTGACCGAGACGGACGCGGTGCGGCAGGCGGCGGCGCAGGTGGTGGTCCGTATCCGGGAGGAGCGCGGGGGCGTCGCGCACTAGCGGGGGCGTCGCGCACTAGCGGGGGCGCCGGGCGCTCATGGCGGCGGTGGGGCGTTATGTTGCCGGGTGCCCCGGTTCGGGCGGATATTGATGAGAGCCATGTTCTGGGATGGACAGCCGCCGCCAGCGCCCCGAGGGAGGCCCGGATGGCCACGCACGCAGCGCGTACGCAGGACAAGCAGCGGATCCGGTTCGATCAGCATCTTCCCGTCGATC
>NZ_JBMVFA010000098.1:0-1378 GCF_049543595.1 Kitasatospora sp. NPDC094028 | reverse complement strand
GGGCGTGTAAGCGATCTCGTGTAAGTGCCTTGTGGTTATCGGATGCTGAGCCGGTCCTCGAAGAAGAGTGAGAACTGGTTCAGCGCCTCCTTCCAGTGTGCGGCGACGTGGTTGATGTCGCGGGCCCTGGGGGTGATCTGCTCGCGGACGGCGAGGTAGAGCACCTTCAACGCGGCCTGCTCAGACGGGAAGTGGCCGCGGTTGCGGGTGGCCTTCCGCAGCCGGGAGTTCATCGACTCCACCATGTTCGTCGAATACACAACCCTCCTTATCGCGGGCGGGAATGCGAGGTAGGGCGTGAACTCGCTCCAGGCCGCCCGCCAGGTGCGGACCACGGCCGGATAGCGTTCGCCCAGTTCAGAGGCGGCCAGCTCGTCCAGGGCCCGCTCCGCGGCCTGCTCGGTCGGCGCGCTGTAGATCGCCCGCAAGGCCGGAACCAGCTTGGAGCGGTCCTTACCGGAGGACAGCCGCAGCGAGGCCCGGATCAAGTGGATCACGCACGTCTGCACCGTCGCGCGGGGCCAGGTGGCGGTCACCGCCTCCGGCAGGCCCTTGAGCCCGTCGCAGCAGACGATGCACACGTCCTCGACGCCCCGGTTCCGCAGTTCGGACAGCACCGCCATCCACGCGCCGGCACCCTCGCCCTCCGCGCCGACCCACAGACCGAGGACGTCCTTGCGGCCGTCCATGTCGACTCCGACCGCCAGGTAGACGGGCTTCGAACTCACCGCTCCGGAGCGGATCTTCACCCACAGCGCGTCGATGTAGATGATCGGCCAGACCGCGTCCAGGGGCCGGTTCTGCCAGGCCGACAGTTCCTCGGCGACGGCGTCGGTGACCTTGCTGATCAGGTCCGCGCTGACCTCGACACCGTAGATCTGCGCGAGGTGGGAGCGGATGTCGCGCACGCTCATACCGCGTGCGTACAGCGACAGGATCCGCTCGTTGAAGCCCGCCAGGCGCCGGGAGTTCTTCGGGACCAGCCGCGGCTCGAACTCGCCGTTTCGGTCCCTGGGCACCGCGACCGTCACCGCCCCCACGTCGGTCAGCACGGTCTTCGACGACGTTCCGTTGCGGCTGTTGCCCGAACCGCGGCCGGCCGGATCGTGCTTCTCATAGCCCAGGTGCTCGGTCATCTCCGCATCCAGAGCCCGTTCCAGCACCGCCCGGGTGACCTGGGTCAGCAGCCCGCCCTCACCCAGCAGAGCCGCCCCTGAGGCGTCCGCGCGGTCCATCAACCGCTCGACGACCTCGTCCACCAACCGCTCATCGACCGGCTCGACGACCGGTCCTTCCTTCTCGCCCATGTCCTGTCCGTTCCGGCCGGCCAGAGCCCTCAGCCGGGCCCCGGCCAGCCTCCCAGATCACGGACTTACAC
>NZ_JBMVFA010000097.1:0-1383 GCF_049543595.1 Kitasatospora sp. NPDC094028 | reverse complement strand
GTGACGAACTTGACCTTCGAGGCATCGCCGAGAACGGCGGCCGCGACGGCGCGGCAGAAATCGACGTCGAGACCTTCCATCTGGCCGGTCGTCGTGTTGAGGTAACCGAAGCCGGGCGCCGTGTTGTCCGTGCCGCAGTTCAGCGTACCGCGTTCCTTCACCGTATCGAGGACGGAGGCCGATGCGTGACCTGCGGTAAGAGCGAGACCAGCAAATGCGCCGGCCGTGAGAAGCTTGATCATTTTCATTGCGTTCCCCTGTGAATATCGCGAGCGCCCTGCAAGGGGTCGGAACAAGATCTGTTCAAAATCCTGCGCTAAGGTCGAACGAACGGTGAACGTCACGCCGCTCGGAGGATTCGGCCGGGAAGCCGCAGGGGCCTGAAGCCTTCGGGCAACTGTTGTTCGGTGTCCCAGGAATAGATGCCGGTGAGATTTATGTGCTCCCAGCTGAGCGGTGAGATGTGCCTCAGCAGCTCGTCGGGAATATGCCGACCCCGCTGGCGCAAGTGTGCCGTCGCGCGACTGAGATAGACGGTGTTCCAATGAACGATGGCGCTGACCACGAGGTTTAGCCCCGAAGCACGGAACGCCTGGCTGTCAAAGGATCGATCCCGTATTTCGCCGCGCTCGTGGAAGAAGACAGCGCGTTTGAGCTTGTGGGCGGCTTCGCCCTTGTTGAGCCCGGCCTGGCAGCGCCGGCGCAAGGCCGGGTTTGAATACCATTCGATCATGAACAAGGTACGCTCAATACGGCCGAGCTCGCGCAAGGCTTTGGCGAGATCACTGGACTTTGACGATGAGCACCACTTCAGGATGGTCGATGGTGCAACGGTTCGTGTCGTGATCGATACGCCAAGACGCAAGAACTCGTCCCAATGCTCCAGGATGAGATCGGAATTGATCGGCACACCAATGTGTTTAGCCAGCTCCGGATAGGCATCCGCTTTCTCAAACGTATGGAATTTCCGGTCCTTGAGATTACGCATGCGAGGCGAGAAGCGCCTGTTGACGATGGGGAAAAGCCCGAAGAGCTGATCGCTGACACCGCCGGTGTCGGTGAACAGTTCCTCGATGTCGAGGATCGTGTCGTGGTCGAATAGGCCATCGAGCACATAGACGGCCTCGCTCTCGGTCGGGCTGATCGGCAGGATGCTGTAATAGCCGTATTGGTCAGAAAGCCCGCTGTAAAATTTCGATCCCGGTTCGCTGCCATAATGCAGGTTGATGTCACTGCGCTTGGCGGCCCTGTCGCTGGCGCGGAAGAATTGCCCATCAGACGACGCGGTCGTTCCGTCGCCCCAAATTTGCGAATGCGGATGCCGCGTGTGGGCATCGGTGACGCACGCCTGCGCGGCCCGATAGGTTTCCGAGCGGGCGTGGA
>NZ_JBMVFA010000096.1:0-1398 GCF_049543595.1 Kitasatospora sp. NPDC094028 | reverse complement strand
AGCGGCCCCGACACGGTCCGCCTGTGGGACCTGGACGCCGCCACGGCCATCGACCACATCTGCTCCGTCACCCGGGGCGTCCTGACCCCCGCCAAGTGGCAGGAGTACCTCCCGCGCCTCTCCTACGACCCGCCGTGTGACCACTGATCGGCCAACTTCCTTTTTTTCCCTCCGACTTGGCTCCACACGACCGACAACCTTGTTACCCTTGGCCATAGCCCGATCGCTGGTGCATCCCCCGTCGCCAGCGATCGGGTCTTTTCGTGCGCGAGGCCCGAGGCAACGGTCTGCCCCGCCCATGGACTCCTCCGGGTGTTCAGGAGGTGTCCATGGAGGACGGAAAACAGGACCGGGACGAAGAGTTCGGCAGATTCATGACCGCCCGCTGGTCACGGCTGCTGCGCACGGCCTTTCTCCTCACCGGGGAACGGCACTCCGCCGAGGATCTCGCCCAGTCCACACTGGAGCGGGCCTACACGGCCTGGCGCAGGGTCGGCACGGCGGACGACCCGGACGCCTATGTCCGGCGCGTGATGATCAACCTGCACGCCCGCAGGCACCGGCGCAGGCTCAAGGAGTTCCTGGCGCCGAAGGACGATTCCGGCCTGGTGCGCGAGGAGGCCGACCGCGGCGACCGGATCACCCAGGCCGTCGACCGCGAGGTGCTGCTCCGGGCGCTCGCCCAGCTGCCCGCGCGACAGCGCCAGGCGGTGGTCCTGCGCTACTGGGAGGACCTGACGGAGACCCAGACCGCACAGGCGATGGGCTGCTCCGTCGGCACGGTCAAGAGCAACACGGCCAAGGGGATAGCGAAGCTGCGCCTGATCCCGGCGCTGGCCGACGCGGTCCCGCAGGGAGGGCGGGCATGACGCACACGGACGGGAACGGGCACGGCATGGCACAGGACAGGATCGCCCTCCTCCTCGCGGACGCGGCGCGGGAGATCGAGACCGGCCCGGCGCCCGTCGCGGCGGTCGTACGGGGCGGCCGGCGGCTCCGGGCACGGCGGTGGGCGGTGACGGCGGTCGCGGCCGCGGTGGTGGCGGGGGGCACGGCGGGGGCGGTGCGGGTGCTGCCCGACCGTGGGTCGGCCTCACCGGCGGATACCGGGGTCGGCGGGCAACTGGTGGACGAGCCGGTGATGTCGACGGTGGGTGAGGGCACCCGCGACGGCGCGACATGGAACGTGAACGCCAAGGTGTGGCCGGCGCCCCGCGACCGGAGCGAGGCCGTCCGGCAGATGAGGGCCATGGCGGACTGGGGCCTCACGCCGGTGACCTCGGGCAGCCCCTCCGACCTGATCGGCAGGACGAGCTACTTCATCTTCCGCGGCTTCCAGAAGGGCGCCGGCGCCCCCGCCTTCGGGCTGGTGGCCTCCGACACCGTCGCCGGCCTGCC
>NZ_JBMVFA010000095.1:0-1403 GCF_049543595.1 Kitasatospora sp. NPDC094028 | reverse complement strand
ACGGACTCTCCCCCGCGACGGCGGGTCACCGGTTCCCCCGGTGGCCCGCCGTTTCGTCGTCCCGGCGCCGGTTCGAGCCGGTTCGGGTCGGTTCGATGGGGGGACGTTCATCCATTCATCCGACCACGCTGCTCCGAACGGGGCAAACGCCGCAACCACGGCCGCACCGAGCCAGTTGACGCTCACGCAGCTCCTCCCCGGAGTCCGCCTTTCGAAAGGGAACGAACATGAAGAAGCTGTGGGCAACCGCGGCCGTTGCCGCCTCCGTCGCCGGTCTCGCCGGTGCTGCGGCTCCCCAGGCCCTCGCCATCGGCAATGACCACGGCACCACGTCGCTCAGCGGCAACGGCGCCACGTCGGCCTTCGGCAACTCGGCCACCGCCGGCAACATGAGCCCGCAGCTCTCGCTGGTCGAAGGCTCGCTCAACAAGCCCTGCATCGGCCTGCCGGCGAAGATCGACGCCCAGTCGCTGGTCGCCCTGGTCAACGTCGGTGTCCAGGACATCCCGATCCTGTCCTCGCCGCAGACCCAGCAGTGCACGGAGAACTCCACGCAGGCCAAGGGCGACGAGGCCCTGTCGCACATCCTGGACGACATCTCCGCCCTGTCGGGCAACGGCGCCGTCGGCAGCTGACGGACGAAGCCCCGCGACGGCGGGTCACCGGTTCCCCCGGTGGCCCGCCGTTCCGCTGTGTCCGGCACCTCGGCGGGCCCGGGCGCCGCAGGGCCGGAGAACGGGCTAGGAGACGATGTCCTTGCGGGCGAAGCCCCGGAAGGCCAGGGCGAACAGCACGAGGGCGCAGGTGACCGAGAGAGCGGCGCCCTGGATCATCCCGGACCACTCGGCGTGCGGCTGCACGGCGTCGGCCCAGGCGAACTGCCAGTGCGCGGGCAGGAAGTCGCGCCAGTGGCCCAGCGCGGTGACGGCGTCCAGGACATTGCCGACGATGGTCAGCCCGACCGCGCCGCCGACCGCGCCGAGCGGGGCGTCCGTCCTGGTCGACAGCCAGAACGCGAGCCCCGCGGTGACCAGTTGGGACACGAAGATGTACGCCACCGCCACCACGAGCCGCTGTACGGCCGTGCCGGGGTCCAGCTCGCCGCCGGTGGGTATCCGGAGCGGCCCCCAGCCGTAGGCGGCGGTGCCGACGGCGAGGGCGACGAGCGGCAGCAGCACCATCGCGGCGAGGCTCAGCCCGAGCGCCACGGCCAGCTTGGACCACAGCAGCCGGGCCCTGGGCACGGGCGCGGCCAGCAGATACCGCAGCGAGGACCAGTTGGCCTCCGCGGCCACGGTGTCCCCGCAGAACAGGGCGACCGGCACGACCAGCAGGAAGCCGGCCGAGACGAACAGGTTCACCGCGGCGAAGTTGGCCCCGGACGCGGTGGCCGTGTCCATCAG
>NZ_JBMVFA010000094.1:0-1407 GCF_049543595.1 Kitasatospora sp. NPDC094028 | reverse complement strand
AGGACGTCCTGGTTGCACCAGGAGCCGCCCAGCTCCACGGCCCAGCCACCGGGCGCCATCACCCAGTCGGCGTCGGAGAGCTTCACGATGACGCCGCTTCCGCAGATGAACGCCCGGGACGCCTGCGAGACGATCCACTCCGCCTTCCTGGCCTCCGCCGCCCCGTCGGTGTGGCACCTCTCGGCCATCCGCCACAGCAGGCGCCAGCCGATGCCGGGGGTCAGCGGCCCCACGTAGGCGAGCTGCCGGTCCTCCACGAGCGTGGTCGCGTAGCCGAAGACGGGCCCGAACAGGGAGAAGACGGTCACCCGGCCCCGTCCTTTGACTCCCTCGGTGGTCACCACGGTCTCAGCAGCAGGGGCCGTCGCCGCAGCACGCCGGTTCGTTGCAGTCCGCCCTGGTGCCCCACAGGGACTCGTCCACCAAGAAGCCGTGGGCGCGGATCGTGGCCACGACATCCGCTGTCGTCACCCTGTCCCGGTACCGGGACCTGGGCGCGTGATGGACGAACCGGCCGTACCGCGTCCGGCAGAACGCGTCGTACTCCTCGGTGTGCAGCATGAACGTGTGCCACCCAGGGTCCACGGCCCTGGAGGGCGACATGGCTTCGCCGGTCCGGCCCATGACGTCCACGAAGGCCAGGGCCTCGTCCATGATCCGCTCGGCCAGGGAACGCTCGTACCCGTACTCCTCGGCGCAGAAGTCCGTCAGCCGTTCGAACAACTCGGGTGCCACGAGGTCGCGGCCGTGCCGCAGGGCGGCAACCGGCATTTCGGCGGTCACACTCATGGAACGCCCTGCCTTTCACCTGATCCGGTGTGTGCTCGGCGACCAGGCTGGAGCGGCGGAGAACTCGGGGTCCATGAGCTTCTACGGACTTGCGCGGCCGTCACTCGAGGGCATCGATGGCCGATGTGATGAGCGACCTGGCCTGCGCCCCGTACACGGCGATGGCGGAAAGCTCCACGAACGCTCTGGAATATTCGGCGATCTCGCCGGGCTGCGTGACCGTCAAGTGTGCCGACACGAGTTCTACGTTTGCCTGCGCGTCGTCGTACAAGGTGAACGACTCGACAGGCCAGCCGGCGCCACGGGGCGTACCGAGCGGGATGATCCCCAAGCTCACCGAGGGCAGTGAGGCTACGAAGACCAGGTGGCCGAGCGCGCCAGCCATGGTGTCGTTGTCGCCGATGACCGTGCGCAGCACCCACTCCTCTACGAGCATCGCGAATCTGTGGTCACCGGAGCGCAGGATGCGCTGGCGGTCCATACGGACGGCAACGGCGTCGTCGATGTCGTCGGGTACGTCTCGCAGCTGGGCCACTGTGCTCAAGACGGCCCGCGTGTACGCGGCCGACTGGAGTAGCCCCGGGATCACCCAGGACTGGTAAGCACGGAAGTGGCGCG
>NZ_JBMVFA010000093.1:0-1414 GCF_049543595.1 Kitasatospora sp. NPDC094028 | reverse complement strand
CACGTCGTCCTCGTGCACGAACTGGAGCCGTGGGTCGTAGCCGAACACGGTCGGCAGCACCGGCAGCGCGAAGTACGAGGCGAGCGGGGTGTCCGCGGCGGGACCGAGGATGTTGGCGAACCGGAGCACGCACACGGCCACGTCGGGCCGCCGCCGGGCGAACCCGCGCACATAGCCCTCGACCTCGACGGTGTCCTTGGCGAACCCGCCGCTGGGCAGCGACTTGGCCGGGGTGGTCTCGGTGAACACGGCGGGGTCGCGCGGCGCGGAGCCGTACACATTGGTGCTGGACTTGATCACCAGCCGCCGCACCGCCGGCGACTTCTGGCAGGCACCGAGCAGCTGCATGGTGCCGATGACGTTGGTCTCCTTGACCGTGGCGCGGTTGCCGCCGCCCAGCGCGGTGCCGGTGACATCGAGGTGGACGACGGTGTCGGCGCCGGTCTCGGCGAGCACCCGGGCCATGGTCGGCTGCCGGATGTCGGCCTGGACGAAGTCGGCGCCGCCGAGCTGGTGCGCGGGCGGCACCGCGTCCACCGCGATCACCCGCTCGACCTCCGGGTCCCGCTGGATCCGCCGCACGAACCGGCCGCCCAGCTGCCGGGCGACCCCGGTGACGAGCACGACCTTGCCCAAGATCAGCGCCTTCCTTCCCGCGTTACCTCACGTTCCGCGTTCCCCGTGGGGGCCAACTTAGCGGGTGGACGTCGCGCTGTGATGACTGCCCGATGCGCGAGGTGACGGAAATTCCCCGGCCGGAGTCGGCCGGATCACCACCGCTTGGCCGGGGATACACCTGTGGCCCCCCATCATTGCCGATGGGGGGCCACAGAACACGCTCTCGCGTCGCCGCTTACTTCTTGTTGCGGCGCTGAACGCGCGTGCGCTTGAGCAGCTTGCGGTGCTTCTTCTTGGCCATCCGCTTGCGCCGCTTCTTGATAACAGAGCCCACGACTACCCTCGCTCACTTCTCATCACTGGTTGTTTGGGCGCCATGGGCCCACACGACCTACGAGGGGCTAGCCTACCCAACCGAGCGCTGAGGTCGTAATCGAGGGTCTCCGGGTATCCCCGGAGGGGATCGTCAGGCCGTCTCCACCCCCACATAGCTGTCGCGGAGGTACTCGTGGACCGCTTGCTCGGGGACGCGGAAGGACCGCCCCACCCGGATCGCGGGCAGATGACCGCTGTGCACCAGGCGGTACACGGTCATCTTCGACACTCGCATCACCGTGGCGACCTCCGCCACGGTCAGGAACTGAACCTCGTTCAGTGGCCTCTCGCCAGCTGCAGCCATGACACACCTGCACCTTCCGCACTCGACGGCCACCGGCTTCCCCTTCCGGTGACTCTTCGTCGCTGCGCGCTCACTCCCCAGACTAGGGGCGGGTGATGCGAGTGGGGAAGAGGTGCA
>NZ_JBMVFA010000092.1:0-1467 GCF_049543595.1 Kitasatospora sp. NPDC094028 | reverse complement strand
CTGGATCGGGCAGCTCATGCAGCGCGGGCCGCCCCGGCCGCGGCCGAGCTCGGAGCCGGCGATGGTGACGATCTCGACGCCCTGCTTGCGCAGGTACGTGTTGGTGGTGGTGTTGCGCTCGTAGCCGACGACGACGCCGGGCTCCAGGGCGAGGAAGTTGCTGCCGTCGTCCCACTGCTCGCGCTCGGCGGCCCGGGCGTCCTGCTCGGCGGACAGGAAGCGGACCTTGTCCAGGCCGAGCGCCTCCGCGAGCGAGGCGGCGAGGTCGGTGTCGGCCCGTACGTCGAAGCCGGCCGGGCGTTCGGGGGCGGGGGTGAGGGTCCAGGAGCGCAACTCGTGGGCCAGGCCCGGGTAGACGGTGAAGGCGTCCCGGTCGATCATCGTCAGGACGGTGTCGAGGTGCATGAACGCCCGGCTCTCGGGCAGGCGGACGGCGATCAGCCGGTGCGCGGCGCCGGTGAGGAAGACCTGCTGGGCGAGGGTTTCGACGGCCTGCGCGGTGGTGCGCTCGCCCATCCCGACCATGACCACGCCGGGGGCGACCACGTGGACGTCCCCGCCCTCCAGGCTCAGCCCGGGGGCCGTGGTGGTGCCGTCCAGCAGCGGGGGCGCGGTCTCGGCGAACAGCGGGTGGAAGCGGTAGATCGCGGCGGTGTGCAGGGTCTCCCGCCGCCGGGCCGGCTTCGCCATCGGATTGAGGCTGTACCGGCCGCCGATCCAGCAGGAGTTGTCGCGCGGGAAGAGGTGGTTGGGCAGCGGCGGGAGGGCGAAGTCCTGCTCGCCGAGGGTGTTCCACACCAGGCTGTGCGGGCTCTTCAGCGGCAGGTCGTCCTTGAGGACCCCGCCGATCAGGTACTCGGCGAGGGTGACGCCGTCGAGCTGTTCGCACAGCTCCCGCACCGGCTCGACGAGCGCGGGGCCGACGACGGCCGGGGTGACGACCTGGCCGAGCAGCCAGGCCCGGGCGGGCGGCAGGTCGAGCGTCTCGGCGAGCAGGTCGGCGTAGTGGTGGACGCGCACGCCGTGGTCGCGCAGGACCTGGGCGAAGGCGTCGTGCTCCTCGCGGGCGCGCTTGGCCCACAGGATGTCGTCGAAGAGCAGCTCGTCGACGTTGCGCGGGGTCAGCCGGGCCAGTTCCAGGCCCGGGCGGTGCAGGATCACCTGCCGCAGGCGGCCGGCTTCCGAGTCGACACGCAGAGTGGACATCGCGGTGTGCTCCCTTGTTCTCACGGATGGTTCCCGGTGCGTCGAGTGCGCCGAGTGTGCCGAGTGTGCTGAGAAGTCTCAGTGCTGGTGGCGCGGCGTCATCGGCCGGACGTGCGGCCGCTTGAGCCAGATGTAGACGGGGATGCCGAGCAGGACGGTGAACAGCCCGTAGTAGACGGTCTGGTAGCCGCTGCCCTGGATCGACCAGTACGAGAAGGCCAGCGCCAGGACGGTGACGGTGACGTCCCGCGCGAAGCGGCG
>NZ_JBMVFA010000091.1:0-1493 GCF_049543595.1 Kitasatospora sp. NPDC094028 | reverse complement strand
CGCTCCATCGCGCGACGCTAACCGGGGCGGCGCGGGCGGTGGCAGGGCCGGTCGGCCCCGGCCGCCTCGGAAACGGGGGCAGGGAAAGCCGGGGCGGAGAGAGCCAGGTCGGAGAAGGCCGGGGCGGAGAAAGCGGGGTCGGGGAAGGGGGCGAGAAAAGGGGAGGGGAAAGGGGCGTCGGAGACAGCGGCGTCGGAGACAGCCGGGTCACAGCAGCGACACCCAGTAGTCCCACCAGCGCGTGGCGATCAGCATCACGATGCCGAGGTACCAGGTGAGCGGCACCACCCAGTGGAACTCCAGGACGCCCGCCACCACGGCGCGGGGCGCGCGGACGACGCCGTGCATCAGGTTGTGCGCGGTGGTGTACCAGAACATCGCGATGGTGGCGGCCCAGGCCAGGCAGCACCACAGGCACAGCGCGCCGATGTCGTACAGGGCCTGGCTCATCAGCCACATGCAGAAGCCCGCGCCGAACGCCGTGCCCGCGTTCAGGCCGAGCCAGAACCAGCGCCGGAAGCGGGCGCCGGACAGCAGGGCGCAGCCGGTGGTGACCACGACGGGGTAGGCGGCGAGGCCGAGCAGGGGGTTGGGGAAGCCGAGGACGGACGCCTGGGCGCTGCGCATCACGCTGGAACAGGACAGCACCGGGCTGAGGTTGCAGGACGGGGTGAAGTGCGGGTCCTGGATCAGCTGGATCTTGTCGATCGTGATCACGAAGGAGGCCAGGATGCCGAGCGCGCCGGTCACGATCAGCAGCCAGGCGAAGGCGCGGGAGGCGGTGGTCGCGGCCCCGGGCGGGGCGGGCCGGCTGCCGCGCCGGTCCCGCTGCCGAGGGGTGGCGCCGGTGGTCGTGTCACTGGTCATCGGGCGTTCCGCCTTGCCGGTGGTGGTCGGGGGCCGACGGACCAGTGAAGTCAGGGCGGGCGGGGGCGGACAAGGGCCGAACGGCCCGCGCGCGGGTGTACGAGGCCCCAGGGGCCCCAGGGACCCGAAAGGACCCGAGGGCCGGTCAGCGGATCACGCCAGCGACAGGAACAGCCGCTCCATCCGCGCCTTCATCGCCTCCGCGTCCTCCCCGTTCCTGCGCCCCGACTCGATGTCGGCCACGCACTGCTGGAGCCCCGTGGCGATGATCGCGAACCCGGCGCGGTCCAGCGCCCGCGAGGCGGCGGCCAGCTGGGTGACGACCTCCTCGCAGTCGCGGCCCTCCTCGATCATCCGGATCACCCCGGAGATCTGGCCCTGCGCGCGCCGCAGCCGGTTCAGGACGGCCTTCAGGGACGCGCCCTCAAGCTCCAGTTCCACGCTCACTCCTCGAGAAATACCCCTAGGGGTACTGTACGTCCGGGTTCGGGGCAAAGGCGAGCGCCCGCGACCGCCGTAGAGCAGAAGTTCTAGGCTTCCCCCTGTGAACTTCTGGTCGATCTATCAGCATGGCTTCGCGCGTGTCGCCGCGTGCACGGGCCACACCGTCATCGCCGACCCGGGCG
>NZ_JBMVFA010000090.1:0-1509 GCF_049543595.1 Kitasatospora sp. NPDC094028 | reverse complement strand
CTCCAAGGTCATCAAGTTCGCCGGCTGCTACCACGGCCATGTGGACGCCCTGCTCGCCGCGGCGGGCTCCGGTGTCGCCACGTTCGCGCTGCCGGACACGCCCGGTGTCACCGGCGCCCAGGCGAGCGACACGATCGTGCTGCCGTACAACGACCTGGAGGCCGTGCAGGAGGCGTTCCACCGCCACCCCGGCGAGATCGCCTGCGTGATCACCGAGGCGTCGCCCGGCAACATGGGCGTCGTGCCGCCGGCCCCCGGCTTCAACCAGGGCCTGCGGGACGCCTGTCACAAGAACGGCGCCCTGTACATCTCCGACGAGGTCATGACCGGCTTCCGCACCAGCCGCGCCGGCTGGTACGGCGTCGACGGGGTCAAGCCCGACCTGATGACCTTCGGCAAGGTGATGGGCGGCGGCTTCCCCGCCGCCGCGTTCGGCGGCCGGGCCGACGTCATGGCGTACCTCGCGCCCGCCGGGCCCGTCTACCAGGCCGGCACCCTCTCCGGCAATCCCGTCGCCACCGCCGCCGGCATCGCCCAGCTGCGGCTGCTCGACGAGGCGGCGTACGACACGGTGGACGCCGTCTCCGCGCAGATCCAGTCGCTGGTCACCGAGGCGCTGAGCAAGGAGGGCGTGGCGCACCGGGTGCAGAACGCGTCCAACATGTTCTCGGTGTTCTTCACCGACCGGCAGGTGCGCACCTACGAGGACGCCAAGCGGCAGGAGTCGTACCGCTTCACCGCGTTCTTCCACTCGCTGCTGTCGAACGGCGTGTACCTGCCGCCGTCGTCCTTCGAGTCCTGGTTCGTGTCCACGGCTCACGACGAGCGGGCCGTGCAGAAGATCGCCGACGCCCTTCCGGCGGCGGCCCGTGCGGCTGCGGAGGCCACCGCGTGACCATCGGAAACAGTGTGAGCGGCAGCGACAAGGACGTCACGGTCGTCCATCTCATGCGGCACGGGGAGGTGGAGAACCCGGAGGGCGTGCTCTACGGCCGGCTGCCCGGCTACCACCTGTCCGAGCTGGGCCGGAAGATGGCCGACCGGGTCGCGGAGCACCTCGCCCCGCGCGACATCACCTATGTCTGCGCCTCCCCGCTGGAGCGGGCGCAGGAGACCGCCACCCCGATCGCCAAGGCGCAGGGCCTCGACCTGGACACCGACGCGCGGCTGATCGAGGCCGAGAACGTCTTCCAGGGCAAGACCTTCGGCGTCGGCGACGGCGCGCTGCAACGGCCGGGGAACTGGAAGCACCTGGTCAACCCGTTCCGCCCGTCCTGGGGCGAGCCGTACGTGGACCAGGTCGTGCGGATGATGGGCGCGCTGAACGCGGCCAAGGACCAGGCGCGCGGCCATGAGGCGGTGCTGGTCAGCCATCAGCTGCCGGTGTGGATCGTCCGGTCGTACGTGGAGCGGCGGCGACTGTGGCACGACCCGCGCAAGCGGCAGTGCACCCTCGCGTCGCTGACGTCCTTCACCTACCTCGGCGACAAGATCGTGTCGGTCGGCTAC
>NZ_JBMVFA010000089.1:0-1531 GCF_049543595.1 Kitasatospora sp. NPDC094028 | reverse complement strand
CGCCGCTTCGCGCGGGACGTCACCGTCACCGTCCTGGCGCTGGCCTTCTCGTACTGGTCGATCCAGGGCAGCGGCTACCAGACCGTCTACTACGGCCTGTTCACCGTCCTGCTCGGCATCCCGGTCTACATCTGTCTCAAGCGACCGCACGCCCGACCCGCCACGGGGGCTCTCACCGGCACCGCGACCCCGCTCGCCGCCACGGCCCGCCACGACGAGCCGCCGGCGAAGGCGGCCCGCACCGTACGGCCCGTCGGCCTGCCGACCATCCTCCGGCGCGCACTGACCCCGCGCCACCTGCACTGAACCCCGAGGAGCACCACCGATGTCCACCCTGCGTGTCGATTCCGAAGCCGGCCGCCTGAGGCAGGTGATCCTGCACCGCCCGGGCCTGGAGCTCGCCCGCCTGACCCCGCGCAACGTCGACGAGCTGCTGTTCGACGACATCCTGTGGGCCAAGCGTGCCCGCGAGGAGCACGACGCCTTCGCCCAGGTCCTGCGCGACCACGGCGTGCGCGTGCACCACTACGCCGACCTGCTCGCCGAAACCCTCGAACTGCCGCTGGCCCGGTCCTGGCTGCTCGGCCAGGTGGCCACCCCGGCCATTGTCGGCCCTGCCCTGGTCGAGCCGGTACGCGAGCTGTGCGAGGAACTCGACGGCCGGACGCTGGCCGAGTACTTGATCGGTGGCGTCCTCAAGGACGACCTGCCGCTGAAGAACCCGCACAGCCTGGTGTGGAACACCGTCGGCGAGCAGGACTTCGCCCTTCCGCCGCTGCCCAACCACCTCTTCCCGCGCGACAACTCCTGCTGGATCGGCGCTCGGTACAGCCTCAACCCGATGGCGAAGCCGGCCCGGCGGCGGGAGACCCTGCACACCGCCGCGATCTACCGGTTCCACCCGCTGTTCGCCGAGACCGCGCCCCCGCTGCTGGACGGCACCACCACCGCGCCGGGGCTCAGCATCGAGGGCGGAGACGTCCACGTGATCGCCCCGGGCGTCGTCATGGTCGGAATGGGCGAGCGCACCACCGCCGCGGCCGTCGAAACCCTCGCCCAACAGCTGTTCCTGACTAACACCGCGCACCGGCTGATCGCCGTGCAACTGCCGCGGAGCCGGGCGTTCATGCACCTGGACACCGTCATGACGATGATCGACCGGGACACCTTCACGCTCTACCCGGGCCTGGCCCACGAGTTGCGCTCGTGGACCCTCACCCCCGCCCCCGAGAGCCCGGCCGGCTTCGACGTGCGGACCGACACCGACCTCGCCGCCTCGCTCGCCGAAGCCCTCGACCTGGACAAGGTCCGCTTCCTGTCCGCCGAGCAGGACGCCCGCGCCGCCGAGCGCGAGCAGTGGGACGACGGCAGCAACTTCCTCGCCCTCGCCCCCGGCGTCGTCGTCGGCTACGAGCGCAACACCACCACCAACACCCACCTGCGCAAGCAGGGCGTCGAGATCGTCACCATCGCCGGCTCCGAGCTCGGCCGCGGCCGGGGCGGCCCGCGCTGCATGAGCTGCCCGATCCAG
>NZ_JBMVFA010000088.1:0-1533 GCF_049543595.1 Kitasatospora sp. NPDC094028 | reverse complement strand
TCGGTGAGTTGCCCGCCGATGAACTTGCCCGGCCGCTGGAAGGCGGGATCGTGGGGGTCGACCTCGGTGTGGGTCACCAGTGCGGTGACGGCGCGGCCCGGCAGGCGGCCCATGAGCTCGCGGACGAGCAGGGTGCCGATCATGCCCTGGGTCTGGGCGCCGAGGACGTCCAGCGGGTACGGCGCGGTGAGCGCCGGGTCGGCCTCGCTCTCCTGGGCGAGCAGGCCGATCTGCGGCCCGTTGCCGTGGGTGATCACCAACTCGTGTCCGGCGGTGACGAGTTCGGCGAGCGAGCGGGCGGCGTCGTGGACGTGGTGCTGCTGGACGGCGGCGTCGGGGTGTTCGCCCCGCTGGAGCAGCGCGTTCCCGCCGAGGGCGGCGACGATGCGCATGGTCACTTCCTCCCGAGGGTGGCGACCAGGATCGCCTTGATGGTGTGCATCCGGTTCTCGGCCTGGTCGAAGACCAGCGAGGCCGGTGACTCGAAGACCTCGTCGGTGACTTCGAGGCCGTCGAGCCCGTGCTCCTCGGAGAGTTCGGCGCCGAGGTCGGTGCGGCGGTCGTGCAGGGCGGGCAGGCAGTGCAGGAAGGCGGTGTCCGGGTTGCCGGTCGCCGCCATCGTCTTCGCGTTGACCTGGTACGGCAGCAGCCGGGCGATGCGCTCGGGCCACTGGGCGTGGTCCTCGCCCATGGACACCCACACGTCGGTGTACAGGTATTCCGCTCCGCGCACGGCTTCCTCGACCTCGTCGGTGAGGGTGATACGAGCGCCGCTGTCCCGGGCGAGCCGCCGGCACTCGGAGACGAGCAGCGGGTCGGGCCACAGCTCGCGCGGTGCGGCGATCCGCACATCCATGCCGAGCAGGCTTCCCATCGTCAGCAGGGAGTTGGCGGTGTTGTTGCGGGCGTCGCCGAGGTAGCAGAAGGAGATGTCCTCCAGCGGCTTTGCGCTGTGCTCGCGCATCGTGAACACGTCGCACAGGCTCTGGGTGGGGTGGCACTGGTCGGTGAGGCCGTTGTACACGGGGACGCCGGCACGGGCGGCGAGTTCGGTGACGGCGTCCTGGTCGAAGCCGCGGTACTCGATGGCGTCGTACATCCGGCCGAGGACGCGGGCGGTGTCGGCGATGCTCTCCTTGTGGCCGATGTGCGAGCCGTCCGGGCCCAGGTAGGTGGTCGTGGCGCCCTGGTCGGCCGCGGCGACCTCGAAGGCGCAGCGGGTCCGGGTGGAGCTCTTCTCGAAGATCAGGGCGATCCTGCGGCCGGTCAGCCGGGGCGTCTCGGTGCCCGAGCGCCGGGCCGCCTTCAGTTCGGCGGCGAGGTCGAGCAGGTGGTGGATCTCGGCGGCGGTGAAGTCGAGTTCGCGCAGGTAGTGGCGGCCGGTGAGGTCGACGGTCATGGTGGTCACTCCTCGGGTAGGTCAGTTGGCGGGGTCGCGCTGGATCGGGCAGCTCATGCAGCGCGGGCCGCCCCGGCCGCGGCCGAGCTCGGAGCCGGCGATGGTGACGATCTCGACGCCCTGCTTGCGCAGGT
>NZ_JBMVFA010000086.1:0-1561 GCF_049543595.1 Kitasatospora sp. NPDC094028 | reverse complement strand
ACGGGGACGTGCACGACCCGGATGCCCACTGCCGTCGCGATCATGTCACCGCCACGCTCACCGCGTCGGCACCGCCGGATCTGTCCGGCCTCGACCTCGCCGAGGCGTTCGAGGACCTGGCCTGAGAGCCGGGCGGCCTGGCCCGGCCCGAGAGCCGGGGGGACCTGGCCCGGCCTGGGAGCCGGGGCGGGGCGGGTCCGCGCACGGGGGTGGTGAGGGGGCCGTCTCCCGTCGCGGGGCGCGCCGATGGCCGCCCCCCGCAAGCCCGTTGTCCACAGGTTCCCGTCGGCGATGGCGCGAACGGCTAGGCTCCCGCCGTACGAGAAGCGCCGTAACCGGGAGACATCCACGATGGCCAAGAAGCGACCCCAGACGAAGGCCGAGCGCCCGCAGGCGGCGGGCGGGGCAGATGGTGCCGTTCCGGTGGTCGGCGGCCGTGAGCCCTGCCCCTGCGGCAGCGGCCGGCGCTACAAGGCGTGCCACGGCCGGGACGCCGCGCACGCGGTGACCGAGCTGGTCCACCGCCCCTTCGAGGGGCTGCCCGGCGAGTGCGACTGGGTCGCGCTGCGCGAGCTGGTCCCGGCCGCCACGGTGGAGCTGACCCTCAAGGACGGCCTGCCCGAGGGCGTCCCCTCCGTCACGCTCGCCACCGTGCTGCCGATGGCCTGGCCCGCGCTGCGCCGCGACGACGGCTCGGTCCTGATCGGCCTGCAGAACGACACGTCGTCCGGCGACATCAGCCGCGACCTCGCCGACACCCTCCAGCGCGCGCTGGAGGCGGAGCCGGGCACCCCGGTACAGGGCCGCCGCGCCCCCGCCGACGGGCCCCGGCTCCAGGAACTGCTGGCCGCCGAGAGCGCGTTCGAGCCGGTGGTGCACAGCGGCTTCGAGTTCTGGGTGCCGGACGCGGAGAACGCCACCCCGGAGGTCGCCGCCTCCCTGGAGCGGGCCAACGCGGCGGACTGACCAACCGGCAGGTCACGCTCAGCTGACGGCACCCGCGAAGGTGTCATGACTGAACGGTCGGTCAGTCATGACACCGGGTGACCGACGGGTGACTCCCGTCACAACTCCCGGCTCCGACACGGAAATCGGTGGGAATTCGATGGCCGAATGCCTGAGTCGGAATTTGCGAACGGCCGATCTCTTGTTACCGTTCCAGTAGCCCGGTTGCTGGTGCATCCCCCGTCGCCAGCAACCGGGTCTTTCCATGCCCGCGTCCGGTACCCGACGCGCCGCGCGTTCTCAACTGACCTCCGAATCACCGGAGTTGCTTCCCGAGCGCAGCAGCAGCGCCCCCGCGGGGCCGCGCTCCGCGAACTCCGTGACCGCCATGTAGCCGTCCGCGCCGCCCCGGCTGTGCTCGCGGGGGGTCTCACAGGTGGCGGGCTCGTCGTCGGCTCCGATGTCGCAGCGCGTACGGGTGGTACGGCCGCCGGGGCCCATGAGGGTCAGCTCCGCGTCCAGCGGCCTGCCGGTGGCGTTGCGGTAGTAGGTCCGCGCCCAGGTGTCCGCGCCCTGGATCAGCACACAGGTCTGCCCCTCGACACCCTCGGGGGAG
>NZ_JBMVFA010000085.1:0-1593 GCF_049543595.1 Kitasatospora sp. NPDC094028 | reverse complement strand
TGGACTCCGACCTCAGCGACGACGCCCGGCACGCCGAGGCGCTGGCCGCGCTGCGCGCCCACCCGGCCCTGGAGCAGGCCCGCCGGGACACCGTGCGGTACGCGGAGGAGGCGCGCGCCGCGCTCGCCCCGCTGCGGGAGTGCGACGCCAAGGTGGCGCTGACGGAGCTGTGCGACGCGGTGGTGCACCGGGCCGGATGACCGGCCCGTCCCGGCCCGTCCCGGCCTGGGACGACCACCCGTTCGGCGTCCACCAGGTGGCCGTACCCCGGGTTCCGGCCGCATGCTGCCCTGGGGACGAGTTCGAGCCCCAGGACGAGTTCGAGCCCAGGGACGAGTTCGAGCCCCCTAGGGGTGCCCCCTACGTGTCATACCGCAGTCGTACGCCGAGTTGGCTCCGAGGGCTGACGCTTCCGCACCGCGGATTTGGTCGTATGGACACCACGGACATCACCACTCCTCACCGATTCGGGTGAGAATGGCGGCTCGGGTGGACCAGCGTGAGGGCAGCCGCCGCCGACGACGGAGGTAAGGCACACATGGCACCGTACGAATCCGACGACGCAGTGCGCGCCGAGCGGGACGAGGAGACGCGCTCGGGCCGCCGCAAGGCCGCGCGGTACGCCGTCCCGGTCGCGGTGGTCGGGGTGGCCGCGGCCACCATCGGGCTGGTCCCGGCGCTCGCCGACTCCGGCGACCCGGACCTGCCCAAGGTCACCGCGCAGCAGCTCATCAACAAGATCGCCCAGTCGGACGTGCAGCAGCTGTCCGGCACCGTGAAGATCAGCACCGACCTGGGGCTGCCGGACCTCGGCGGCCTGGAGAACAGCCTCGCCTCCGGCATGGGCCAGGGCTCCGGCGCGGGTTCCGGCTCCGCCGCCGACCCGAGCTCCCGGCTGACCGAACTGGCCTCCGGCACCCACACCCTGCGGGTCGCGGCCGACGGCCCGGACCGGCAGAAGCTCTCGCTCCTGGAGCAGGGCGCCGAGTACAGCGTCATCCACAACGGCAAGGACGTCTGGGGCTACGACAGCAAGAGCGACCAGGTCTCCCACGGCACCGCGTCCGCCGCCGGCAAGGACCGGGCCGAGCCCCCGGCCACGCCCAAGGACTTCGCCCAGCAGGCGCTGAAAGCGGTGGACGACACCACCTCGGTGACCGTCGACGGCACCGCCCAGGTCGCCGGGCGCGACGCCTACAAGCTGCTGATCAAGCCCCGCCAGTCCGGCACCACGGTAGGCGCGATCAGCATCGCCGTGGACGCGAAGACCGGCATGCCGCTGAAGTTCACCCTGACCCCGAGGAGCGGCGGCGCCGCCGTGCTCGACGCGGGCTTCACCCAGGTCTCCTTCGCCCGGCCGGCCGCCGCCACGTTCGCCTTCACCCCGCCGAAGGGCGCGAAGGTCACCGAGCGGCAGGACGGCGCGGGCGCGGAGGCCGGCAGGCCCGGCCTCGGCAAGGGCCTGGAGGGCACGGACGGCGCCAAGGGCCTCGAAGGCGCCAAGGGCGCCCCCAAGGTGATCGGCAAGGGCTGGACCTCCATCGCCACCGTCGACACCGGCGCCAAGGGCGGCCTGCCCACCGGTGCCAAGGG
>NZ_JBMVFA010000084.1:0-1645 GCF_049543595.1 Kitasatospora sp. NPDC094028 | reverse complement strand
CCCATGTCCTGTCCGTTCCGGCCGGCCAGAGCCCTCAGCCGGGCCCCGGCCAGCCTCCCAGATCACGGACTTACACGAACTATCTGACACGCTCGTCCCAGCCCGAGCTGAGCAGATTTACAGGCTGCGAGCATCTAGTGTGCTGCGCCAGAAATCATGAGGGTAAGTTGCTACCCTTTTCTGGTGTCGCATCCCGGGCCTTCTGCCGTCGTGATCACGCTGTCCGATGATGAGCGTGCCGAGTTGGTGCGTCGAGTCGGGTCGTGGGACCGGAGATCTGCGGAGCGGGCTCGGATCATTCTGGCGTGTGCTGACGGTATGCCGAATGCCACTGTGGGGCGGCTTGTTGGCGTCCAGGCCAAGACGGTGGGCAAATGGCGTCGCAAGTTCGCGGCCGAGGGGCTTAAGGGCTTGCGGGACGAGGGCCGTATCGGCCGGCCCAAGGCCGACCTGGTCCTGGGGGACGCTGAGCGGGACCAGTTGGAGCGCTGGGCGAGGCGGGCGAAGACCGCCCAGTTCCTCGCCCTTCGGGCACGGATCGTGCTGCGGTGCGCGCAGGGCGGGACGAACCGGCAGGCCGCGATGGAGCTGGGTGTTGACGAGTCGACGGTGGAGCGATGGCGGGCCCGTTTCATCGCGGACCGCCTGGACGGCCTGCAGGACGAGCCGCGGCCGGGCCGGCCGCCGTCGATCCTGCTCGACCAGGTCGAGGACGTCATCGTCGCCACGTTGGAGTCCACCCCGGGCCGGGACACACACTGGTCGCGGGCCTCGATGGCCGCCCGCACCGGCCTGTCCAAGTCGACCGTCGGACGGATCTGGAAGAGGTTCGACCTCAAGCCTCACCTGCAGGACAGCTTCAAGTTGTCCACCGACCCGCAGTTCGTCGACAAGGTGGTGGACGTCGTCGGCCTGTACCACAACCCGCCCGAGAGGGCGGTCGTGCTCTGTGTGGACGAGAAGTCTCAGATCCAGGCCCTGGACCGGTCCCAGCCGGTCCTTCCGATGATCCCGGGCATGCCCGAGCGCCGAACCCACGACTACCTGCGGCACGGCATCACCAGCCTGTTCGCCGCATTCAACATCGCCGACGGCACCGTCATCAGCGAACTGCACCGCCGCCACCGTGCCATCGAGTTCAAGAAGTTCCTGGTCACGATAGACAAGGCCGTGCCGGCCGAGCTCGAGGTGCACCTGGTCTGCGACAACTACGCCACCCACAACACCGCCGAGATCAGGACCTGGCTGGCACGGCACCCGCGCTTCCACGTGCACTTCACCCCCACCGGCTCGTCCTGGATCAACCAGGTCGAGCGCTGGTTCGGACTGCTGACGGACAAACTGATCCGGCGAGGCGTCCACACCTCTGTCAAAGCCCTCGAAGACGACATCAAGGCCTGGATCGACACCTGGAACCAGGACCCGAGACCGTTCACCTGGACCAAGACCGCCGACGAGATTCTCAAATCCCTCGCCGACTACCTCACCAAGATCAACCAGCCCACCCCAGCATCAGAGGAATAGTTACCCTCATGATTTCTGGCGCAGCACACTAGTGCCGCATCAGGCAACGTTCGCCCCGTTGCGGCATGCTGTCCGGTTGCCGTTGGCGGCAACCGGACAGTCAGAATGATCACGTGGCTGA
>NZ_JBMVFA010000083.1:0-1826 GCF_049543595.1 Kitasatospora sp. NPDC094028 | reverse complement strand
CTGAGGACAAGCCCTCGGCCTATTAGTACCGGTCAACTCCACCCCTTACAGGGCTTCCATATCCGGCCTATCAACCCAGTCGTCTACTGGGAGCCTTACCCTCTCAAGGAGGTGGGAGTGCTCATCTCGAAGCAGGCTTCCCGCTTAGATGCTTTCAGCGGTTATCCCTCCCGAACGTAGCCAACCAGCCATGCCCTTGGCAGGACAACTGGCACACCAGAGGTTCGTCCGTCCCGGTCCTCTCGTACTAGGGACAGCCCTTCTCAACACTCCTACGCGCACAGCGGATAGGGACCGAACTGTCTCACGACGTTCTAAACCCAGCTCGCGTACCGCTTTAATGGGCGAACAGCCCAACCCTTGGGACCTACTCCAGCCCCAGGATGCGACGAGCCGACATCGAGGTGCCAAACCATCCCGTCGATATGGACTCTTGGGGAAGATCAGCCTGTTATCCCCGGGGTACCTTTTATCCGTTGAGCGACGGCGCTTCCACAAGCCACCGCCGGATCACTAGTCCCTACTTTCGTACCTGCTCGACCCGTCAGTCTCACAGTCAAGCTCCCTTGTGCACTTACACTCAACACCTGATTGCCAACCAGGCTGAGGGAACCTTTGGGCGCCTCCGTTACCCTTTAGGAGGCAACCGCCCCAGTTAAACTACCCACCAGACACTGTCCCTGATCCGGATCACGGACCCAGGTTAGACATCCAGCACGACCAGAGTGGTATTTCAACGACGACTCCACCCAAACTGGCGTTTGGGTTTCAAAGTCTCCCACCTATCCTACACAAGCCGAACCGAACACCAATATCAAGCTATAGTAAAGGTCCCGGGGTCTTTCCGTCCTGCTGCGCGAAACGAGCATCTTTACTCGTAATGCAATTTCACCGGGCCTATGGTTGAGACAGTCGAGAAGTCGTTACGCCATTCGTGCAGGTCGGAACTTACCCGACAAGGAATTTCGCTACCTTAGGATGGTTATAGTTACCACCGCCGTTTACTGGCGCTTAAGTTCTCAGCTTCGCCCCGACGAATCAGAGCTAACCGGTCCCCTTAACGTTCCAGCACCGGGCAGGCGTCAGTCCGTATACATCGCCTTACGGCTTCGCACGGACCTGTGTTTTTAGTAAACAGTCGCTTCTCGCTGGTCTCTGCGGCCACCCCCAGCTCAGAGTGCAAGACTCATCACCAGGAATGGCCCCCCTTCTCCCGAAGTTACGGGGGCATTTTGCCGAGTTCCTTAACCATAGTTCACCCGAACGCCTCGGTATTCTCTACCTGACCACCTGAGTCGGTTTGGGGTACGGGCCGCCATGAAACTCGCTAGAGGCTTTTCTCGACAGCATAGGATCATCCACTTCACCACAATCGGCTCGGCATCAGGTCTCAGCCTCAATGAGTGACGGATTTGCCTATCACTCGGCCTACACCCTTACCCCGGGACAACCACCGCCCGGGCTGGACTACCTTCCTGCGTCACCCCATCGCTCACCTACTACAGACTTGGACCAGCGGCTCCACCACTTCCCTTTGCCCGAAGGCTCCGGGACGGCTTCACGGCCTTAGCATCATCTGGTTCGACGTTGGCGCTTCAAAGCGGGTACGGGAATATCAACCCGTTGTCCATCGACTACGCCTGTCGGCCTCGCCTTAGGTCCCGACTTACCCTGGGCAGATCAGCTTGACCCAGGAACCCTTGGTCAATCGGCGCAAGAGTTTCCCACTCTTGTATCGCTACTCATGCCTGCATTCTCACTCGTATACCGTCCACGACTGGTTTCCACCGCCGCTTCACCCGGCACACGACGCTCCCCTACCCATC
>NZ_JBMVFA010000082.1:0-1952 GCF_049543595.1 Kitasatospora sp. NPDC094028 | reverse complement strand
CCCTCCCGGAAGAAGGCGTAGTTCCCGCCGGTGGCCTGCGTCCCGCACTCCAGCACGTGCCCGGCGACGACGGCCCCGGCCAGCTTGTCGAACTCCCCCGGCTCCCAGCCGAAATGGGCTGCGGCGGGCCCGGTGACGAGGGCCGCGTCGGTCACCCGCCCGGTGACCACGATGTCCGCGCCCGCCCGCAGGCACTCGGCGATGCCGAACCCGCCGAGGTAGGCGTGGGCGGCGAGGGCGCCGGGGTGGGCGGCGGTCAGGTCGTCGCCCTCGACGTGCGCGACGCGCAGGGGTATGCCCAGCCGGTCGGCCAACTCGCTTGTTTTTGCCGCTAGTCCGGCGGGATTGAGCCCGCCCGCGTTGGTGACGATCCGCACCCCGCGCTCCCGGATCAGGCCGAGGCACTCCTCCAGCTGGCGCAGGAAGGTGCGGGCGTATCCGGCGCCGGGGTCCTTCAGCCGGTCGCGGGCGAGGATCAGCATGGTGAGTTCGGCGAGGTAGTCGCCGGTGAGGACGTCGAGTTCGCCGCCGGTGAGCATCTCGCGCAGGGCGTCGGCGCGGTCGCCGTAGAAGCCGGAGAAGTTGCCTATCCGCAGCGGGTTCACTGGCCGGTTCCCGCCGCCGGGTCGGTCGTCCCGTCCGTCGGCTCTTCCGGCAGCCTCGCCTTCCGGCCGCTCCCCGGTGGGCCCGCGAACGCCTGGGCGATGTCCAGCCAGCGGTCCGCGTCGGGGCCCACGGCGGTCAGGGCGAGGTCGTCGCGGTGGGCGCGCTGGGTGACGAGGAGGCAGAAGTCGAGGGCCGGTCCGGTGACGCGCTGCGGGGCGTCGTCGGGGCCGTACCCCCACACGGCGCCACTGGGCGCGGTGAGCCGGACGCGGAACTCCTCGGCGGGCGGCGTGAGTCCGTGCACCGTGTACGCGAAGTCCCGGGTGCGCACGCCGAGTCGGACGATGTGGGCGAGGCGGCCGGTGGGGGCGCGGGTGACACCGAGCGCGTCGGCGATGTCCAGGCCGTGGGCCCAGGTCTCCATGAGACGGGCGGTGGCCATGGAGGCGACGGCCATCGGCGGCCCGAACCAGGGGAAACGGGCGCCGGGTTCGGCCGCGCGCAGGGCCGCGTCGAGGGCGTCGCGGCCGGACCGCCAGCGCGCGAGCAGCTCCGCGGGCGGCAGCCCGGCGTCCTGCTCCGCGCCCTCGTCCACGAAGGAGTCGCCCTGGGCGAGGGCCTTCTCGACCAGCGCGCGGAACCCGTCCGCGTCGGTGACGGCGGCCAGCGCCGCGCGGTCGGTCCAGGCGAGATGGGCGATCTGGTGGGCGAGGGTCCAGTCGGGCGCCGGGGTGGCGAGCGCCCACCGCTTGGGCGTCAACCGGGCGACGAGCCGGTCCAGTTCTTCGCTCTCGGCACGCAGATCGTCGATGACGGGCGTCGGGTCGGCCATGAGGGGAGCATGGCAGCGGGGGTGGAAACAATCAAGCGTGCTTGCATGATTTATTCGGCCGACGTTGGGGTTGGGTTCCGGGGACGACGGTGGGGCCGGTGCGGGCTCTTTTCCGGGGTGGGCCCGGGTTCATCCCAGGAGTGAGCCGAGGGTCTTCGTGAAGGAGTCGGCCGAGTGGTCGGCGTGCTCGCGGATCCGCTCGGCCACCGCGGCCGCACCCCCCCCCTCCACGAGCCGGACGATCCGCTCGGCCCGCCGCTCGTGCCCCTCGGGGCTGTTGTCGACGGTGGGCAGGTAGAAGTCGGCCGCGTCGTACGCCATGTGCAGGACGTGCTTCTTCACATCGCTGAGCGTCAGATAGTCGCGGTCGGTCGTCGGCACCGGCTCGGGCGCGCCGACGCAGACCACCGGGGTGCCGGCGCCCCAGGCGTTGACGCACAGGTGGTAGGTGTCGGTGATGACGAGGCGGTAGCGGGGCAGGACGCCGAGCAGGTCGCCGACGGTGGGATCACCG
>NZ_JBMVFA010000081.1:0-2033 GCF_049543595.1 Kitasatospora sp. NPDC094028 | reverse complement strand
CGCGGACCGCTACCGAGCAGGAGTCGTCCTGGCTTCCCTGATCCTCTGGCTCCGCGAACCAGCCAGATGATCATTTGTCAGACAGGCCCTAGCCCTCGACGGTCCGGCGGTGCGGGCGGCGACCACCGATCTGGCCCTGAACCGGTGGCAGGCCGGCACCGAGACGGCGCTTACCGAGATCTACGCGCAATGGGTCCACCTCGGGGTGCCGTTGCAGGCTGGCCCGTCATGACGGGTGAACCGGCCCGGCCCGGGCTTGGTCACGGGCAGACTGTGATCATGACTTCCGCCCGCCGCCCGCTGTGGCAGCCCTCCACCGACCCGGCCACCGACACACCCCCGGCCGAACAGCAGCGACTGCTGCCAGCCGAGCGCCTGCCGCTCCCGGAAACGCCCGCCGCGCCCCGCCCGGATCGGCCCCAGACCGAAGGCGGGCGCCGGCCACTCGGACCGGGCGGCCTCACCTTCACCGAGGCCGAGTAGAACCGGCCGCGCCATGCACCCCGGGCGCTGCGCCTGCGCAACCCCCGTCCGGCGCTGCGAAACCGGCCTACTCGAAACAGCCTTCTGGAACACGATCCCGAAGCAGTCGAATGCTGGAACTGCTACCAGAAACGACGGTACCCCGGACAACCGCCACTTCGCCGCCCGGAGCCGAAGAAGGAGCGCCGATTCTTCGACTGACCAAAGAACTGCTCGCACAGGCTTCCCCGGCGCATTTCAAGAATCGCATAGAGCTGCCGGAGAAGGCCGTACGGAAGGAAAGGCCGCCACTTTACGGCAGGAAATCCGAACCGGCACGACCGACCTGCCAACGCCCTCGCTCGACCTCGCAGAACATCGGGTGTCCCGGTTTCCCCGCCGGTCGGGTTCCGTGCCGGGGGCCGGCCCCCGGCACGGGGGTTCGGTACGGGCTTCGGTACGGGTGTCTGCGGCTCGGGGTCGGTACGCAGTGCGGTACGTAGGACGGGCCCTGCCTCCGCGGACCGGCCATCTGCCCAGCTCAGAGGCGGTGAAGCCGGGAACTCACCACCCCGACTTACTCCCTGGGGCCCTGCTGCCGTGTCGGGTGGTGGGTGGGGTGGCTGGTCGGGCGCGGGTTCGGTGGCCGGCGCTGCGCTGGGCTTCTCCTTCCTCACGTCCGGCTGGTGCCGGCCGCGCGTGGTGGTCGGGCGGTTCTACGGGCGCGCTACCGGCCCTCTACGGGGCCCTTGGCGCCAGGGCCCCGTAGAGCAGCCGTAGAGGCCCTGTAGAGCCCGCAGGAGGCCGCGAGCAGCGACGTAGCGCGGTAGAGCCCGTAGAGCGGCGGGGCGGGCCCGCCGCCCCGGGCCCGCCCCGCGCCCCCGGCGGCCCGCGCGGAGGCCGAAGCGGATCCGGGTGGGCCGGGCGTGGCCCTGACCTGCGGCGGGGAGTTTCCGGCCGCCCTGGTGAGTTTGCTGCCCGTCAAACTCACCCGCCGCCCCGCCGGGGCGGCGGGTTCGGGCCCGATGCGGCGGGAATTCCTGCCGCCCGTTTTCCAATTCAAGCCCCGGGGTCCGCACCAGGGATTCTGCGGGGTTTTCCGGCAGTGGGTTTCTGATACAGGCCATCCGGGGATTTTCGGGCCGCTGCGCCGGACCGCCGCCCGGAGATTTTCCCGGGATGGGGACCCCTGTTCCGGCGGGATCGTCTGACGCTCGATGACTGATACAGGGGGTGGGATGGGAGTCCTGTCCCCACACAGGGCGTCAGGTGATGCACCCCCAGCCGACCCTCCGGACCCCTGTCACGGACCGTCACCACACCGGCGGGCACCGACCCCACCCTCCTCCCGGCCAGCCTTGCCCCGGAGCGTAGCGGAGGGGCTTTCACCTGGGCTGGAGCGCAGCGGAAGCCCAGGTGGGGCATGGAGCGGAGCGGAGTGCCCCAGGCCTCGCGCAGCGAGGCCGGCCTGACCGAAGGTCAGGCAACGGACACGCGGAGCGGGTCCGTCCACCGGCCGAAGGCCGGTGGCGAACGGAGGGCCGAAGGCCCGTAGGGACCCGCTCCGCGGG
>NZ_JBMVFA010000080.1:0-2095 GCF_049543595.1 Kitasatospora sp. NPDC094028 | reverse complement strand
CGTCACGTCAAAACGCGCCACAACCCCGAGTTCTACCAGAGACACCCAGCCCACAACCGAGCCCAACCAAGATCCGAACCTTCAACAGCTCCTAGCTCGCCGGCACCGAAGGCGGCGCCGAACTGCCGTGCCAGAGCGGCAGATCCGCGCAGATGCTCCTCCAATGTGTGGCGTCGGCCTGATAAGTTCCGGCTGTGCGCCCACAGGGGTGCCACGCCGCTGCTTGAGTCCTCCGTACCGATCAAACTTCCCATGGCCGGACCCTACTGCCGTTGGCCGACAGCCGGTGGGCACGGTTCGGAACCTGTAGTGTGCACGCGACACGCGCTTCGCACCGAAGCAAAATGTCTGGTTCGGGCGTATTTGGGCCCTCGGGCTGCTATGTCGTCCTGGATCAGGTCTCAGGTTCTCGCTGGTCGGCCGGCGTGGCGGTCGCCCTTCGGGGCGACCGAGGAGTGGCGGTCGCCCTCCGGGGCGGCCGAGGATCGCAACTACGCCCTCACCCTGGGCCTCAACAACGCCCGCACGTGTGGCGGTCGCCCTCCGGGGCGGCCGAGGATCGCAACGGCATCTGCGCCGACCGGCTGAGCGAAGCGGCACAGTGGCGGTCGCCCTCCGGGGCGGCCGAGGATCGGAACCTGAAGCAGTACGCGATCACCTTCGCAGCCTCCAGGTGGCGGTCGCCCTCCGGGCGGCCGAGGATCGCAACGACGAGCTGTACGGCCGCTACTCCGGTCGGCTGCTGGAGGCGGGTGCCCTGCGGGGCGGCGATCGCAACACCCTCGCCTCCACCGGCGTCGGCCCCGGCATCAACGTGGCGATTGCCCTCTGGGGGCGTAATCTCGACGGACACGAGGTCCAGCTGGGTTCCTCCGTGCCTCGCCGGTGTGACACCATCACAGCGACCGGCACGCGCCGGTCGAGCTGGTCCTCGATCCCCTCCTCCGTGCCTAACAAGTTCGGCGCCACCGCAGCTCGTCGGCCGTGGAGCTCATGAAGCGGCCGACAAGTGTTCCTCCACACTTTCCCGGTGCGGCGCCATCGCGGGACGCAGTTGGCCGACAGCGAGTTGGAACACTCGGGCGTTCGTTCCCACTTCTCGGATGCGCCACCATCTCAGCTGCTTAGCGGCCTGAACCGCGCCATCGCTGGTCTGGTTCCTCTGCACCGAGTAGCTGTGGCATGAGGGCAGGTTGCCGTGACCAGCAATTGGTCAAGACCAATAATCTGATGCCTCATCAGAAGAGTCGGCAGATAGTCAGCATTGATCCGAGTGAACGTTGGCACACGTGTCCAGGCACGAGCATCTGCAGATGTCCAACGACGTGTGTGCGCCCCCGATTCGGGGCGGTGGAACGCGCGGCAGGGCGTCCGAGGTGCCGGGACGCCGCAGACAGCGGCAGTGCAGTGATGTGCCGCGAAAACCGGGCAGTTCGTTTCGAACTGACACCCGCTCACGGCATCCTATGTACCGGCTCCACACCGGAAGGAGAAGTTCCAATTTTTGGCCATCGGTTGACCGGCGAACGCCCATCACCTGACTGACGAATCATCAGGCATCCGCCGCAGCCGTCGAATCCGCGCCGTTCCCGCCGCCGGCCGAGGCGGTCCGCGCGGCCGGGGTGCCGGGCCTGGCCCCGGTGGTGCGAGCCGGTGCGGCTGTGGCCTTGTGCGCCGCGGTGGTCCAGCCGCGGGCCGGCCGGGCGCTGGACGCGGGGCGGATCGGCATGGCGGCGGGTCTCGCGGCGGGCCTTGTGGTCACCGCCGCCGGGCTGGCCTTGGCGGTGCTGCCCGGCGTGGCCGGGGTACTGGCGTCGGCGGTGGCGATCGGCGTCGGCACTGGTCTGATCACCCCGCTGGCGTTCGCCCACCTCGCCGCCGCGACACCGCCCGAGCGGCTGGGCCAGACCATGGGCTCAGCCGAACGACGTGCTCGTCGGCGGGCGGCGAGGAGTGCCGGCCGGCCTCGCGTCCGGGGAGTCTGCGGGGCCGGCCGGCGGTCTAGGAGCTGTTGAAGGTTCGGATCATGTGGTTGACGTCAGGCGTTTCAACCACATGATCGATCCGCGAAGGTGCAGGCCAGCCGTGTAGCTCT
>NZ_JBMVFA010000079.1:0-2121 GCF_049543595.1 Kitasatospora sp. NPDC094028 | reverse complement strand
CAGTTATTTTTACTTTTTATGTTGACCGCCTGCGGCCTCAAGCCTATAGTCTTCACATGGCGCTGATGCCTAACGAAAGGTCCGCAAATGTTCCAGACGTTCCAGTTCTGCCGCGCAACCGGCCGACGCCTCAAGGCTTCCTTCGCCCGTATCCTCGCAAAGCTCAAACCCAACGGCTCTACCAAAATCGCCCTCGAAATCTCCATCCCCCTCTTCCTCAAAATCACCGTCGAACACACCTTCAAATCAGCCACAAGGAAACGATGAGATGACAAAATGCCTAAACAGCGCCGGGGTAGAAATGCCCCGGTTCTACGTCGCCACATATGGCGATCTTGGCCTTGAGATCGAGTTCTACTTTGATCCGCTCAGATATGGTCGCGATATCCGCAAGGCCGAGCGCGAGCACGCCAACCAGAAGCTGGATACGTACACCTACGGCACGATCCCCTCGATGCCCGCAGCATCACCGAAAGGACGCTGATATGAAGAAGCGATACACTGTGGTGGAAAACGCAGGCTACGAGCGCGAATGCGACGTGCACACGGCTGAGAGCTACGGAGCGGCGATCAAGTGGCGTGACGAATACTACGAGACGGACGAGATCGAAAGCTTGCACGTGGAAATCGCCTGCGAGCTGCCGGACGGCACTCGAACATACGAATTCTAACCGGAGATCGAATGCACATGGTGACTGTAGCCAAAATTATCGCCGATGCTCTCAACGTTCCCACACGAAACGACAAGGCCCTGTTTGGCGCGGTGCGCGCCCTCGGCCTGACAATCAGTAAGCGGGAGGGCGAATATCGCATCTCTCGCCCCAACCTTTCGCGTGAAAGGGCAGAGGCAATCGCATACTACACTCAAGACCGGGAAGACGCATGGGGTACAGCAGAAGAGATGGCGCGGGACGCTGGTACGCTTGGCAGCTAGGCCCCGATGACCTGGCTGTGCCCTTATTGTCTTCCGCTGCTCTCTTGGTTTCCGCTAGGCGCATGGGTCGCCTTTTGTGCCACCTCGCATAGCTCCTGCTCCGGTCCCTGCAATCTGGTCTCGCAACGCTCCTGCGCCTGAAATGGTTGAGAGCGTTTCACTTCGCTCTTTTGAGCCATCGCAGGCATTGCCAAAAAGAGGCTGGCGCTTATTGCTGCAAAAACGACGTTCATCTTGGTTCCCTCGATATCCTGCAAAGACTGGTAACGTTTGGGCGTGCCAAATCCAATGAACGAACGATTCCGATTTTCAAGCCGCTGCCGACTGCAATGGCCTCACTTCCGGCTGATCCCGCGCTTCGGCCTTGGACAGTTCGTAGTTCAACTGCAAATTCATCCAAAACCGTGCGGTGCTGACGCCAGCACGTTCAAGCCGGATCGCCAGATCAGGACTAATGCCAGCCTTCCCGTTGATGATCCGAGAGAGCGTAGACCGGGCAATTCCAAGGCGCTGCGCCGCGTCAGTCACCTCAATGCCGAGAGGCACCAAAACATCCTCGCGAAGCAGCTCGCCCGGATGGGGATGGTTCTTCATCACTGTATGTCTCCTTCAATGATAATCCACGTAATCGACCAACTCCACGTCAGCTCCGACAAACCGGAAAGTAACCCTCCAGTTGCCATTTACCCATATCGACCAATGCCCCTTCAGCGTCCCTTTCAAGGGGTGTAGCTTGTAGGCTGGTTGGTTCAGTTCGGCAGGCGATGCCGCTGCATTTAAGGCAGCAAGGATACGGGACAGCTTCGGCGCATGAGCAGCTTGAACCCCACGGGCAGAGCCGGTTTTGTAAAGGGTCTCAAGCCCCTTGTGTCGAAAGCCGATTATCATACTCCTATGTAGCATGTGACGCTACGCGCTACAAGGGCATAATCGGGCTTTGCTCCCTCAATTTAATAAAATAAACAGTCGTTATTTTTACTTTTTATGTTGCCGACCATATATTTTTATTTTATTCTGCCTCCATAGTCATCCAAGGAGATCGCAAATGGCAACCTACCGTCTCGGATCAAGCCCCGCCGTTCACACGCCCGGAATCGTCGCATGGGCGATTAATGGATATCATTTCGAAGACGACAGGCCCCAACTGCGCAAGGTCATCGTGGAAACCTACAATCTGCCGGAAATCG
>NZ_JBMVFA010000078.1:0-2451 GCF_049543595.1 Kitasatospora sp. NPDC094028 | reverse complement strand
GGCAAGAGCCGCGAGCACGGTGTTTCCGCATCCATAGCTCTCGCTGGCCACGATGGAGGTGCTTAAAACGCTCAGCCAGGTCATTGCCATCCTTAACGGTCAGAGTCACGAGAAAGGGCTTTAAAGAGGCGTTCGACCCTCTAAGCACCTCCCACCTATCCAGGTAGCTTTTGAGGGCCTTGCTGCCCCTCCTGATGGCGCACAGGGGGCATAGGAGATGCTTCATGCAAAGCGAAGCTGCATGCAACCGCACTTCGTCGACGGTGAAGTAGTGCCGGAACATCAAATAGTCCCCACACGAGCCGACCCGCCGTGCTAAGCCTTGATGGCCTCCAAGCCCGCTGATAAACTCCGCTACGTCGAGAGCGCCTGCTTTAGCTGCTCCATATCTCTGAACCCTTCGGGGTAGTGCCTCGATGCCCTGAACGCCGATTTCTCCTGCCAGAGAGTCGGCGTTTTCCTTTGGGTCATCCGGTGGTCGTTCCTCCATCGGCGGCCCTCCGTGCGATGAGGAACCCAATGGGTCCAGCCAGCATCTCGCGGCCCAGTCGGACGGCGTCCGGCGACAAGCCCTGATCGCAGGCAAACGAGCCGGAAACCCGCATGGATGCTGGCTTGGAGCAATTGTTTGTATGTATCAAGGGAAGAGCGCCGGCCGGCGCCAAGTGCCGGGGCAGGCCCGTCCCAAGGCGTCGTCCCGCGCTCACTTCTTTTCCTCGTACGACAAATTGACTGTCGCGCCAGGTGCCCACGCACGCACCGGCACGGAGATCTGCGAGCCGACCTGGTCGACGTACTTCGTCAGATCGGGAACCGTGAGGGTGTAGAGCTGCACCAGGCCGCGGGAGTCGAGGCCTTCCACCTGGAGTACTGACCGCGGCTGGATGACCTCGCCGGTCTTCTTGTTGACACCACCACCGAGAGTGGTGGCAGCGCGAACGGTGCCTGTGAGAGTCAGCATCAGTGCGTCTCCTCATCAGGGATCAAACCGTGCTTTTCGATGGCCTCCTGCGCGAGCTTGACGGCTTGCAGCGTGGCGGCCGTGAGGAACTCACGCTTGCTCATGTCGAGCAGCTGGCAGACGTCTTCCACGTCGCTGAACAGCTCAGGGTGAACGTCGAATTGCAGCTTCTTCAGCTTGAGCTGCTCGGCAGTCTCCGGGTCTCTGAGGAAGTGATCCATCAGGCCGTAGTTGCCACGTTTGTAAAGCTCGTCGAGAGCTTTGTGCTGGATGAGGGAATCAAGGTCCATATCGGCTCCAATTGAAGGTTGCAGGAACGACAATTGTTACCAGACGAAAGGCCGATGTAAAGCCTTACGAGTGCAGGATACGAATTCAGAGCCCTTTTTGTGGTCCACGCAGCCTGTTTTGCATGCGCGAAGACGGGCAGGGGAGGGGAGGGCGCTGGGCACGCGGCGCATCGCTGCGTTGGCGTGAGAGCCGTGGCTCTGCATGGGGGGCATACCCCCCATACCCCCTTAGGCCGCTGGCTGATCCTCCACCGGGTCTCCCAGGACGCCGTAGTCGGTCTCGGCGAATGCCGGCCGACCATGCTTCAACAGCAGGTGGTGGTAGGTGTCAAAACGATCACAGAGACGAGACAGGGTGGATACCGCGAGGCAGCAAAACGACGCCTCGTCGGGATTCGAGTTGCGCCAGATCTCGATCAACGCTTGGGCTTCGGCCAGAGGCCCGTGGATCTCGCGTTCAGCTTCGCCCAGCTCGGGCGCAATAGACTTCTTCTCAGCCATTTTTCATCTCCAACACAGATGGGTTTTGGTTAGGCCTCGGTGGGTGTTGACGCACTCACCGGGGCCGCTTTCGCTGTTGAACGCTCTGCGTGAATCAGCCTGAGCGAGGTGCTAGCACCTCGCATATCCTGCCCCGCGAAGAACATTCATCCGTGCACTCAGGCGGGTCGATCTTTCCTCCTCTGAAGGTCGTATCCGCGACCGGTCAGGTAGCGGTAAAAAAGGGTGCGAAAGGGGAGGTCGTCGAAGGGCTCGTCGATGAGCTGCTCCGGCACCACCACCGAACGGAAGCAGCCAGCAGATCCGATGAGTCTCTTTCCGCGCAAGGTCTCGTAGCAGTGCCACGTGTCCTCAACAGGCTGATCCGAAAACTTCACCGCGTACTTGAACACCTCGAGGAAGCCACTCACAGGGTCCTCCTGGCTGATCGGCCGTACGTCCACCACGTGGCTATCACCAGTGATGTTTTTCCACTCAGCCGAGAGCTGCAGCTGGTCAGGCTGATGCTCCGCGATCGCGATCATGTGCAGATGCGGATGCCAGAGCCCAGAACCTGTGCCGCGCTTCACTTCGTACGACCACACAGCACCCATAACACCATCGAGGCAAGAGCCGCGAGCACGGTGTTTCCGCATCCATAGCTCTCGCTGGCCACGATGGAGGTGCTTAAAACGCTCAGCCAGGTCATTGCCATCCTTA
>NZ_JBMVFA010000077.1:0-3002 GCF_049543595.1 Kitasatospora sp. NPDC094028 | reverse complement strand
AGGAACGTAGTTCACGCAAAATCGAACGATCAAATCGGGAGGTCAGAGCACGTGGAAGAGAACTCCGCCGCTTCGCGGCTCCGATCCAAGGAGCCAATTCCTCCCAGGGCTGAAGCCCCGGGCTTCCTCGACAGAATCAGGTGAACCACCATGACCACCGAAACTGCCCTCACCACCGCCGACCTGCGCCTGCTGGCCGAGGCCGGCGGCCTGGCGCCCTCGCTGCACAACAGCCAGCCCTGGCGCTTCCGCCCCACCGCGGACCTGCTCGGCCTGGAGGTCCACGCGGACCTGCGCCGGGCCGTCCCGGCCGCGGACCCGGACGGCAGGGCGCTGCACATCTCGATCGGCGCCGCCCTGTTCAACCTGCGGGTGGCCGCCGCCCACCTCGGCCGCGAGGCCGTCGTCGACCTGCTCCCGAACGGCGCCGACGCGCAGCCGCGCGCCGTCCTCGACCTCTCCGCGCCCCTGCGCACGCCGCGGCCCTTCGGTGCGGACCTCTACCCGGCCATCCCGGGGCGCCACTCCAGCCGGCACCCATTCACCAACCGGGACGTCCCCGAGGCGCTCGTCGCCGACCTGATCACCGCCGCCCGGGACGAAGGCGCCACCCTCACCGTGCTGGAGGAACACGGCGTACGCCGCGTCCTCGCCCTCACCTCCGAGGCCGAGGCCCGGATCGCCGCCGACGTCACCCGTGAGGCCGAGACCCACCGCTGGCTGCGCCTCGAACCCTCCTACGACGGCATCCCGCTCGCCGCCCTCGGCGAGCACGACCGCGACGCCCGCGTCCCCATGCGCAGCTTCTCCGGCCACCCGCCGCGCCGGACCACCCGGGCCGAACGCTTCGAGGCCCTGCCCCAACTCGCCACCCTCACGACCCACTTCGACAGCCAGGCCGACTGGCTGCGCACCGGACAGGCGATGGAACGCGTCTGGCTGCTCGCCACCGTCCACGGCCTGCGCGCCTCCGTCCTGCACCAGGCCGTCGAGATCCCCGACACCCGCTGGCGCCTGCGCGACACCGCCGAAGGGCCCGCCCACGTGCAGCTGGTGCTGCGCCTCGGCTACGGCCCGCCGGGAGCCGCCAGCCCGCGCCGCCCGATCGGGGACATCCTCGACCAGGCGGAGGGGTGAGCGCAGACGGAGGGGCGAGCGTCACTGCGCGCGGACGATGACCACCAGGCAGGTGGCGTGCTGCGCGCAGCGCGTGCTCACCGAACCGAGCCGGGCGCGGGTGAATCCGCCGTGGCCGCGGCTGCCGACCACCAGCAGCTCGGCGCCCTTGGCGGCGTCCAGGAGGCCTCGTCGGCGCCGAAGGGGAGGTAGACGGTGTCGGGCTTGAAGAGGGAGTCCTCCCGGTCGGCAGCGAGGGTGATGCGGACGCGGTCACCGAGCCGGTGGCGGAGTATGAAGGCCGTCTCCGGGCCGGCGAAGCCCGCGCCGGCCACCGGGACGTGCGGTTGCGCGGTCATCGCGGGATCGCCTCCTCGATGATCGGGGGACCATCGGGGCGGATGATCCTGCCGCTGATCCCGGTGGGCTTGATGCGCATCCAGGTGTCCCGGGTGCCGCCCGCCCAGGGGCGGGGGTCGGCGTGCTGCTCGAACCAGCGCACGGCCTCCTCGTCGGGGACGATCGAGGCGGTGCCGTTGACCAGGACGCTCCAGCCGGTGGCGAACACCTCGTCCAACTGATCGACCTCGAAGGCGACTTCGCTGCCCGCGGCCTTGGCGAGGGTGCCGTCCGCCTCGGTGCGGCAGAGGACGGTGGCGTCCAGCACCCGGTAGTTGACGGGCAGCGCCACCAGCCCGCGCGGCGCCGACAGGATCACCCGGCCGACGCCGCCGGGGCTGAGCCTGGCCCAGCAGGCCGCCGGGTCCAACTCCTCCAGCCGGACGCGGGCGTTGGGGCGGGCCCGGCCGGACGGGACGTCACGGCCGCCGCCGAGCAGGTCGGCGACCGTGGTGTCGAGCGCGTCGGCGAGCCGGGTGAGAGTGGTGACGCCGACCGGGACGGGGTGCGTCTCCAGGTATGCGACGAACCCGGCGTCCAGGCCGCCGCGCTCGGCCACCAGCTCGCGGGTGAGCCCGAGTTCGACGCGGCGGTGGGCGACCCGGCGGCCGAGGTCGCCCGGGTCGGCCGGGCGCGGGTGCGCCCGGCCTTCGTTCGTGGTCTTCATGACGACCTCCGTCTCTCAGCCCCGGGCGCCGTTCGGGACGATCACCAGCGGGACGGTGCGGCGGTGCACCAGGGGCCCGGCCGGTGGAGCCGAACAGCAGGCCGCGGAAGCCGCCGAGGCCCCGGCTGCCGATCACCAGGCAGCGCGCGCGGGTCGCGACGGCGGCGAGCATCGGCGCGGGGGAGCCGGTGAGCACCTCGCGCCGGACCCGGATGTCCGGGTACTTCACCACCGTGATGAGCACCCGCGAAGGGCTGGGCTTCGAGACCGACATCGGCACCGACTCCCGCGCCCTGCACCACCTGGTCCGCGCCATCGGCGAGGCCGGCGGCGAGGCCGTCCACGTCCTGCGCGACCCCACCCGGGGAGGGCTCGCCACCGCGCTCAACGAGATCGCCCGTGACTCCAGGATCGGCATCGAGATCGAGGAAACGGCCATCCCCGTCCCCGAACCGGTCGCCGCCGCCTGCGACCTGCTCGGCCTCGACGTGCTGCACGTCGCCAACGAGGGCTGCCTGGTCGCCTTCGTCGCCCCCGCCAAGGCCGACGCCGTCCTCGCCGCGATGCGCGCCGACGCGGCCGGCCAGGGCGCCGTCCGGATCGGCCGCGTCACCGACTGGCCCCCCGGCCGCGTCACCCTCCACACCCTGGTCGGCGCCCATCGCGTCGTCGACATGCCCGTCGGCGAGCAACTGCCCTGGATCTGCTGACCCGACTCGTAGAGCCGCCTACTGGCGGGCGCCCTTGGCGTTGGGCTGGGTCTTCTGGTTGTAGATCTCCTTGCCGTCCGCGTTGTAGGCGTGGACGTAGGGGTCCAGGT
>NZ_JBMVFA010000076.1:0-7055 GCF_049543595.1 Kitasatospora sp. NPDC094028 | reverse complement strand
TCCGCGCGCACTTCGCCGACCGCAGGACGACCCGGCTGCGCGTCTCGCACGCGTTCCACTCGCCGCTGATGGACCCGATGCTGGAGGACTTCCGCACCGTCCTCAACGGGCTGACGTACGCCGCTCCTTCGATTCCGGTCATCTCCAACCTGACGGGGGAGACGGCCGCTCCCGAGCAGCTGTGCTCGGCGGGCTACTGGGTGCGCCACGTCCGCGAAGCCGTCCGCTTCGCCGACGGCCTGCGCGCGTTGGAGTCCGCCGGCGTCACCCGCTTCCTGGAGCTCGGGCCCGATGGCGTCCTGACGGCGCTGGCGGCCTCCTCGCTTTCCGGCGAGGCCGTGTCGGCCTCCGTCCTCCGCAAGGACCAGGACGAGGAGACGACCGTCCTGACCGCGCTCGCGCGCCTGCACGTCACCGGTGCGCCCGTCGACTGGGCCGCGCTCTTCGCCGGCACCGCCGTCCGCCCGATCGACCTGCCGACCTACACCTTCCAGCACCGTCGCTACTGGCCCGTGACCGCCCCCGCGACCGGCGGTGACCTCGGCGCGGCGGGCCTCGACACCGCCGACCACCCGCTGCTCGCCGCCTCGCTCGAACTCTTCGACGATGACGGCCTGTTGTTCACCTCCCGGCTCTCCCGCCAGTCCCACCCCTGGCTCGCGGACCACATCGTGCGCGGCAACGTCCTGCTCCCCGGCACCGCGTTCCTCGAACTGGCCGTCCGCGCCGGGGACGAGGCCGGCTGCGACCGCGTCGAGGAACTGACCCTGGCCGCGCCGCTCGTCCTGCCCGAGCGCGAGGGCGTGCAGTTGCGGCTGAGGGTCGGCGCGGCCGACGAGAACGGCCGCCGCACCTTCACCATCGCCTCCCGGCCCGAGGGCGCCGACGGCCGCGCCTGGGACCAGCACGCGAGCGGCGTCCTGGCCGTGGGGGAGACGCGCACCGCGTTCGACACGTCCGTGTGGCCGCCGGCCGGCGCCGAGGCGGTCGACCTGACCGGGCTGTACGAGGGCATGGCCGACGGCGGCTACGCGTACGGACCGGTGTTCCAGGGCCTGCGGGCGGCCTGGCGGCGCGGCGACGAGGTCTTCGCCGACGTCGCCCTGCCGGAGGGCACCGAGGGCACCGGGTACGGTCTGCACCCGGCGCTGCTCGACGCCGCCCTGCACGTGACGGCCGTCAACGGGATGCCGCGCGGCGTCGTGCCGTTCTCGTGGGAGGACGTGTCGCTGCACGCCTCCGGCGCGTCCTCGGTGCGCGTGCGCGTCACCCGGACCGGCGAGGAGTCCGTCGCGGTGGCGGTCGCCGACGCCGAGGGCCTGCCGGTGGCGTCCGTGGGGTCGTTGGCCCTGCGCGCGGTGTCGAGCGGGGAGTCGGCGGCGGCTCGGGACGGGCTGTTCCGGGTGGACTGGGTGCCGGTGAGGAGCGCGACTGCTCCGGACTTCGCGGCGGTCGAGTCGCTGGCGGAGGTACCGGCGCAGGTTCCGCCGGTGGTGGTGATCCGACCGGCGGACGACGACGTGCACGCGCGGACGGCCCGCGTGCTGGAGCTGGTGCAGGGCTGGCTGGCCGAGGAACGGTTCGCGGCCTCCCGGCTGGTGTTCGTGACGCGCGGCGTGGTGGCGGGCGAGGACCTCCCAGGCGCGGCGGCCTGGGGATTGGTGCGGTCGGCGATGTCGGAGGAGCCGGGCCGGTTCGGCCTGGTGGATCTGGCGGGTTCGGAGGAACTGCCGCCCGCCGCCCTGGGCTTGGACGAGCCGCAACTGCTCGTCCGTGACGGGGAGGTCCTCGCGGCCCGGCTCGTGCGCGCCGAATCGGCGGGCGAGCCGGTCCTGTGGGCCGGCGAGGGCACGGTCCTGATCACCGGTGGCACGGGCGGCCTGGGCCGGGTCGTGGCCCGGCACCTGGCCGTCGAGCACGGCGTGCGGCAGCTGCTGCTGGTCAGCCGCCGGGGCGCCGACGCCGAGGGCACCGACGCCCTGCTCGCCGAGCTGGCGGCGGCCGGGGCGGAGGCCGTCGTCGAGGCGTGTGACGTGGCCGACGAGGCCGCCGTGGCAGACCTGTTCGCCCGGCACGAGATCCGCGCGGTCGTCCACACGGCAGGCGTGATCGACGACGGCGTGATCGGCTCCCTGACCGCCGAGCGCGTCAGCAGCGTCCTGCGCCCGAAGGCGGACGCCGCCTGGCACCTGCACGAGGCCACGAAGGACCGCGAGCTGGCGGCCTTCGTCCTGTTCTCCTCCGTCTCCGGCGTCTTCGGCGGCCCCGGCCAGGCCGCCTACGCGGCCGGCAACGCCTACCTCGACGCGCTGGCCGTCCACCGCCGCTCGCTCGGTCTGCCCGCCGTCTCGCAGGCCTGGGGCCCGTGGACCCGCGACGGCGGCATGATCGGCACGCTCGCCGACGTCGACCTGCACCGGATCGCCCGCTCGGGCATGCCGGAGCTCACCCCCGCCGAGGGCGCCGCCCTGTTCGACGCCTCGCTCGCGGCGGGCGAGCCCGCGATCCTGCCCGTCCGGCTGGACCTCGCGGCGCTGCGGGCCCAGGACCAGGTGCCCGCCCTGCTGCGCGGACTGGTGCGCGGACGGGTCCGGCGCGCGGTGGTCGCGGGCTCGGCCGCTTCGGCGGGCCTCGCGCAGCGGCTGTCCGGTCTTGGTGTCGACGAGCGGCGGGCGGCCGTCCTGGAGCTGGTGCGCGACCGGGTCGCCGTGGTCCTCGGTCACGAGGGCGGCTCGGTCGTCGATCCGTCGCGGGCGTTCCAGGACCTCGGCTTCGACTCGCTGACGGCGGTCGAGCTGCGCAACCGGCTGCGCTCGGTGACCGGGCTCCAGTTGCCGGCCACGGTGGTGTTCGACTACCCGACGGCGAACGCGCTGGCGGGCTTCGTGCTGGCGGGCCTGTTCGGCGCCGAGGAGGCCGAGGAACTCCCGTCGGCGCTCCCGGTGTCGTCGGACGACCCGGTGGTCATCGTCGGCATGGCCTGCCGCTACCCGGGTGGCGTCGAGTCGCCCGAGGACCTGTGGCGGCTGGTGGCCGACGGCGTGGACGCGGTGTCCGACTTCCCGGCGAACCGCGGCTGGGACGTCGACGCGCTCTACAGCGAGGACCGGTCCGTCCCGGGCACGTCGTACACCCGGCGGGGCGCGTTCCTGCACGACGCCGGGGAGTTCGACCCCGAGTTCTTCGGAATGAGCCCGCGCGAGGCGCTGGCGACGGACGCGCAGCAGCGCCTGCTGCTGGAGACGTCGTGGGAGGCCTTCGAGCGGGCCGGCATCGACCCGGTGTCCCTGCGCGGCAGCCGGACGGGCGTCTTCGCGGGCATCATGTACACCGACTACCGCTCGCTCCTGGACGGCGAGGAGTTCGAGGGCTTCCGGGGCAACGGCAGCGCCCCCAGCGTCGCCTCCGGCCGGGTGTCCTACACCTTCGGCTTCGAGGGCCCGGCGGTGACGGTGGACACGGCGTGCTCGTCGTCGCTGGTGGCGATGCACCTGGCGGCGCAGGCGCTGCGCGGCGGCGAGTGCTCGCTGGCGCTCGCGGGCGGCGTGACGGTGATGTCGACTCCGGGGACGTTCGTGGAGTTCTCGCGGCAGGGCGGTCTGTCGGCCGACGGCCGGTGCCGTTCGTTCGCGGACGCGGCGGACGGCGTGGGCTGGGGCGAGGGCGTCGGTGTCGTGGTGCTGGAGCGTCTGTCGGACGCCCGTCGGAACGGGCACCGGGTGCTGGCGGTCCTGCGCGGCAGCGCGGTGAACCAGGACGGTGCGTCGAACGGCCTCACCGCGCCCAACGGCCCGTCGCAGCAGCGGGTGATCCGGCAGGCGCTCGCGAGCGCCGGGCTGTCCCCGGCGGACGTGGACGCGGTGGAGGCGCACGGTACCGGCACGAAGCTGGGTGACCCGATCGAGGCACAGGCGCTGCTCGCGACGTACGGGCAGGACCGTGAACTGCCGCTGCTGCTGGGTTCGATCAAGTCGAACATCGGGCACGCGCAGGCGGCGGCCGGTGTCGCGGGCGTGATCAAGATGGTGCTGGCGATGCAGCACGGTGTGCTGCCGCGGACGCTGCACGTGGACGCGCCTTCGTCGCACGTCGACTGGACGGCCGGCGCGGTGGAGCTGCTGGCCGCGGCGCAGGAGTGGCCGGAGGCCGGTCGGCTCCGCCGGGCGGGCGTGTCGTCGTTCGGGATCAGCGGGACCAACGCGCACGTGATCCTGGAGCAGGGCGAGCCCGAGGCCGCGCAGGAGGCCGTGGTCACGGCCGGGGCGATGCCCTGGGTGGTATCCGCCAGGTCGGAGGCGGCGCTCGACGCGCAGCTCGCACGGCTCGGAGACCTTGGTGAACTCCCGGCTGTGGATGCGGCGTTCACGCTGGCCGGGCGGACTGCTTTCCCGCATCGGGCGGTGCTCGTCGACGGTGTCGAGGTGGCCCGGGGGCTTGTGGGTGACGGTGGGACGGCGTTCCTGTTCTCGGGTCAGGGCTCGCAGCGGCTCGGGATGGGGCGGGAGTTGTACGGCCGGTTCCCGGTGTTCGCCCGTGCCTTCGACGAGGTGTGCGGCGCTCTGGAGCTTCCGGTTCGGGACGTCGTGTGGGGGTCGGACGAGGAGCTGCTGAACCAGACCGGGTACGCCCAGGCGGGCTTGTTCGCGGTTGAGGTGGCGCTGTTCCGGTTGGTCGAATCCTTGGGCGTGCGGCCGGAGTTCGTGGCCGGGCACTCGATCGGTGAGGTCGTCGCGGCGTACGTGGCCGGGGTGTTCGGTCTGGCCGACGCTTGCGCCCTGGTGGCTGCTCGCGGTCGGCTGATGCAGGCGCTGCCGGCGGGTGGCGCGATGCTGGCGGTGCAGGCGACGGAGGAGGAAGTCCTGCCGCTGCTCGGCGAGTTCGTGTCGATCGCCGCCGTCAACGGCCCGCGCTCGGTCGTCGTCTCCGGGGCGGAGGAGGCTGTCGCGGCGATCGCGGCGCACTTCGCCGACCGCAAGACGAACCGGCTGCGGGTCTCGCACGCGTTCCACTCGCCGCTGATGGACCCGATGCTGGAGGACTTCCGGAACGTCCTCAACGGGCTGACGTACGCTGCTCCCTCGATCCCGGTGATCTCCAACCTGACCGGCGCGCCGGCCGAGGGCCTGACATCGCCCGACTACTGGGTGCGCCACGTCCGCGAGGCCGTTCGCTTCGCCGACGGGATCCGCACGCTGGAAGCCGCGGGCGTCACGCGCTTCCTGGAGCTCGGCCCAGACGGCGTCCTCACCGCGCTCGCGGCCGCCTCCCTCTCCGGCGACGCCGTCCTGGCCCCCGTCCTCCGGAAGGACCAGGCCGAGGATGCGACCGTCCTGACTGCCCTCGCGCGCCTGCACGTCACCGGCGCGCGCGTCGACTGGGCCGCCCTCTTCGCCGGGACCGGTGCCCGCACCGTGGACGTGCCCACGTACGCGTTCCAGCACCGGCACTACTGGCCGGCGGTCACGCTCGCGCGCGGCGGCGACGTCCGGCTCGCGGGCCTCGGAGCCGCCGGGCACCCGCTGCTGGGCGCGGCCGTCGAGCTCGTCAACACGGACGGCTACCTGTTCACCGGCCGGCTGTCGGCCGGGTCGCACGGGTGGCTGGCGGAGCACGTCGTCATGGGCGCGATGTTGGTGCCGGGGACGGCGCTGGTCGAGCTGGCCGTGCGCGCCGGTGACGAGGTCGGCTGTGACCTGGTCGAGGAGCTGACGCTCGCCGCCCCGCTCGTCCTGCCCGAGCGGGGCGGCGTGCGGGTCCAGGTGTGGGTCGGCGAGCCGGACGCGTCCGGGCGGCGCGCGCTCACCGTGCACGCCCGGCCGGACGACGCGGACGGGACGGACTGGACCCTCCACGCCACCGGTGTGCTGGGGACGGGCGCGGTGCCCGTGGCGTTCGAGGCGGTCGTGTGGCCGCCGGCCGGTGCCGAGGCGGTCGACCTGACCGGGCTGTACGAGGGCCTGGCGGAGGCCGGGTTCGGGTACGGCCCGGCGTTCCAGGGCCTCCGGGCCGTCTGGCGGCGCGGGGGCGAGGTCTTCGCGGAGGTCGCCCTGCCGGAGGGCGCCGACGGAAGCGGCTTCGGCCTGCACCCGGCGCTGTTCGATGCCTGCCTCCACGCGTTCGCGCTGACCGGGCCCGACGAGCGCGGCGTGCCGTTCGCGTGGGAGGACGTGGCGCTGCACGCCTCCGGCGCGTCGGCGGTCCGGGTGCGGTTGACGCCGTCGGCGGGCGGCGGGGTGTCGCTGGCGATCGCCGACACCGAGGGGCGCCCGGTGGCGACCGTCGGGTCGCTGGTCGTGCGCCCGGTGGCGGCGGGCGGGGCGGGCCCGGTCGGCCGGGACGCGTTGTTCCGGGTGGACTGGGTGCCGGTGAAGACGGCCTCTGCTCCGGACTACGTGGAAGTGGCGGTCCTCGCGGACGTGCCGGCGGACGTTCCGCCGGTGGTGGTGGTTCCGCTGGGCGCTGACGAGGTGCACGCGCGAACGGCACAGGCACTGGAGCTCGTACAGGCCTGGCTGGCGGAGGAGCGGTTCGCGGCCTCGCGTCTGGTGTTCGTGACGCGCGGCGCGGTGGCGGGTGAGGACCTGTCCGGCGCGGCGGTGTGGGGCCTGATCCGGTCGGCGATGTCGGAGGAGCCGGGCCGGTTCGGCCTGGTGGATCTGGCGGGTTCGGAAGAGTTGCCGCCCGCCGCCCTGGGCTTGGACGAGCCGCAGCTGCTCGTCCGCGACGGGGAGGTCCTCGCAGCCCGTCTGATGCGGACGGACACCAAGGCCGGAGCGACGGCGTGGCCGAGCGAGGGTACGGTTCTGATCACGGGCGGCACGGGCGGCCTCGGCCGGCTGGTCGCCCGGCACCTGGCGGCCGAGCACGGCGTGCGCAGCCTGCTGCTGGTCAGCCGTCGTGGCGCGGGCGCCGAGGGCGTCGACGCCCTGCTTGCTGAGCTGGCTGAACTCGGCGCGGAGGCGACCGTCGAGGCCTGTGACGTGGCCGACGAGGCCGCCGTGGCAGACCTGTTCGCCCGCCACGGGATTCGCGCGGTCGTCCACACCGCCGGTGTG
>NZ_JBMVFA010000075.1:0-7430 GCF_049543595.1 Kitasatospora sp. NPDC094028 | reverse complement strand
TGGAAGGAGGCGCTGAACCAGTTCTCACTCTTCTTCGAGGACCGGCTCAGCATCCGATAACCACAAGGCACTTACACGAGATCGCTTACACGCCCTGCAGGACCTTTCTCTTGGTGTCGGTCGCTCTGACAGGTCGTTTGGCGTGCGGGTTTCCCGGTTCTCAGGTGTGCGACAGGTGTCGTGGAAGGGCTGGTGCGCGACAGTTGAGAGCCGAGTTGACCTGTGAGGGGTCGAGGTCACCCTTCCTCGATCGCTGCCTCTACCAGAGCCCGTGCGGCCCACGTGATGGCTGCTTGTTCGGCCTGCGGGTCGAGGCCGCGGACGTCGCGCAGGGCGATCTGCGCCTCCCAGCCGACCACCATGGTCAGGGCTGAGATCAGGCGAGCGAAGGACTCCTCCCTCAGGGTGCCGCGCAGCGGTTCGCAGGCCTGCTCCAGCCATTCCACCCTGCGCTGAGTGCGGCGCGGGGTGCCTGGTTCGGCGGTGTCGCCCCCCGGGGGGTCGACCGTCAAGCGGATCAGCCGGCGACCCAGGGGAAGCGACTGCGGCGAGTGCGCGAGCAGTGTCCGTATCAGGGCGTCCACCCGGCTTGCAGCGTCGTCGGCAAGCCCGGGATCGGCCAGGACTGCCTCCACCGGGGGCTCATTGAGCGCACCGGCGGTCGCGTCGATCAGCAGCTGGTCGAGGGCCGGGAAGTACATGTAGATCGTGCGGCGTGACACATCCGCGGCGGCGGCGATGTCGTCGATGGACGGCGTCGCTCCGCCGGCGCTCAGCCGCACTGCCGCGTCGACGATCGCCTTGCGGGTGCGGCGGCGCTGCGCTTCGCGTCCGCCGCGGCGGTTCGGGTCGGCACTGGTCATCGTGCGCTGTCACTCCTCGGATGCGTCGATCACAGTCGCCTTGACGGATGGTTCGCCGCTGAGTATACCTTCATGCAGTCATTGCACATGAGTGCAATAACTGCATGGGAGGGTAAGAATGCACTCGGAACAGACCTCGGTGCTGATCACCGGAGCCAACAAGGGGCTCGGCTTCGAGGCCGCACGGCGGCTGGGCGAACAGGGTTGGACGATCTTCCTCGGCTCCCGCGACGAAGCTCGCGGGCAGGCCGCCGCCGACAAGCTGACCGCTGGCGGCGCGAGCGTGGTCATGGTCCCGCTGGACGTGACCTCGGATGAGTCGGTGGCCAATGCCGTACGGCTCGTGCGCGAGCACACCGACCGGCTGGACGTGCTGATCAACAACGCCGGTACGCCGGGAAGGATCCTCCCGCCGGCGGAGACCACGGCAGACGGAATTCACTCCGTCTACGACACCAATGTGTACGGACCGGTCAGGGTCACGCACGCGTTCCTGCCCCTGCTGCGGGCCGCAGAGCACCCGCGGGTGGTCATGGTGTCCAGCGCCGGCGGCTCCTTCGCCGTCGTGACCGATCCCGATCAGCCCATCTCGAAGATGCCCGAGCTGGCCTACACCTCGTCGAAGGCGGCGCTGAACATGATCGCCGTCCGGTACGCCCAGGCGTTCCCGGAGATCAAATTCAACATCGCCACGCCCGGCGAGGTCGCCAACCACAAGTTCGCCGCCACCGACATGAACAACAACACCGGTCAGCTGACGGTCACCGAGGGCACCGACTCGATCGTCAAGCTCGCGACGCTCGGTGCCGACGGCCCGACCGGGATCTTCATCGACCGCCTCGGCCCCGTGGCCTGGTGAGAGGGGGGCATCATGATGGGCGGGCGGTGGTCCCCTCATGAGGCCCGCCGCCGCCCCGGCTCCGTCCGCGTGCGCGGCCAGCGGTCAGCGGTCAGCGGTCAGCAGCTCACCTGCTCCTGACCGATCCTGACGCTGCGGGAACGCCGTCATGATTCCCTTCAGGACACCGGCATGGACGCGCCTCAGGAAACGGGCCCGCCGGGCAGGAGCCTGCGCGGTGCCTTCGGGTCGCGTGCGGTGCGCTGGACGGTGCCATCGGGGGGACCAGCGCCGCTACGGCGCGGCCCCGGCGGAGCCAGCGGTGCAGGGCGGTACCGGGGGAGGCGGTGACCAGGACACCGCCGCGGTCCTGGACCTCGGCCCGCAGCGCCGGGGTGACGGCTGCGGAAGTGACCAGCGCGAAGCGGCCGGCGGCCAGATCGTCGAAGCGCTGGCCGTCCGGCAGCTGGGCGTTGGGGCACAGACGTCCCGCGAGGCCGCGCCCGAGCCGCCTGCGGTCCACCAGGGTCGAACGGCGCACCGTCCGGTCCCGAGACGGAGGAACTGTCCCGGTCAGTCGCGCAAGCACCCGCGCGGCGCCGTGCGAGAGGCAGGTTGGTCGCCCGCGCCTCGCACGGCGCCGCAGGTCAACCGGATCGGCCGTCCAGTTGCTGTGTCATACCGGCGGAGAGCACTTGTTCCTGGGCCGTCGTCTTCCTGCTGCCGCCCGCTCAACTGCGCCATGTTCAGCCGGTTGCAGCACGACGCCGGACACCACCACGGACGCTGGCAGGGTCAGCCGTGTGCCGCAGCGTGCTTGGCCAGTTCCAGCAGGGTCTCCAGATCGCGCGCGGCTTCGACGGCGCAGAGCACGGTGGCGGCTTCGAGGGCGAGCAGTGCGGCGATCACCCACGTGTGGCGGGGCGGTGCGGGTGCGAGGAGGGCGGTGACCCGGCGGGGGACGGGGCCGAGATCGCTGGGGCGCAGCCGGCTGACGAGGTTGCGGGCTGAGGTCGCGCCGAGGAAGTTGAGGAGGGGCTGCCAGGTACGGGCGCGGGTGCGCCGGGCGGCGAGGGCGGCCTTGCCGATGGTGCGGGCGACCTGCTTGCGATCACCGACCGCGGCAGCGGCGTTCTCGTCGGCCCAGCGCTCCACGGTGTAGGTGACCGTGGTGGCCAGCGGGCGCAGGAACGGGTTGGCTGCGGCGGCGAGCTGGGCGAAGGCGACGAAGAGGTAATGACGGTGGGCGAGGTGGGCGCGTTCGTGGGTGACCAGGATTGCGTGCTCGTGCTCTTCGAGGGCGTCCAGCATGCCGGTGGAGACGACGATGCGCCCGGGCAGTCCGGGGATGGCGTATGCCTCGGCGGCCGGGTCCTCGACCACCACCAGTTGGTCGCGGCCGGGTAGGCAGGCGGCCTCGCCGGCGGCCTGGGTCAGGGTGCGGACCCGGCGCCACAGCATCCGGCCGGCCAGGACGGCCAGCGCGGTGAGCACGGTGCCGGCGAGCACGGCCATGGAGAACGAGGCGGGGTCGTGGAGCTGGGCGGCGCGGGCCGACCAGTGGCCCTGGGCGAGGCGGGCCAGCAGCGGGATGCGGATCAGCCCCGTGACCGCGAGCATGCCGAGCACCGCCGTGCTCGCGGCGGCGAGCACGAGGGCGCCGACCGTCAGCAACCAGGTGGCCTGCCGGGGCGGCAGCTTCTCCCCGACCGGCCGGGCGAGGAGCGCAGCCAGCAGCGGGAAGAGCAGCGGCAGGTAGACGGCGACATGCACCGGGCCGAGCCTACTTTCCGCCGTCCAGGAGCCGGCGCAGGAAGTCCTCGTCGGTGTCGGAGAGCTCGTCGACGAACTGGGCGAGGACGGCCTGGCGGTCGCTGCGTCCGTCCAGCACCTTGCGCATCTGGCGGGCGGCGAGCCCGGACTCGTCGGCGACGGGGGCGTAGGCATAGGCCCGGCCGCGCTTGGCCCGGGACAGGACGCCTTTGTCGTGCAGCCGGCTCATGGCGGTGACCACGGTGGTGTAGGCGAGCTGTCCGTCGAGGCGCTCCAGCACCTCGCCGGGGGTCAGCGCCTCGGGTGCGGCCCGGTGCAGAGCGGCGAGGACGTCGGCTTCGAGCTCGCCCCTGGCCCGGCCCTCGCCCGGGTTGGGTTCGTGTGCGCCCACGGACTTGGTCTCCTCCCACATCATCTTCTACATTGTCGTAGAAATTCTACGTTCCCGTAGAAGTTACTGCCTGCCCAGAAGTCTGCCACGTCCACCCGCAGGAGCGGGCGGTGGGCAGCGCGCCAGGAGGGACGTGCCTTGAGCACAGAAACGGCGGCCGGTGCCCCGCCCATGACGATCGCGGCCCGTGCCGAGGGCCTGACCAAGGCGTACGGCACGGGTGAGACCCGGGTGGTGGCACTGGACACGGTCCAGGTGACCGTCCGGGGCGGGGAGTTCGTCGCGATCATGGGCCCCTCGGGCTCGGGCAAGTCCACCCTGATGCACTGCCTCGCGGGCCTGGACACCGCCAGCGGCGGGCAGATCTTCATCGGTGACACCGAGATCACCGGGCTCAGGGACAAGAAGCTGACCCAGCTGCGCCGGGACAAGATCGGGTTCATCTTCCAGGCGTTCAACCTGCTGCCCACCCTGACGGCGTTGGAGAACATCACGCTGCCGATGGACATCGCCGGCCGCAAGCCCGATCAGGCGTGGGTGGACCAGGTGGTCGCCACGGTCGGTTTGAAGGACCGGCTCAAGCACCGCCCGACCGAGCTGTCCGGCGGCCAGCAGCAGCGCGTCGCGTGCGCGCGTGCGCTGGCCAGTAAGCCGGAGATCATCTTCGCCGACGAGCCCACCGGCAACCTCGACTCCCGCGCCGGCGCCGAGGTGCTGGCGTTCCTGCGGCAGTCCGTGGACACCCTGGGCCAGACGATCGTGATGGTCACCCACGACCCGGTCGCCGCATCCTACGCCGACCGCGTCCTGTTCCTCGCGGACGGGCGGATCGTGGACGAGCTGCCGGAGCCCACCGCGGACACCGTGCTGGACCGGATGCGGCAGTTCGACGGCGCCGGGCGCAGGAGCTGACGGCACCTCATGATCAAGGCAAGCATCCGCAACTTCCTGGCCCACAAGGGCCGGATGGCGCTCTCGACCCTCGCTGTGCTGCTCGGCGTGGCGTTCGTCTCCGGCACGCTGGTGTTCTCCGACACCATCAATGTCGCGTTCACCAGCATCTCCAGCTCGACCGCAGCGGACGTCACGGTGAAGCCGAAGCAGGCGTTCACCCCGGAGGTGGAGGACCGCGGCCTGTCCGGGGAGACCCCGACCCTGCCCGCCTCCGTGGTGGCCGAGGTCGCCGCCGTCCCCGGGGTCAAGGCCGCGCACGGGCAGGTGTCCCTCCAGAACCTCACGGTCGTGGACAAGGACAACAAGCCGGTCGGCCCGACCACCGGCGCCCCGACCACCGGCCAGAACTGGTACGACGACCCGCAGGTCCACTTGGTCCAGGGCCACGCCCCCACCGGGCCCGGTGGGATCGTCCTCGACCAGGCCAGCGCCCGGCACAAGAACATCCGCCTCGGCGATCCGCTGCACATCCTCACCCCCGCCGGCTCCATGCCGGGCACCCTGGTCGGCATCGTCACCTTCACCTCCGGCAACCCCGGGGTGACCATGGCCTACGTCGACACCGCCACCGCGCAGAAGGCCCTGCTCGGCAAGCCCGACCAGTTCACCGGCATCACCGTGGACACCGCCCCCGGCACCAGCCACACCACCGCCCAGGCGGCGATCAAGGCCACCCTCGGCACCGGCTACTCGGTGGCCACCAAGGAGGAGCAGGCCCAGACCGCAGCCCAGCAGATCAGCTCCTTCCTGAGCGTGGTCACGATGGCGCTGCTCGGCTTCGCGGGCCTGGCGGTGCTGGTCGGGATCTTCCTGATCCTCAACACCTTCTCCATGCTGGTCGCCCAGCGCACCCGCGAACTCGGCCTGCTGCGGGCACTCGGGGCCGGGCGCGGGCAGGTGATGCGGGCGGTACTGACCGAGGCGCTGCTGCTCGGCGTCATCGGCTCCACCCTCGGCCTCGGCGCGGGCATCGGCCTGGCCGTCGGCCTCAAGTCGCTGATCTCCGGCTTCGGCGTCGACCTGTCCGGCACCGCGCTGGTCATCAATCCGGTGACCCCAGTGGCGGCTTACGCGGTGGGCGTCCTTGTAACGGTCGTCGCCGCGTACCTGCCCGCCCGCCGAGCGGCCCGGATCTCCCCGATGGCCGCGCTGCGCGAGGCCGCCACCCCGCCCGCGCCCCAGCTCGGCAGGCGCACCGCGCTGGGCGCCGTCCTGCTGGCAGCCGGTCTCGGCCTGCTGTACGGCGCGGCCACCCACCACGCCACCCTCATCACGGCGGCCGGACTGCTCGGCGGCGGCATCGTGGCCTCCCTTGTGGCTTTGGTGGTGCTCGGCCCGGCCCTGTCCCGCGTCGTGGTGTACGGCCTCGGTGCCCCGTTCCCTGCGCTGTTCGGCGCGGCGGGGCGGATGAGCCGGCTGAACGCGGTGCGCAACCCGCGCCGCACGGGTGCCACTGCGGGTGCGCTGACGATCAGCCTCTCCCTGGTCGGTGCCGTCGCCGTGCTCGCGGCCTCGCTCACCATGTCCGTCGACAAGGACGTGGACAACACCTTCGGCGCCGACTACGTGCTCTCCGGCAACGGCGCCACCCCGATCGGCCACGAGGTCACCGCCAAGGTCAAGGCCATCCCCGGCATCGCGGCCGTCACCCGCCAGCGGTACGCCGTCGCACACCTGAACGGCTACCAGCTGGTGCTCTCCGGTATCGATGTCGCCACGGCGGACCAGGCGGTGAAGCCGCAGTACGTCTCGGGCTCGACCGCCGACGTGGCGGCCGGGAAGCTGATGGTCGACCAGACCACTGCCACCGCCGACCACCTCACCATCGGCTCGCAGGTCACGCTCGACTTCCTGAACGGCAACAACGGCACCCTCACCGTCGGTGCGATCTCCACGCCTCCGGCGGGCGCGGGCAAGGACGGTGGCAGCTGGGAGGTCTCCCTCGACACGCTGAACAGGTTCGCGCCCGAGGCTCAGGACTTCACCCTCTACCTCAACGCCGCCGCCGGTGCCGACAAGCAGCAGGTGCAGAACGCCATCGACACGGCTCTGGCCCCGTACCCGCAGGTGACCGTGCAGAGCCAGGCCGACTACAAGAAGTCGATCACCGGCCAGGTCGACACCATCCTCTACCTGGTCTACGCCCTGCTCGCCCTCGCGATCGTCATCGCCGTGCTCGGTGTCATCAACACCCTCGCCCTGTCGGTGATCGAGCGCACCCGCGAGATCGGTCTGCTGCGCGCGGTGGGCACCAGCCGGGGCCAGGTCGGCCGGATGGTCCGCCTGGAGTCGGTCCTGATCGCCGTGCACGGCGCCCTGCTCGGGCTCGGGCTCGGTCTGGCCTGGGGTGTGGCCGGGCAGAAGGTGCTGACCCTGTACGGCATCACCGCGCTCAGCATCCCCTGGGCCACCATCCTCGCGGTCCTGGCAGGCGCGGCCGTGGCCGGCCTGGCCGCCGCGATCCTGCCCGCGATGAAGGCCGCCCGTACCCGCGTGCTGACCGCCATCGCCACGTCCTAGGAGCTGTTGAAGGTTCGGATCTTGGTTGGGCTCGGTTGTGGGCTGGGTGTCTCTGGTAGAACTCGGGGTTGTGGCGCGTTTTGACGTGACG
>NZ_JBMVFA010000074.1:0-7481 GCF_049543595.1 Kitasatospora sp. NPDC094028 | reverse complement strand
CTGCCCCCGCTGGGGCCCTTTAGGGCCCCCGCGGGCGGGGCCCCCCCCCCGCCCCGGCCCCCCCCCGCCGGGCCCCCCCCCCCCCCCCCCCCCCCCCCCGCGGGGCCCCCCCCCCCCGGGGGGGGGGGCCCACGGCGTCTCCAATCTGTGACATGGCCCCGTCTAGTTCGTCCGCGTCCTGGTGTGGTGGGATGGCCGCTCACGGGGTGACGTCTGCAAACGGGGGTGTGCGGTGCGAAGTGGACGGCTGCGGGAGCTCGGCGGGGACGCGGCGGGCCTGGTCGCGGTGGGACTGGTCCGGCTCGCCACGCGGGAACGGCTGGGCGCGCCGGCCGGGGCACCGGCCTGGGTCGGCGGGCTGCGGGCGGCCGCGTACGCCGACACGTGGCTGGCGTTCGGCGACGCGCCCGGGCCCGGGCTGCGGGTCCCCGCGCCCGCGGCGCTGCGGACCGTCACCGAACGGGCCGCCGAGCTGGTGCTCCGCGGCTGCGGCGGGGACGGCCCGACCGCACTGGAACGGCTGGGGCGCCGCGCGGCCGAGAGCCGCGAGCAGGCGCGCCGGGAGGGTGTGACGCACCCGGCCGAGCCCTGCGCGCTGACCCTGGTGTGGCACGGCGTCCAGGCGCTGGCCACCGAGGACGGAGCCTCCCACGCGCCGGTCGCCGAGGACGGGGCACCCGCCGACCGCCGCATCGAGGAGCGCAGCGAGGCGTACGTGCGGGAGCGGCACCGCCGGCAGGACACCCTGGCGCTGGTGCTGTGCTGCGCCCGGATCGCCGCCGACGCGCTGGTCGAGCTGAGCGAGGGCGATCCGGCACGGGTGGAGGCGTGGCTGGAGCAGGACGCGGCCCACGCCATGCCCCGCACCGGGCCCGTACCGCTCTGGGTGCCGGGGCGGCCCTGGCAGCCCGCCGGCTGACGGCCGGTCCGGCGCGGTCCGATCCGGCACTGCCCGGTCCGGCGCGGTCCGATCCGGCACTGCCCGGTCCGGTGCGGTCCGGTCCGGTCGTGGACGGTCCGATCGGGCACGCTCCGAATCCGGCGCCGTCCGGTCGTGGACGCAGGGCCGGTCGCCCGTCCGGCCGCGCCCCTTCACTCCCGAACCGGTTGCCGACGAGCCATTGAGGACGGGCCGCTCCCGCCCCTACACTCGCGCCCGGCCGTGACCATGCGTCGCGGCTCCCCCACGTCCCGGCGTCGTTCGATCCGACCGGGCCCGGGCCGAGCATGTCCCCCAACCATCCCTCGTGGAGGACTACTTGAAGGCTCCATCGATACGCCGGCTGCTCCTGGCGGGAGTGAGCAGCCTGGCCCTCGCGGCCTCCGGCGCCCTCGCCGTCCCGGCCGCCGTCAACGCCGCGGCCGCCGACTACCCGACGGTGCACCCCGCGGTCGCCGACTACGCCCAGGTGTCGACCGGCGCCACTCCCCCCACCCAGGCGCAGTGCGCGTCGGCGGGCCGCCGCTGCTTCGGCCCGCAGGCGGTCCGGGCCGCCTACAACCTGGCCCCGCTGTACGCCAACGGCAACGACGGCCGCGGCCAGACCATCGCCATCCTCGACTCGTACGGCAGCGACACGATGGCGCACGACCTGCACGTCTTCGACCAGGCCTTCGGCGTCACCGCGATGTGCGGCGAGGAGGGCGTGACCTGCCGGCCCGGCATGCCGACCTTCAGCGAGCTGCACGTCCAGGGTTCGCCGGGCACCACCGCGCCGCCGTCCACCAGCCAGGGCACCGGCCAGGAGAACAAGGCCGCCTGGGCGCTGGAGGTCGCGCTCGACGTCGAGACCGCGCACGCGATGGCCCCCGGCGCCAACATCCTGCTGGTCACCACCCCCACCGCCGAGACCCTCGGCACCCAGGGCTTCCCCGCCCTGATGGACGCCGAGCAGTACGTGGTCGACCACCACCTGGCGACCGTCATCTCGCAGTCGTTCGCCGCCTCCGAGGGCTCCTTCGGCAGCCCCCAGGCGATCCAGCCGCTGCGGCACGCCTTCCAGTCGGCGGCCCTGAACGGCGTCACGGTGCTCGGCTCCTCCGGCGACAACGGCACGGCCGGCTCCGAGAAGACCCCGGTGAAGTCCGGCGGCACCACCCTCCCGTACCCCTCGGTGGAGTGGCCGGCCTCCGACCCGCTGGTGACCGGAGTCGGCGGCACGTTCCTGTGCACCGACCCCGGCGCGACCGGCGGCCGGACCGTGGACAGTACCGACAACCCGGCCGCGTGCCAGGCCAACGCCGGTGCCTCCGAGGTCGGTTGGACCGACGCGGGCGGCGGATTCAGCCAGGTCTTCGACAAGCCCGCCTACCAGTCGGCGCTGCCCGCCGGCTCCACCCCGATCGGCGCCAGGCGCGGCGTCCCGGACGTGGCCCTGCAGGCCTCCCCCGGCACCGGCGCCCTGGTCTACCTGTCGCTCCCGCCGGACGGCCTCTCCGGCCTGCACTGCGGCGCCACGCCCTGCAGCTCCGGCTGGTACGACATCGGCGGCACCTCGCTGTCCTGCCCGCAGTGGGCCGGCCTGATCGCGATCGCCGACCAGCTCAACGGCGGCGGCCTCGGCCCGATCAACCCGGCCCTGTACAAGCTGGGCGCCGACCCGGCCAAGTACGCGGCCGACTTCAACGACGTGACCCTCGGCAACAACACGGCCGACCCGACGGTGCCCGGCTACCCCGCCACCGCCGGCTGGGACCCGATCACCGGCCTCGGCACGCCCAACGCCGCAGCCCTGCTGCCCGACCTGGTCAGCGCCGCCCACAGCGGCTGAGCACACCCGGCACGACGGGCCCCGCCGCACCGGCAGCGGGGCCCTCGTCGCACCCGGCATCACCCCCGGGCCCGCGCGTGGGCCGCCAGCACCGCGCGGTAGCGCCGCCGGACGTCCTCCCGGTCGGCGGCCTCGGACACGGACTCCCGGCTGAGGCGCTCGATCATCTCGGCCTGGGCGAGGAGCACCCGGCGCTGCTCCTCGGTCCGCGTCTCGGCCATGATCTCCGCCAGCGCGTCGAGCTGCCGGATCAGGACGGCCGGCATCCCGGGGGCGGCCTGGCGGATCTTCTCGAACGCGCGCTGGACCAGCCGTTCGTAGCTGACCGGGGCGGTGATCACCCGGATGTACCCGGCGCCGTCCCGGTGGACGGGGTTCGGGCTCCAGCGGGCGGCGATCCGGCACAGACCCTCGCCGAGCCAGTCGATGCAGGTCAGGGCGGTGAAGGTGTCGTTGACCGCGGTGGACAGCGCCCGGATGGCGATCTCCACCAGCTGGTCGACGGCGAAGGCGATGTCCTGCGCGAGCGTGCGGGTGGACCCGGCGACATGCGCGCGCGCGAAGCTGCGGGCCACCTCCGGTGCCGCCCCGGGGGGCCAGACGGTGGCCAGCTGGTGGCCCTGGACGAGGAAGTGCCCGGGCCGGTGGTCCAGGCGGATCACGGCGTCCAGCTCGGCCGCCATCCGCACCAGCGTGCGGTGCCGGACGAACTGGAGGTACCCGCTGGCCGGCGCCGGCACGGTCGCACCCGCGGTGTCCAGCAGGACGCTCAGCTCCGCGGCCGTCGGCCCCCGTACGGCCGCGCGCGCCGGCTCCGGCCCGCCCGCGCTCGCGTCGATCGCCTCGGACAGCTCGACCGCGATGCTCGCGATCACCCGGGGCAGCTGGATCGAGGTGGCGATGTGGTGGATGAAGAAGATCAGCACGGCCAGATCCGCGAGCACCAGCACCATGCACACCGTGATCGACAGGTGCGGCACGAAGTCGCCGCGCGAACCCGGCCCGATGACGACCAGCGAGAGGACCGCGTAGACGAACGTCCCGACGAAGGTGCCCAGGGTCAGCTGCGTGGTGCGGTCCCGGATGAAGCTGCGCAGCATGCGCGGCCCGAACTGGGTGGACGCCAGCGTCAGCGTCACGATCATGATCGAGAACACCACGCCCACCACCGTGATGAGCGCCGCCGCGATCGCCGCCAGGATCTGCCGCGCCGCGTCGGCCGTCCCGCTGATCACCAGGGACGGCAGGTCCAGGTCCCCCCGGTACGCCGCCCGGTCCAGCGACACCGTGACGGCGAACAGCGCCCCGGCGAGCACGACCTCCAGGCTCGGCACCACCCACAGGTTCGTCCGCAGCGCCTCCCGCCGCCACTGCGCCTCCAGGTGAACCCCACGGATCACCGCGCCCACCTCCCGTCCACCCGGCCCGGTGTCGCCGGGAAAGCCGCATACCCACCCTAACCATCCGAACCCGGCCGGGCCGGAGGAACGGCACCCGGCCGAGGCGCGCTCCTCCGCCCCCACCCTCGGCTCGAAGGCCCGCGCTCGGGGAGCGCGGGCCTTCGAACCTTCGGGGGTCTCCGGGGTCAGCCGGCCGCGCCCTCCGGTGCGGCGGTGGCCCGGGCGTACGCGGCGGCGCGGATCGGCGAGGGGCCGCAGGCCCAGACCATGATCCGCCCGCCGGTCCGCGCCACCGGGCGGTCCCAGGCCGCGCGGACCAACCAGGGCCGCCGAACGGCGAGTTCGGCTCGGGCCCAGGCCGGCAGCAGGTCGATCGAGGCGTTCGTCAGCACCCGGACAGCGGCCCGCTCGCGGCGGCTGCGGCCGAAGCCGCGCAGCAGGCGCACGACGTCCAGGGCCGGCGGTGTGACCCGCAACTCCGGCCGGATCCCGGCCAGATAGGCCGCCACCTCGGCCCGGGAGCGGGGTACGTCGCGGGCACCCAGCCCTTCGGCGACGCACACCGCCTCGGCGTAGTAACGGTCGCACTCGGCGGCGGACAGCGGGGTGGCCGCGAAGGCCTGGTAGCCGGCCAGGAAGCAGAACACCTCGGCCGTGTGCACCCAGGTGAGCAGCGCCGGATCGTCCGCGCGGTAGCGGCGCCCGTCCGGGGCCGTGCCGCTGATCCGGGGGTGGATCCGCCGCACGCCAGCGATCGCCCGCTCGGCCGCCGCCGTCGAACCGAGCGTGGTGGTGGTGACGAACCGGGCCGTCCGGTGGAGCCGCCCGGTCGGATCGCTCCGGAAGTCCGAGTGCGCGTCGACGGCGGCCATCGCGAGCGGGTGCAGGGACTGCAGCAGCAGGGCCGCGAAGCCGCCCACCAGCATCCCGGCCGGGTGCCCGTGCACCCGCCACACCACACTGGCCGGCCCGAACAGGCCCGGATCGCCGGCCGGACGGTCGTAGCGCTCCAGGTGCAGATCCTGACCGTGCACGGTCGCGTTGATCTCGGCCAGCAGCCTGCCGCGCAGCGCCGCGAGCGGCGTCCACCGCCCGGCCGCCCCGGTTGTTCCCGCCCCCGCCATGCCCGCCCCTTCCCCGGCCTGCTCCACCCCGGCCACCACGGTACCGCCGGGCCGACGCCGTACGGGGGGCGGTGCCGGACCGACGCGGAACGGCCGGGCGGCGGACGTCACGCCTGACGGGTCGGCAGCACCACCTGGTGGCGCAGGTTGACGTGCCGGGCACGGCTGACGGTGTAGGCGATCAGGTCGGCGATGTCCTCCGCGCCGAGCGCCGGGATCGCGGCGAACATGCCGCCGAGCTGCTCGCGCAGGGCCGGGTTGTCGATGTGCCCGCCGAGCTCGGTCTCGGTCAGCCCGGGCTCGATCGCGCTGACCCGGACGTCGCGCGGGCCGAGTTCGGTCCGCAGGGCGGCGGACACCTGGGTGAGCGCGGCCTTGGTGGCGCCGTACACGGCGTACTCGGGGAAGGCGACGTGCGCGGCGATGGAGGAGACGTTGACCAGGTCGGCGGTTCGGCCGTCCGCGGCGGCCGCGACGAGGTCGGCGGTGAAGGCGCGCACGATCCGCAGGGCACCGGTGAGGTTGGTGTCGACCATCCGGGTCCACTCGTCGATCCGCCCGTCCGCGAGGGGGTTGGGCAGCATCACCCCGGCGTTGTTGACCACCAGGTCGACCCGGCCGTACGCGTCGTGGACGGCCGCGGCGGCGGCGTCGACCGAGGCCTGGTCGGTGATGTCGGCGGTGACGGCGAGGGCCTGCCCGCCGGCCGCGGCGATCTCGGCGGCGAGCGCGTCGATCCGGTCGGTGCGGCGGGCGAGCAGGGCGACCCGCGCGCCGTTCGCGGCGAGCAGCCGGGCGGTGGCGGCGCCCATGCCGCTGGCGGCCCCGGTGACGACGGCGGTGCGGGTGGCGAGGGCGGGGTAGCTCATCGAGGACTCCTGGGAACGGTCGGTGCGGTGGCGTCAGTCGGTTGGCGTCAGTGGACTGATGTCAGTGGGCTGATGTCAGTGGACTGACGCCGGTGGGCTGACGCCGACAACTCTGCGCCGCTGCCGCGCACCTACCCAGGGCCGAGTCGTTCCTGGGAACTCCCATCCTGGGAACGGCAGTACCACCCTCCCGCTTCCCGCCCCGGGCTACGCTGCCTGCCATGGAGAACACCCTGGGGGACTTCCTCCGCTCGCGCCGGGCCCGGATCCTGCCGGAGGAGGTGGGTCTGCCCGCACACGGCCGCCGCCGGGTGCAGGGCCTGCGCCGCGAGGAGGTCGCGCAGCTCGCCGGGGTCAGCGTCGACTACTACATCCGCCTGGAACAGGGCCGCGGCGGCAGCGCCTCGGACGCGGTGCTCGACGGCGTGGCCCGCGTGCTGCGGCTGGACGAGGTGGAGACGGCGCACCTGCACTCGTTGAACCGCCCGCCGAAGGCCTCGGCCACCCGGGCCCGGGCCCGGGGAGAGCAACAGGTCCGCCCGGGGACGCGGCTGCTGCTGGACCTGATGACCGGCGTGCCCGCCTTCGTGCTGGGCCGCCGGATGGACGTGCTGGCCTGGAACGCACTGGGCGACGCGGTGAACGGCTTCTCCGACCGCGCGCGCCAGAAGCCGGGGAAGCCCGCGAAGGCCGGCACGCCGCTCAACCAGGCCCGGGACGCGTTCCTCGACCCTGCCGCCCGCGCCTTCTACCGCCAGTGGGACGCCGTCGCCGCCGAGACCGTCGCCCAGCTGCGCCGGGACGCCGGACTGCACCCCGACGACCCGGCCCTGGCCGCCCTGGTGGGCGAACTGTCGCTGCACAGCGAGGAGTTCCGCCGGCTCTGGGCGGACCACCTGGTGCGGGAGAAGACCGGCGGCGTCAAGCTGCTCCGGCACCCGCTGGTCGGCGACCTCGACTTCGGCTACGAGACGCTGACCGTCAACGGCTCGCCGGACCAGATGCTGGTCGTCTACACCGCCCAGCCGGGCTCGCCCACGGCCCAGAAGCTGGCCCTGCTGGCCAGCTGAACGGCGCCCGGCGCCGCGCCCGGCACGGCGGCAGACGCCGGCCGATAACGACGGCAGAAAACGCGACGGCCGGAAATGCGAAAAGGCCCACCCGGTCACCCGGGCGGGCCTTTTCTGAATGATTGTTCGGCGGCGTCCTACTCTCCCACAGAGTCCCCCCTGCAGTACCATCGGCGCTGTGAGGCTTAGCTTCCGGGTTCGGAATGTAACCGGGCGTTTCCCTCACGCTATGACCACCGAAACACTA
>NZ_JBMVFA010000073.1:0-9220 GCF_049543595.1 Kitasatospora sp. NPDC094028 | reverse complement strand
GGCGTCCCGGTCGACTGGGCGCGGCTCTTCGACGGCACCAACGCCCACTGCGCCGACCTGCCCACCTACGCCTTCCAGCACGAGCACTACTGGCCCGCCCTGGGCAGCGGCGCCGGCGACGTCGCCTCCGCCGGTCTGCTGGCGGCGGACCACCCGCTGCTCGGGGCGGCCGTGCCGCTCGCGGGCACGGACAACGTCGTCTTCACCGGCCGGCTCTCGCCCGGCATGGCGGCGGCGTGGGACGGCGACGCGGACGTCTTCCCGGCGGCCGGGTTCCTGGAGATCGCGATCCGGGTCGGCGACCACGTCGGCTGCGACCGGGTCGAGCGGCTCCGCGTCACCCGGCCGCTCGCCCTGGGCGCGGGCACCATGCTTCAGGTCCGGGCAGGCGCGCCGGACGAGACGGGTGCGCGGACGGTGACCTTCTTCTCGCGCCCCGACGGCGGGCTCGACGAGCCCTGGACCGAGCACGCCACCGGTGTGCTGACCACGGGAGCGCGCGCCGCCGACTTCGACGCGGCGGTGTGGCCGCCGACCGGCGCGGTCGCGGACGGCGCCGGCGTCTGGCGGCGCGGCGAGGAGACCTTCGTCGAGGCCGAGCTCCCGGCCGAATCGGCAGGCTCTGCGGCCGAGTTCGGTCTGCATCCGGCGTTGCTGGCCGCCGTCCTGCGGGCCGCCGACCGAGGGCTCGTGCCGGTGGCGTGGTCCGGGGTGTCGCTGCACGCCACGGGTGCCACGGTGGCGCGGGCCCGGCTGGCGCGGACGAGTGCGGACACGCTGTCGCTGGTCCTCGCCGACGCGGCGGGCGAGCTCGTGCTGTCGGTGGAGTCCGTGGAGCTGGGCGAGCCGGCCGCTGCCTCCCACGGGGTGAACGGGTCGCTGCTGCGGCTGGAGTGGGTCGCGGCTGCGCCCGCCCGGCCGGTGAGCGTCCGGTCCGTGACGCTGGGCGTAGAGGTCGCGGAGCTGTCGGAGCTCGGCGACGAGGTGCCCGGCGCTGTGGTGGTCCCGGTGGTGGGTGGTTCGACGCCGGAGGCCGTGCACGAGGTGACGGCGTGGGCGCTGGGCCTGGTGCAGGAGTGGCTGGCCGAGCCGCGCTTCGTCGACCCGCGCCTCGTCTTCGTCACGCGGGGTGCCATGGCGGGCGGCGAGGTCGTGGACCTGGCCGGCGCTGCCGTGTGGGGCCTGGTGCGGGCGGCCGAGTCGGAGAATCCGGGCCGGTTCGTCCTCGTGGACACGGCCCCGGACGGTGAGCTCCCGCTGGACGCCGTGCTGGCGACCGGCGAGTCGCAGGTGCTGGTCCGCGAGGGCGCCGTGCGCGTCGGTCGGCTGACCCGCGCCGCGGGCGGCGGGTCGTCTGCGGGCTGGGGCGAGGGCACGGTCGTCGTCACGGGCGGCACCGGCGGCCTCGGCCGGCTCGTCGCGCGCCACCTGGTGGCGGAACACGGCGTGCGGGGCCTGCTGTTGCTGAGCCGTCGCGGTGGCGTCGGCGCGTGGCTGGAGGAACTGCGCGCGCTGGGCGCCGAGGTCGAGGTCGTGGCCTGCGACGCCGCCGACCGGGAGGCGCTCGCCGAGGCGCTGCACGGGCGGACGATCACGGGTGTCGTGCACGCGGCCGGTGTGCTGGAGGACGGCGTCGTGAGCGCGCTGACGCCCGAGCGGCTCTCGACGGTCCTGCGTCCGAAGGTGGACGCGGCATGGAACCTGCACGAGCTGACCAAGGACCAGGACCTCAAGGCCTTCGTCCTCTTCTCGTCGATCTCCGGTGTGTTGGGCAGCGCCGGTCAGGGCAACTACGCGGCGGCGAACGTCTACCTCGACGCGCTCGCGCACTGGCGTCGCCACCAGGGCCTGGCCGCCCAGTCGCTGGGCTGGGGTGCGTGGGTGCCGACGGCCGGGATGACGGGGAAGCTCTCCGAGGCCGACCTGCACCGCATCCACGCCTCCGGCGTCCCGCCCCTGACCGAGGAGGACGGTCTCGCCCTGCTCGACGCCGCCATGGGCGTCGACGAGCCGTACCTGGTCGCGACGGGCCGCATGGCCGCCGGCGCCCGCCCGCGCGGCGAGGTGCCGACGATGTTCCGCGCCCTCCTGCCCGCCGGCCGCCGTACGGCCGTGAGCACCACGGGCACGGGCGCCGCGCTCGCCGCCCGTCTCTTCTCGCTGCGCGAAGGCGACCGCTTGCGTCACCTCGTCGACCTCGTCCGCGCGGAGGCGGCCGGCGTCCTGGGCCACGCCTCGGGCCGAGCGGTCGACTCCGGGCGGGAGTTCCGGGACCTCGGGTTCGACTCCCTCACCGCGATCGAGCTGCGCAACCGCCTCGCCGACGTCACCGGGCTCCGGCTCCCGGCGACCATGGTCTTCGACTACCCGACCCCGCACGCCCTCGCCGCGCACCTCCTCGGGGAACTCCTCGACGAAGAAGCCGACTCGGTGACCCCGGCGGCCGCCGCCCGCGCCGATACCGGGGAGCCGATCGCGATCGTCGGCATGGCCTGCCGCCTGCCCGGCGGGGTGCGGACCCCCGAGGACCTCTGGCGGCTCCTGAGCGAGGGCCGCGACGGCATCACCGACTTCCCGACCGACCGCGGATGGGACCTTGACGCGCTCTTCGGCACCGGCCACGGCGTGAGCGCCACCCGCCAGGGCGGTTTCCTCGCCGGCCTGGGCGACTTCGACGCGGGCTTCTTCGGCATCTCGCCGCGCGAGGCCCTCGCCATGGACCCGCAGCAGCGGCTCCTGCTGGAGACCTCCTGGGAGGCGTTCGAACGGGCGGGCATCGACCCGACGGCGCTGCGCGGCAGCCGGACCGGCGTCTTCGTCGGCACGACGGGACAGGACTACGCCTCGCTGGTGATGAACTCGCGGGAGGAGGTGGAGGGCCACGCGAGCACCGGGCTGGCCAACAGCGTGATCTCGGGCCGGGTGTCGTACTGCTTCGGCCTGGAGGGCCCGGCGCTCACGATCGACACGGCGTGCTCCTCCTCGCTCGTGGCGATGCACCTGGCCGCGCAGTCGCTCAACAGCGGCGAGTGCGCCCTGGCCCTGGCCGGTGGCGTGACCGTCCTGTCCACGCCGATGGCCTTCCTCGGCTTCACCCGCCAGGGCGGACTGGCCACGGACGGGCGCTGCAAGGCGTTCGCGGACGGCGCCGACGGGACGGGCTGGTCGGAGGGCGCCGGCGTGCTGGTGCTGGAGCGGCTCTCGGACGCCCGCCGTCACGGGCACCCGGTCCTGGCCGTCGTGCGCGGTTCGGCCGTCAACCAGGACGGTGCTTCGAACGGCCTGACGGCGCCCAACGGTCCGTCCCAGCAGCGCGTGATCCGCCAGGCACTGGCCAACGCGGGGCTGTCGGCCGACGAGGTGGACGCCGTCGAGGCGCACGGCACGGGCACGACCCTCGGCGACCCGATCGAGGCGCAGGCGCTGCTTGCGACCTACGGGCAGGACCGCGAACTCCCGCTGTTCCTGGGCTCGGTGAAGTCCAACCTCGGGCACACCCAGGCGGCGGCCGGGGTCGCGGGCGTGATCAAGATGGTGGAGGCGATGCGGGCGGGCGTGCTGCCGAAGACGCTGTACGTCGACGCGCCGTCCTCGCACGTCGACTGGTCGGCGGGCGCGGTGGAACTCCTGACGGAGGCACGCGAGTGGCCCGAGGCCGGGCACCCGCGCCGGGCCGGGGTGTCGTCGTTCGGGATCAGCGGGACGAACGCCCACGTGATCGTCGAGCAGGCGCCCCTGGTGGACCAGGCCGGGGAGCCGGGCATCGCGCCCGGCGTGGTGCCGTGGGTGGTCTCGGGCGCGTCGGAGGCCGCGCTGGAGGCGCAACTGGCCCGGCTCGCCGACGTGGACGGCTCACCGGCGGATGTCGGACTGTCGCTGGTCGGACGGTCGCGGTTCGCGCATCGGGCGGTACTGCTGGACGGCGTCGAGGTGGCGCGCGGCGCGGCGGGGGAGCGGAGGCTCGCGCTGCTGTTCTCCGGACAGGGGTCGCAACGGCTGGGGATGGGGCGGGAGTTGTCTGCCCGGTTCCCCGTCTTCGCCCAGGCGTTCGACACGGTCTGTGCGGCGATGGACGTGCCCTTGCGGGACGTGGTGTGGGGCTCGGGCGAGGAACTGCTGAACCGGACGGAGTACGCCCAGGCCGGGCTGTTCGCGGTCGAGGTGGCGCTCTACCGGCTCGTCGAATCGCTGGGCGTACGGGCCGAGTTCGTCGCCGGACACTCGATCGGCGAGATCGCGGCCGCGCACGTCGCCGGGGTGTTCTCGCTGGAGGACGCGTGCGCCCTGGTCGCGGCCCGGGGCCGTCTCATGCAGACGCTGCCGGAGGGCGGCGCGATGCTGGCGGTGCAGGCTACGGAGGACGAAGTCCTGCCGTTGCTGGACGGCTCCGTCTCCATCGCTGCCGTCAACGGACCGACGTCCGTCGTCGTCTCGGGCAGCGAGGAGGCCGTCGAGGCGATCCACCGGTACTTCGCCGACCGCAGGACCACGCGGTTGCAGGTCTCGCACGCCTTCCACTCGCCGCTGATGGATCCGATGCTGGAGGACTTCCGCGAAGTCCTGAACGGGCTGACGTACCGGGCCCCTTCGATCCCGCTGGTCTCCAACCTCACCGGTGAGGTCGGCGGCGAGGACTTCACCACCCCCGACTACTGGGTGCGCCACGTCCGCGACGCCGTCCGCTTCGCCGACGGGATCCGCACCCTCGACGCGGCCGGCGCGACGGACTACCTGGAGCTCGGTCCCGGCGGCGTGCTCACCGCCCTCGCCGAGCAGAACCTCGACGAGGGCGCCGACCGCGTCGCGGCCCCCGCGCTTCGCCCCGACCGGCCGGAGGAAGGCGTCCTGCTGACGGCGCTCGCCCGCCTCCACGTCGTGGGCGTGCCCGTCGACTGGGCCCGGGTCTTCGACGGCACCGGCGCCCGGCGCGTCGACCTGCCGACGTACGCCTTCCAACACGAGCGCTACTGGCCCGCCCAGGCCGCGCACACGGGCGACGTGACCGGCGCGGGCCTGCGGCCGGCCGAGCACCCGCTGCTGGGCGCGGTGATCTCCCCGGCCGACTCGGGCAGCCTGCTGCTGACCGGCCGGCTGTCGCTGAAGGCGCAGCCGTGGCTGGGCGACCACCGGGTGGGCGGCGTGGCCGCCTTCCCGGCGACCGGGTTCCTGGAGCTGGCCGTCCGGGCCGCCGACCAGGTGGGTTGCGACCGGGTCGAGCGGCTGACGCTCGCCGAGCCGCTGGTGCTGCCCGAGGACGGCGCCGTCGTCGTCCAGCTGGTGGCCGGCGCCCCGGACGAGGCCGGGACGCGCCCGCTGAGCTGCTACGCGCGGCCGGAGGACGCGGTGGACGGTCCGTGGACCTGCCACGCGACCGGCACGCTGGTCGTCGGCGAGGCGGAGGGCGGCTTCGACGTCTCGGTGTGGCCCCCGGCGGACGCGGTCGCCGTGGACCCGGAGTCCTGCCACGACCCGCTGGACCACGGCCCGGTGTTCCGCACGCTGCAGGCGGTGTGGCAGCGGGGCGACGAGGTGTTCGCGGAGGCTGTCCTCCCCGGCCGGGCCGAGGACGCGGCGCCGTACGGGCTGCACCCGGCGCTGCTGGAGGCCGCCGTCCAGATCGCCGCCCTGATCGGGGCGGACGGCGGTGAGCGGCTGGTGCCCACGGACTGGCGCGAGGTGGCGCTGCACGCGAGCGGCGCGGCCGTGGTGCGGCTGAGGGTGGCCCGGGCCGGCGCGGACGCGGTGTCGGTGGAGGTCGTGGACGCGGCGGGCGGGCCCGTACTGTCGGCGGGGTCGCTGACGCTGGGCGAGCCGTCCGCCGTGTCCGAGCGGAGCGGACCGGCCGGGGCGCTGCTGCGGCTCGACTGGGTGGACGTCCCGGCACGGGCGGCCGGGCCCGTGCGGGCCGTCACCTTGGGCGAGGACGTGCCGTCACTCGCCGACGTGACCGGCGAGGTGCCGGAGGTCGTGCTCGTGCCGGTGGCGGGTGGTTCGACGCCGGAGGCCGTGCACGAGGTGACGGCGTGGGCGCTGGGCCTGGTGCAGGAATGGCTGGCCGAGCCGCGCTTCGCAGGCGCCCGCCTGGTGTTCACGACTCAGGGTGCGGTACCGGGCAGCGAGGTCGCGGACCTCGCCGGCGGCGCGGTCTGGGGTCTCGTCCGGGCGGCCGAGGCGGAGAACCCGGGCCGGTTCGCCCTGCTCGACGTCGAGCGGGCGTCGGACGTGAAGACGGCGCTGCCTGTCCTCTCCACCCACCTGGACGGCGGAGACTTCCAGTTCACCGCCCGTGCCGAGGCCGTGCGGGTGGGCCGACTCGCCCGAGTGACCCCCGGCGGGAGCTCGCCGGGCTGGGGCACGGGAACCGTGGTGATCACGGGTGGTACCGGCGGTCTGGGCCGTCTCGTCGCCCGGCACCTGGTGACCGGACACGGCGTGCGGGAGCTGCTGTTGCTGAGCCGGCGCGGGGGCGCGTCCGAGCTGGCGGACGAGCTGGCGGAGCTGGGTGCCCGAGCCGAGGTGGTGGCCTGTGACGCCGCTGACCGGGAGGCGCTCGCCGGGGCGCTGTGCGGCCGGACGATCACGGGTGTCGTGCACGCGGCCGGTGTGCTGGACGACGGCATCGTCACCGCGCTCACCTCCGAGCGCCTGTCGTCTGTCCTGCGCCCGAAGGTGGATGCCGCCTGGAACCTCCATGAGCTGACCAAGGACCAGGACCTCAAGGCCTTCGTCCTGTTCTCCTCCATCTCGGGCGTGATGGGCACGGCGGGCCAGGGCAACTACGCGGCGGCCAACGTCTACCTGGACTCCCTCGCACACTGGCGCCGCCGACAGGGCCTCGCCGCCCAGTCCCTGGGTTGGGGCGCCTGGATGCCCACGGCCGGCATGACCGGGACGCTCACTGAGGCCGACCTGCACCGCATCCGCGCCACCGGAGTCCCGCCGCTGACCGAGGAACAGGGCCTCGCCCTGCTCGACGCCGCCATGGGCCTCGACGAGCCCTACCTCGTCCCCATCGGCCGCGCCGCCGGTCCGGCCCGGATGCCCGGCACCGTGCCCGCGCTGCTGCGCGGCCTGGTCCGCGGCGCCCGTCGCGCGGCCGAGTCCACCGGCGGCCGCACCGGCACGGTGGCCGCGCTCGCCGCCCGCCTCCACGAGCTGCGCGAGACCGACCGGCTGCGCCACGTCGTCGACCTCGTCCGCACCGAGGCGGCGGCCGTCCTGGGCCACGCCTCGCCGCAGGCCGTCGTGGCCGACCGGGACTTCCACGACCTCGGCGTGGACTCCCTCACGGCACTCGAACTGCGCAACCGCCTCACCGCCGTCACCGGCCTGCGCCTGCCCGCGACCCTGGTCTTCGACCACCCGACGTCCGCCGTCCTCGCCGCACACCTGCTCGGCGTGCTCCTGGACGAGCAGGACGCGGCGGACGGCGCCGCGCTGTTCGGCCAACTCGACCGCCTGGACGCGGCCCTGGCGGCCTTGACGGACGCGGACACCGACGGGGCGACCCGGAACGCGGTGTCGCTCCGGCTGTGCCGAATGCTGGAGAAATTGCGAAACCAGGACGCGCAGAATGCCGAGGACGCCATTGCGGATCGGCTCGAAGCAGCGAGCGCCGACGAGGTCCTGGCCTTCATCGACAACGAGCTCGGCCGTCTGAGCGACCGCTGACCAACCGCGCCTCATCACAGGAAGGCACCACCCCCCATGTCGAACGACAGCAAGCTCGTTGACTACCTCAAGTGGGTCACGGCCGACCTGCACCGGACACGCCAACGACTGCTGGAGGCCGAGTCCGGCCGGCACGAGCCGATCGCCATCGTCGGCATGGCGTGCCGCCTGCCGGGCGGGGTGACCACCCCCGAGGAGCTCTGGCGGCTGGTGGCGGACGGGCGGGACGGCATCACCGGGTTCCCCGCCGACCGCGGGTGGGACATCGCGGCGCTGCTCGGCGAGGGCAGCGGCAGCAGCGCCGCGATCGAGGGCGGGTTCGTCGCGGCCGGCGAGTTCGACGCCTCCTTCTTCGGCATCTCGCCGCGCGAGGCCCTCGCGATGGACCCGCAGCAGCGGCTGCTGCTGGAGACCTCGTGGGAGGCGTTCGAGCGGGCGGGCATCGACCCGGCGGGCCTGCGCGGCACCCGCACCGGCGTGTTCGTCGGCACGGCCGGCGTCGACTACGTCGGCGTGGTGATGAACTCGGACGAGGACATGGAGGGCCACGCGACCACCGGCCTGACGGCGAGCGTGCTGTCCGGCCGGGTGTCGTACACCTTCGGCCTGGAGGGCCCGGCGGTCACCGTCGACACCGCGTGCTCGTCCTCACTGGTGGCGATGCACCTCGCATCGCAGGCGCTGCGGGCCGACGAGTGCACGCTGGCCCTCGCGGGCGGGGTCACCGTGCTGTCGACGCCGATGAGCTTCTCCGGGTTCTCCCGGCAGGGCGGGCTCGCCCCGGACGGGCGCTGCAAGGCGTTCGCCGACGCGGCGGACGGGACGGGCTGGGCCGAGGGCGCGGGCGTCCTGGTGCTGGAGCGCCTCTCGGACGCCCGCCGCAACGGGCACCCGGTGCTGGCCGTCCTGCGGGGTTCGGCCGTCAACCAGGACGGTGCCTCGAACGGGCTGACGGCGCCCAACGGCCCGTCGCAGCAGCGCGTCATCCGGCAGGCACTGGCCGCCGCCGGGCTGTCGGCCGGCGAAGTCGACGCCGTCGAGGGCCACGGGACGGGGACGCCGCTGGGCGACCCGATCGAGGCCCAGGCGCTCCTTGCGACCTACGGGCAGGACCGCGAACAGCCGCTCCTGCTCGGCTCGCTGAAGTCCAACATCGGCCACACCCAGGCGGCGGCGGGCGCGGCCGGCGTGATCAAGACGGTGATGGCGCTGCGGCACGGCGTGCTGCCGAAGACGCTGCACGTCGACGCGCCGTCCGCCGAGGTGGACTGGTCGGCGGGGGCCGTCGAGCTACTCACCGAGGCCCGGGCCTGGCCGGAGGTGGACCGGCCGCACCGCGCGGGCGTGTCCGCGTTCGGGATCAGCGGGACGAACGCGCATGTGATCGTCGAGGAGGCGGTGGAGGAGGCTTCCGAGGAGGACTCTTCGGCCGACGGCCCGTCGGTTGTGCCCGGTGTGGTGCCGTGGGTGGTGTCGGCGAAGTCGGAGGCGGCGCTGGACGCGCAGCTGGAGCGGCTCGCCGGGGTCGGGGGCTCGCCGGTGGACGTCG
>NZ_JBMVFA010000072.1:0-10070 GCF_049543595.1 Kitasatospora sp. NPDC094028 | reverse complement strand
CTGGAGCGGATGATGCGGGACGCGAAGATCACGCAGATCTACGAGGGCACCAACCAGGTCCAGCGCATCGTGATGGCCCGCAACCTGCCGTAACGGCCGTACGGCCTCGCGCGAACTCCCGGAGCCCCCGGCCGAGCCAGTCTCGGCCGGGGGCTCCGGCGTTTCCGGGCGCGGCCGTTCCGGACTCGCCGGTCTGGTGTATGAATGATCGTCAACTTCCCTGTGGTTCAGCAGAGTACGGAGGAACACGATGACCGAGCACCAGGAGACCGCCGGCCGGGTCTGGCTGATCACCGGCGCCAACTCCGGTTTCGGCCAGGCCATCGCCGAGGCCGCGATAGCCGCCGGCGACACCGTGGTCGCCGCCGCCCGCCGGCCCGAGACGCTGTCCGGGCTGGTGGCCGCCCACCCCGGCCGGGTCGTCCCGGTCCGCCTGGACGTCACCGACCAGGCGCAGATCGCCGCCGCCGTCGAGGAGACGCTCGCCCGCTTCGGCCGGGTCGACGTGCTGGTCAACAACGCCGGGCGCGGCGTGATCGGCGCCGTCGAGGAGTCCACCGACGGGGAGCTGCGGGACCTCATGGAGCTGCACTTCTTCGGCCCGGCCGCGCTCACCCGGGCCGTGCTGCCGCACATGCGGGCCCGGGGCTCGGGCGCGGTGGTGCAGATGAGCAGCATGGGCGGCCGCTTCTCCTTCCCCGGCGTGGGCGCCTACTCGGCGACCAAGTTCGCCCTGGAGGGGCTGTCCGAGGCGCTGGCCAAGGAGGTGGCCGGCTTCGGGATCAAGGTGCTGATCGTCGAGCCCGGCGCCTTCCGGACCGGCTTCGCGGGCGGCGGCGCGCTCGCCCACTCCGCCCCGATCGAGGCGTACGAGCCGATCGTCGGCCCGGTCCGCACCGGGCTGCCGGACAGCGACGGCAAGCAGCCCGGCGACCCGGTGAAGGCCGCCGAGGCGATCCTGGCCGCCCTGGCCGCCGAGCCGACCCCGCTGCGGCTCGCCCTCGGCAGCGACTCGGTGGACGGTGTCCTCGGCAACCTCGACGGCGCCCGCGAGGAACTGCGGGCCTGGGAGGCGGTCGGCCGCGGCACCGACTTCCCGGCCGGCGCCTGACGAAAATCCCGCGACGGCGGGCGGCCACGCTCCCTAGGCTGCCCGCCGTGCCCTCCTCCACGCTGAGCCTCGCCGAACTCACCCCCGCCACCATCGACGCCGCCCTCGCCCTGCGGGTGCGCCCCGACCAGGAGCACCTGGTCGCGTCGGTGGCCAGGTCGCTCGCCGAGGCGTACGTGCACGGTGACACCGCCTGGCCCCGGCTGATCCTGGACGGCGGGCGGCCGGTCGGCTTCGTGATGGCCTTCTTCGACGTCCGCTTCGACCCCGAGCGGCCGGACGACCGCCCCCGCTCGGGCCTGTGGCGGCTGCTGATCGACGCCGGGCAGCAGCGCGGCGGCTACGGCCGCTTCGCCGTCGAGCAGGTCTGCGCCGAGGTCCGGCGCCGCGGCGGCACCCGCGCCACCGTCACCTACCACCCAGGGCCGGACGGCCCGGAGGCCTTCTACGCCCGCCTGGGCTTCCGCCCGACCGGCGAGTTCAGCGGCGACCAGGTCGTCGCCGAACGGGAGTTGGCGCCGTAAGCCGTCCGGCGCAGTCGGCCGGTCCGGCGCCGATAGGGTGCCGGACCATGACCGAGCCGGACTTCCTCACCTCCGCCAGGGCGTTCTACGACGCCGTCGCCGTCGAGTACACCGACATGTTCGGGGGCCTGATGGCCTCCTCCCCGATGGACCGGGCGTTCCTCGGGCTGTTCGCCGAGCTGGTGCGGGCCGAGCGGCCGGACGGCAAGGTCGCCGAACTCGGCTGCGGCTCGGGCCGGGTGACCGGCCACCTGCACGCGCTCGGCCTCGACGTGTCCGGTGTCGACCTCTCGCCGCGGATGGTCGAGCTGGCCCGGCGGGACCACCCGGAGGTGCCGTTCCGGGTCGGTTCGCTGTTCGACCTCCCGTACGGGGACGGCGAGTTGACCGGCGCAGTGGCCTGGTACTCGATCATCCACACGCCGGCCGAGCAGCTGCCGCCGGTCTTCGCCGAGTTCGCCCGGGTGCTGGCCCCCGGCGGCTACCTGGCGCTGGCCTTCCAGGTCGGCGACGAGCCGTCCCGCCAGGACCGCCCGTTCGGCCACCCGGTGTCGCTGGACTTCCGCCGGCTGCGGCCCGAGCGGGTGGAGGAACTGGCCCGGGAGGCCGGGCTGCCGGTCATCTCCCGGACGGTCCGCGAGCCGAACGCCGGCCGGCGGACCCCGCAGGCCTACGAGAAGACCCCGCAGGCCTACCTGCTGGCCCGCAAGCCGGCGGTCTAGGCCGCGGGATCCGCGGAGGCCCCGGCGATCACGTCGTCCAGCACGTCCCGCGAGCGCACCAGCTCGGTGATCATCCGGTCGATCCGGGCCCGCTCCGCGACGAGTTCGTCGACCAGCAGCGGGGTGGCGATCGCGCTGGGGCCTCCGTCGCCGTCCCGCATGCAGGGGAGGAGCTTGAAGATGGTGCGGCTGTTCAGCCCGGCCGCGAACAGCTCCTGGATGTGGACCACCCGGTCCACCGCCGGCTCCGGGTACTCCCGGTGGCCGCCCTGGGTGCGCCGGGCGACCAGCAGGCCCTGCTGCTCGTAGTAGCGCAGCGAGCGCTCGCTCACCCCGGTGCGCCGGGCCAGTTCACCGATCTTCACGCCGTCCACCCCGCCCGTCCGATCGAAGGCTTCAACCCGCCATGGATGGTAGCCCCGCCGGATAACACGCCGACCCGACCCCGGGCCCCGAGGGGGTGGCGCGCACGGCCCGGCCGGTCGTGCCATGATCCCTGCATGGCTTCCAACGTTTTCTTCGACATCGAGATCGACGGCGTGCCGTCGGGCCGCATCGTCTTCAAGCTGTACGACGACGTCGTCCCGAAGACCGCCCAGAACTTCCGCGAGCTCGCCACCGGCCAGAACGGCTTCGGCTACGAGGGCTCCGGCTTCCACCGCGTGATCCCCGCCTTCATGCTGCAGGGCGGTGACTTCACCAACCACAACGGCACCGGCGGCAAGAGCATCTACGGCGAGAAGTTCGCGGACGAGAACTTCGAGCGCAAGCACGACCGCCCGGGCCTGCTGTCGATGGCCAACGCCGGCCGCAACACCAACGGCTCGCAGTTCTTCATCACCACCATCGTGACCGACTGGCTGGACGGCAAGCACGTCGTCTTCGGCGAGGTCGTCGAGGGCATGGACGTGGTCAAGCTGATCGAGTCCAAGGGCTCGCAGAGCGGCCGCACCTCGGCCAAGATCACCATCGCCAAGTCGGGCGTGGTCGAGTAGTCACCGTTCCTCCGGAGCGGATGACGCGTACCGCCCCGGAGTGGGAAGTCGGCAGGTCCGACTTCCCACTCCGGGGCGGTGGCGTTCTGGGCGCCGCCGGGGGGTCGGCCGGCCCGCTACCCGGCGTGCGGCACCGCCCCGCCGACCGCCTGGGCCGGCACCCAGCCCTCCCGTACGCCCACCTTCCGCGCCGGCACCCCGGCCCAGACCTCGCCGGGCCCGGTCGAGCGGGTGAGCACCGCGTTGGCGCCGACGACGGTGCCCGCGCCCACGGTCAGCACCCCCTCCTTGCACACCACCTTGGCGCCCGCGCACAGCACCGCGCCGTCCTCGACCACCACCCGCCGCATCGGGCTGAGCTCCTGCGGCACCCACGGGTCGGCCCGGCCGACGGTGACGCCGTTGTAGAGCGTCACGCCGGCGCCGAGCGTGGTGTACGGGTGCAGCACGGTGCCGAAGCCGCGGTGGAAGACGGTCAGCCCGGGCCCGATCTCGCAGGCGGCGGGCACCTCCATGCCGTAGAGCGCGAGCGCCTCCTGGACCAGGCGGCCCAGGAGGCGGTGGCGTCGGCGGTAGACGAGTGCGGAGACGAGTGACATTCACACATTGTGACGTCACGAGTACTTCACGTCACCGTTACTTGAAGTCCGGCACGGCGGTGTCGTTCTTGAAGGCGTCGAAGACCTGCTTGGACTTGGCGGCGTCCCACTGCACGGCCGACTCGCCGGTCTTGGTCCGGAAGTCCGGGTTGCCGATCGGCACGGTGAGGCTCTTGCCGCTGCCGCCGTTGACGTCCTTCATGGCGAGGAACATCGAGCCGAGGTCGGTCAGTCCGCAGTCCTCGTCGACGATCAGGGTGCCGAGCGCCGAGTCGACCAGCGGGTAGAAGGTGAACGGGTCCAGCAGGTTGCCGGGGGAGGCGGCCTGGTGGGCCAGCGCCCCGAGGAACTTCTGCTGGTTGCGCATCCGGCCGAGGTCCTGGTCGGCCATCTGGTGGCGCTGGCGGACGAAGGCGAGCGCCTGCTTGCCGTTCAGGGTCTGGTCGCCGGCCTTGAGGTCCAGGCCGGAGTCCTTGTCCTGGATGTCCTTGTCGATGTGCATCTCGACGCCGCCGATCGAGTCGACGATGCCCGCGAAGCCGGCGAAGCCGATCTCCGCGTAGTGGTCGATGCGGATGCCGGTGTTCTGCTCGACGGTCTGCACCAGCAGGCGGCCGCCACCGTTGTTGAACGCCGAGTTGATCTTCGACGTGGTGGCCTTGACGGTCTTGCCGTTACTGCCCTGGTGCTCCGGGATCGGCACCCAGGAGTCGCGCGGGATGCTCATCAGGGTGTTCCCGCCGTCCCCGATGTGCAGGACCATCATCGAGTCGCTGCGCTTGCCCTCGACGTCGTGGCCGGTGTGCATGTCGTCCATCTGGGCGTCGGTGAGGCCCTCGCGGCTGTCCGAGCCGACGATCAGCCAGTTGGTGCCCTTCCCGGCCGCCGGGCGGCCCGGGTAGTCGGCCAGCACGTTCTCGTGGTTGAGCTTGGAGTCGGCCCAGAACCAGGTCGAGACGGCCGTCACCATGACGGCGATCAGCACGCCGAACACCGACCACTTGACGATCCGCCGCCGCGGCCAGCGCCGGGCCGGCGCACCGGCCGGCCGTGCCCCGCCGGGCCCGCCCGGACGCCCGGGGCCACCGGGCCCGCCGGGCCCGCCCGGGTACCCCCCGCCGGGCCGCGCGTCCGGGGCACCCGTCCCCTGCGCCGGGACGCCGCCGGCCGGCCGGGGCGGCTCCGGCCGCCCCGGCGCGGGCGCCCCCGCTCCGCGCGGGTTCAGCGAGGCGGGCAGCGGCGGCTCGGCCGCCCCGCCTCCGCGGTTGCCGCCGTACGGGTTCCCGCCGCCCCCCGGGCGGCCCTCCTGCCAGGTGTTCATGCCGACGAGGATGCCCGACCCCGCCCGCGCTGACTCCCCTCGGGGTGCCCTCCGGGCCTCTTGTAGCAGTTTTGATGCACGTACCGGATCGTTCCGCCGTAACGTCCGGACACCCGCCGTTCCTGGTGCCGAAACGTTTCTTGACCTGCTCGAACACGCCGTGTTTGCATCGGCGGCATGGTTCAGCGTTGGGCACTCACGCGTCGGCGGCACGTCGACCTGCGCCGTGGTGTGGCCTGCTCGCTGTGTCGCGGCTGAGGCGCGCCCCCGGCGCGTCCTCCGGAGCACGACCCCTCGGAGCGCGATCCGCCTCCGAGCGCGACCTCGCAGGCGCCTCCGAGCACACGCCCCCCTTCCAGCCAGAGGTGAACCATGGCCACCGTCCTGTCCGTGTCCGGCTCCCCGTCCGCGACCTCCCGCACCACCCGCCTGCTGCGCCACGTCGACGCCCAGCTCGTCGACCGCGGTCACCACGTCGTCCCGTTCGAGGCCCGCAGCCTGCCCGCGCACGCACTGCTGTCCGGCGACTTCGACCACCCCGGGATCGTCGCCGTCACCGAGCTGTTCGCGCGGGCGGACGGCGTGATCATCGGCACCCCCGTCTACAAGGCCGCCTACTCGGGCCTGCTGAAGGCCCTGCTGGACGTGCTCCCGCAGTACGCCCTGGCCGGCAAGGCCGTCCTGCCGCTGGCCACCGGCGGCTCGCCCGCGCACGTCCTCGCCGTGGACTACGCGCTGCGCCCGGTGCTCAGCTCGATGGGCGCCGGCCACATCACCCAGGGCTGGTTCGTGCTCGACCGCCACATCACCACCAGGGAGGACGGCGCCACCCTGGTCGAGCGCGAGAGCGACGCACTGCTGACCCCGGTGGTGGCGGGCTTCGCGACGGCCCTCGAACGGCTCTCCGTACCCGCACTGACCAGCGGCTGAACCCCCGTACGGGGCCTCCCCGAGAAGCGCCGCGCCGACCCCTAGGGGGAGGCGCGCCGCACCCCGTAGAACCTTGGTTGAAGCGCTTCATTCCGGCGGAGGACGAGCGCCGCGCCGCCCGCTCCTAACGTGGTTCCTACATCCCCACCCGCCGGAAAACGGTCCGGTCCGCCCGGATACGGCGACCCGGTCCACCGGGAGGGTGGGGACAACTCCCGGTCGAGGACTACCGCCAGCGCCATGTCGCGGGAAGGGCGGGCCGCACGAGGCTGGGGACACACGGGTGAGCGCATCTTCCATAGGAGACTCCAGTGACGACGGCAACAGCCGTGTTCGACCCCCAGCTTCCCGGCGGAGAGTCCGCCGTCGCGGCCTCCGCCCGCCAGGTCACCAAGGCGTACGGCTCCGGCGAGACCAAGGTCACCGCGCTCGACGCGGTCGACGTCGACATCCAGCGCGGCCGGTTCACCGCGATCATGGGCCCCTCGGGCTCCGGCAAGTCGACCCTGATGCACTGCCTGGCCGGTCTCGACACGGTCAGCGCCGGGCGGATCTGGATCGGTGACACCGAGATCACCGGCCTCAAGGACAAGCAGCTGACCAGACTGCGCCGCGACAAGATCGGCTTCATCTTCCAGGCGTTCAACCTGCTCCCGACCCTGAACGCGCTGGAGAACATCACGCTGCCGATGGACATCGCCGGCCGCAAGCCGGACCAGGCCTGGCTCGACCAGGTCGTCGAGACGGTCGGCCTGGCCGGCCGGCTCAAGCACCGCCCGACCCAGCTCTCCGGCGGTCAGCAGCAGCGCGTCGCGGTGGCCCGGGCACTGGCCGCCCGCCCCGAGATCATCTTCGGCGACGAGCCCACCGGTAACCTCGACTCCCGGGCCGGCGCCGAGGTGCTGACCTTCCTGCGCCGCTCCGTCGACGAGCTGGGCCAGACCATCGTGATGGTCACCCACGACCCGGTCGCCGCCGGCTACGCGGACCGCGTGCTGTTCCTCGCCGACGGCGTGATCGTCGACGAGATGCACGCGCCCACCGCCGACTCCGTCCTCGAACGCATGCGCCGTTTCGACGGCAAGCGCACCAGCTGAGCGGGCGGGACGACGCGATCATGCTGCTCAAGACCTCACTGCGGAGCTTCTTCGCCCACAAGGGCCGGATGGCGCTCTCGCTCATCGCCGTCGTGCTGTCGGTGGCCTTCGTCTCCGGCACCCTGGTGTTCTCCAACACCGCGACCAGCACCTTCGACAAGCTCTTCGCCGCGACCGCCTCCGACGTCTCCGTCCAGCCGCCCAAGCCGGACGACGACGAGGAGCAGCAGGCCGCCGCCAAGCCGCCGACCGTCCCGGTCGCGCTCGCCCAGCAGATCGCCGGGCTGCCCGGGGTGAAGACCGCCGTGGGCCAGGTCATGGTCTCCAACGCGATCCTGGTCGACCCGGCCACCAACAAGCTGGTCGGCCCGACCCAGGGCGCGCCCACGCTGATCGGCAACTGGACCGACACCCCGCGCAACGCGCTGCGCATCACCTCCGGCCACGCCCCGCAGGGGCCGGGCGAGCTGGTGCTGGACGCGGACACCGCCAAGAAGGCGAAGCTCGGCCTCGGCGACCACGTCCGGGTGGACAACTCCGGCGGCAAGCACGACTTCGCCGTCGCCGGCATCGCCACCTTCACCACCACCAACCCCGGTGCGGCGCTGGCCTTCCTGGACACCGCGACCGCCCAGCAGGTGCTGCTCGGCGAGCAGGCGTACACCTCGGTCGAGGCCTTCGGCGACGGCAGCCGCGGCAACGACCAGCTCAAGGCCGACGCGGTCGCCAAGGTCGGCGCCGGTTACCAGGTGAAGACCGCCGCCGAGCAGAAGGACGAGAACACCAAGCAGGTCGGCAGCGGCCTCGACTTCATGAAGTACGCGATGCTCGGCTTCGCGTTCGTCTCGGCCATCGTCGGCGCCTTCCTGATCGTCAACACCTTCTCGATGCTGGTCGCCCAGCGCACCCGGGAGATCGGCCTGCTGCGCGCCATCGGCGGCAGCCGCCGGCAGGTCAACCGCTCGGTGCTGGTCGAGGCGCTGATCCTGGGCGTGCTCGGCTCGACGATCGGGGTCGGGGCGGGCCTGGGCGTCGCGGTCGGCCTGATCAAGCTGATGAACGCGATCGGCATGGACCTCGACGCGGCCGACCTGCAGATCGGGCCGGACGTGTTCATCGCCGGCTACTCGCTGGGCATCGTGGTCACCCTGGTCGCGGCCTTCTTCCCGGCCCGCCGGGCGAGCCGGATCTCGCCGATGGCCGCGCTGCGCGACCACGGCACCCCGGCCGAGGGCCGGGCCAACGTGATCCGTACGATCGTCGGCCTGCTGCTGACGGCGGGCGGCGCGGCGCTGCTGGTGCTCGGTGCGGGCGCCGACAAGGCGGCCACCGGCGGGCAGTACCTGGGGCTGGGCGTGGTGCTCACCCTGGTCGGCTTCGTGGTGATCGGCCCGCTGCTGGCCTCCGCGCTGATCCGGGTGCTCGGCGCGGTGCTGCCGGCCCTGTTCGGGCCGTCCGGCAAGCTCGCCCAGCGCAACGCGATGCGCAACCCGCGCCGCACCGGGGCCACCGCCGCCGCGCTGATGATCGGCCTGGCGCTGGTGATCGCCTCCTCGGTGTTCAGCTCCTCGGCCGTCACCTCGGCCAGCGCGCAGATCGACCGGTCGGTGGGCGTGGACTTCATCATCCAGGGCGGCCGCACCGAGGTCACCCCCGAGATGCTGGACATCGTGCGCCGCACCCCGGGCGTCGACCACATCACCACCCAGAAGTTCTTCACCGCGAAGCTCCAGCTGGCGGACGGTCAGAAGCCGAAGAACCAGCTGACCGCCGTGCCGCCGGCCTTCTTCGGCAGCGATTTCCACCCGAGCGTCGACTCCGGCGCGGTGGATTCGATCGAGCGCGGCTCGATCGGGATCGGCGCGGTCTTCGCCAAGGACCACAACCTCAAGGTCGGCGACCAGGTGGCCGTCGACTACGGCAAGGGCCGCACCCAGACCCTGCCGGTGGGCGTGGTCTTCAAGAAGGGCGAACTGTTCGGCGACGGCTCCTTCGTGGCCATGGACACCATGGCCAAGGCCGTCCCGGCCGCCGAGCAGCCGCCGGTGTGGACCTTCTTCGCCAAGGCCTCGGCCGGCGCCGACGTCGCGAAGACGCTGACCGCGCTGGAGGACGGGCTCAAGGAGTTCCCGCAGCTGAGCATCAAGGACCAGGCCGGCTACAAGGAGATGGTGCAGTCCCAGATCAACACGCTGCTCTACCTGATCTACGGGCTGGTGGCGCTCTCCATCACCGTCGCGGTGCTCGGCGTCGTCAACACCCTGGCGCTGTCGGTGGTCGAGCGGACCCGGGAGATCGGCCTGCTGCGGGCGATCGGGCTCTCCCGCCGCCAGCTGCGCCGGATGATCCGGCTGGAGTCCGTGGTGATCGCGCTGTTCGGTGCCGTCCTGGGCGCCGGGCTCGGCCTGGCCTGGGGCGTCACCGCCCAGCGGGTGCTGCGGGACCAGGGCCTCGGGACGCTCTCCGTCCCGGGCGTCACGATCGGCGTCACGCTGGCCGCCTCGGTGGTGATCGGCCTGTTCGCCGCCCTGATCCCGGCCTTCCGGGCCGGGCGCATGAACGTCCTCGCGGCGATCGCGACGGACTGACCCGGGGTCACGGGGGAGCCCGGGTGCGGGGGAAACGGGGGAACGGGGGAACGGGGGAACGGGGGAACGGGGGAACGGGGAGCGGGGGCCGGGGGGGGCCCCCCCCCGCCCCCCCCCCGCGCCCCCCCCCCCACCCCCGGGCTGTTAGGGCCATGTTAACCCCCCGCGGGCCCCCCCGGCCCC
>NZ_JBMVFA010000071.1:0-10199 GCF_049543595.1 Kitasatospora sp. NPDC094028 | reverse complement strand
GGGGGTGGGGGGGGGGGGGGTTGTGGGGGGTGGGGGGGGGGTGGGGGGGGGGGGGGGGGGGGGGGGCGGCGGGGGGGGGGGCCGCTCCGGGGGCTGGATGATTTTCCGACTGCCGACTCTGTGGGTGGGGGGTTGGGACCGTTGGCAGTCTGAAAATCACCTGTGACGCCCCCTCCGGGCCACCCCCTGCGCCGCCCCCTCCCGCAGCGCGTCCCTCTCGCTTGGTCGGGTGTGGGGGGGAGGGGTGTCGCTCAGTGGTGGCGGTGGTCGTTGGGGGTGAGGCGGGGGCCGTAGCGGGGGGCGTGGGCGCCGGTGGCCGTCAGGAGGCGGCAGATCCGGTAGCGGTGCGGGCGGTAGGGCTCCAGCAGGGCGAGCATCTGGGCGTCGTCGCTGCGGGGGCGACCGGCCAGGGCCCAGCCGACCAGGTTCGGCAGGTGGAAGTCGCCGACCGAGACCGCGTCCGGGTCGCCGTTGCTGCGCTGCAGGGTCTCGGCGGCCGTCCAGACTCCGATGCCCGGGACGGCCGTGAGGCGGGCGAACGCCTCCTCGTGGCCCATCGCCGAGGCCTCCTCCAGGCGCGGGGCCAGGCGCACCGCCCGCATCACCGTCGCCGAGCGCTTCGGGTCCACCCCCGCCCGGTGCCACTCCCAGCTCGGGATCGTCGCCCACTCGCGCGCCGAAGGCGCCACCCGCATGCCCTCGGCCGGGCCGGGCGCCGGGGTGCCGAAGTCCCGCAGCAGGGTGCGGAAGGCGCGGTAGGCCTCGTTGGTGGTGACCTTCTGCTCCAGGATCGCCGGCACCAGGGACTCCAGGACCAGCCCGGTGCGGGCCAGCCGGACGGACGCGGTACGGCGCTGGGCGTCGCGCAGCGGGCCCGGGGGCAGCACCAGGTCCTCCGGGTGGTCCTCGGCGCCGAGCAGGGCGGGCAGGCGGTCGAGCAGCCAGTCGGCGCCCGGGCCCCAGGCCGTCGCCTCCACCTCGCCCGCGGCCGGGTGCGGGAGCACCCGGAGGGTGCCCACGCCGGCCGGGGTGCGGGAGGCGCGCCAGAGCGCGCCGTCGCCGGTCGTGCGGTAGGAGGGGTCGGCGGGGCCCCGGCGCAGGGGCAGCAGGGTCCGGGCGACGTCCAGGGGGTAGCCCGGGCTCCAGCGCCGTACCGACTCGCCTGCCACTGTGCCTCCTCCGCCGGAGGAAGGATACGCGGGGGCCCGGGGAAGGTGCGGGGTGCGGGCCAAGTGTGGAGCCACCGTGGGCAGTTCACCGCGCCCGCGGGGGTGCACCCGGCCGGGGGTCAGGGGGTGACCGGTGGTGGCGCGGGGGTCTGGAGCTTCGTCGCGGCCGCGCGGAGGGCGGGGAGCTGGGCGTAGAGGGCGGTGCCGGGGCATTCGGTGTTGAAGGCGTCGCGGTGGCCGGAGATCGCGTCGAAGTCGACGACGGTGCCCTTGGGGTAGCGGCTGGCGTCGGAGCCGGAGGTGAGTCTGGTGCGGCCGTCCGCGGGTTGGGCGGTGAGGCCGAGCTTCCAGGCGGCGAGGGCGGCGAGGCCGTCGAGGAGGGGCTGCGGCGGGGCGTCGGTGAGGTAGGTGCCGATGGCGGCGGCGCCGGCGGAGTCGGTGTTGAAGCCGAGGGTGTGGGCGCCGTGGACGGGCTGGTCGACGCCGCCGGCGCGGCCCTCGTAGACGGTGCCGCAGCGGTCGACCAGGAAGTTGTAGCCGATGTCCCGCCAGCCGTTGCTCTGAACGTGGTACTGGTAGATCGCCCGGATCACCCGGGGGGCGTCGGCGCACGCGTAGTCGGTGGCGGTCGCGGTGTGGTGGACGAAGACCTCGCGGACCGGGCCGGTGTACTCGAAGGTCTGGTCGCGCAGGGACTCGTCGGCGCCCCAGCCGGCCCGGGTGACGATGGTGGGGCGCGGGGCCCGCTGGCCGTCGACCGGCGCGGCGGGCAGGCTGCGGGCGGCGGGCCCGGCCGGGGCGCCGCGGCCGGGGTCGACGAGGTCGAGGCGCAGTCCGGGCGGCGGCCCGGCCGGACCGGGACGGACCTCGACGGCGACGCCGTCGCTGCGGCCGGTCCACAGCGGGGCGGTGGCGCCGCGCGGGGCGCGGTCGGGGCCGTCCTCGGCGTCGGCCTCCAGGGCGTGCCAGTCGCTCCAGACGCCGGTGTCCGCGTTCCGGGTGCGGACCCGGACGGTGCCGCCGGCGAGCGCGTCCGCCGGGCCGTCCCAGCCGACGCCGAGGAGTTCGAACGGCCGGGTGCCGCGCGGGGCGAGCCCGGGGCCGCCGGCCAGCGGCAGCGAGGTGACCGAACCGCCGCCCGCCGAGGTCCGGCGCTCCGCGGGAGCGGCGGCGCAGGCGGGCTGGAGGAGCAGCGCGGCGGTGCAGCCGGCGAGCAGCGCGGCCGGGAGCGAACGGCACGCGGCCGGGAGTGAAAGGGCCATAAACGGGATGGTGGCCGCAAACCGGCCGGCTCGCCACGCCGCCCCGCGGTGGCCCGGCCACCCCTCCCGGCCCGCCACCCGAAGGCCGTAGGCTGGGGCGCACCATGACTGCGCCTTTTGCTGCCGATGCCCGCACCCCCGTCGAGCTGCTGCACGCATACCTGCGAGGTGGCACCCCTTCGGTCGATCCCGCGGCCCCGCTGGTCACCTTCTACGACGACGCCACCGGCGAACGGGTGGAGCTGTCCGCCCGGACCTTCGACAACTGGGTGGCCAAGACGGCCAACCTGTTGCAGGACGAGCTGAACGCAGGCCCGGGCGACCGCGCCGCGCTCCTGCTGCCCGCCCACTGGCAGAGCGCCGTCTGGCTGCTGGCCTGCTGGTCGGTCGGGGTGGCCGCGGTGCCCGGCGGCGACCCGGCCGCCGCCGAGCTGGTGGTGAGCGGCCCGGACGGCCTGGCCGCCGCCCAGGCCTGCGAGGGCGAGCGGGTGGCGCTCGCGCTGCGCCCGCTGGGCGGCCGCTTCCCGCAGCGCCCGGACGGCTTCCTGGACTACGCCGCCGAGGTGCCCGGCCAGGGCGACCGCTTCGCGCCGTACTCCCCCGTCACCCCGGACGCGCCCGCGCTGGAGACCAGCGTGGACGGGCTGCCGCTGAAGCTGACCGGCGAGCAGACCGTCGCGCTGGCCCGGGAGGGCGCCGCCCGGCTGGGCCTGCAGCCCGGCGACCGCGTGCTGTCCACCCACTCCTACGACGACTGGGCGGGCCTGGAGGCCGGCCTGCTGGCGCCGCTGGCGGCCGGCGCCTCGGTGGTGCTGTGCCGCAACTCGCAGGGGCTGGACGCCGAGCAGTGGGAGAAGCGGACCGAATCCGAACGGGTGACACTGCGCCTCGGGTAACCCCCGGCCCGGGCCCGGCTGGGTAGGCATCGCTGCCATGGCCGAGGACGAGACCGAGCACCCCCCGACCGCCGTTCCCCCGACGAGCGGTCCCCCGGACGGCGAGCGACGCCCGCGACGGCGCCGGCGGTGGCTGTGGATCACCGCCGGCGCCGTCGCGTTCCTGCTGGTCGCCACCGGGGTGCTGGCCTGGGTCGCCTACCGCAAGCTGGACGGCAACATCCGCACCGACACGGCCACCGACCGGCTGCTGGCCAAGCTGGAGGCCGAGCGGCCGAGCCGTACGGCGGGAGCCCCGGGCGCCGAGAACATCCTGCTGATCGGCAGCGACTCCCGGGACGGCTCGAACGGCGCCTACGGCGGCGACGCGGGCACCGAGCGCTCGGACACCACGATCCTGCTGCACCTGTCGGCGGACCACCGGCACGCGACGGCGGTGTCCGTCCCGCGCGACGTGATGGTGGCCGTCCCGGCCTGCGACAAGCCGGACGGGACCCGCAGCGCGCCCGCGACCATGCAGTTCAACTGGGCCTTCGAGCTGGGCGGCGCGGCCTGCTCGATCCGGACCGTCGAGCAGCTGAGCGGGATCCGGATCGACCACTACCTGATCCTGGACTTCAGCGGCTTCAAGACGATGGTGGACGCGATCGGCGGGGTCGAGGTGTGCGTGCCGCAGCCGATCCACGACAAGGACGCCAAGCTGGACCTGCCCGCCGGGCGGCAGGTGCTGCACGGCGAGCAGGCACTCGGGTACGTCCGGGCGCGGGAGAGCCTGGGGGACGGCAGCGACACCCAGCGGATGGGCCGTCAGCAGCAGTTCCTGGCCTCGCTGCTGCGCAAGGTGCAGTCGCAGGGGGTGCTGCTGAACCCGGCGAAGCTGTGGCCGGTGCTGGACGCGGCCACCTCCTCGGTGCGGGCGGACGGCGGGCTGTCCTCGCTCGGCGCGCTGTACGACCTCACCCAGGACCTGCGCGGGGTGCCCTCGGCGGACGTGGTGTTCCTGACCGCGCCGCGCCGCCCGTACCGCTACGACTCGGACCGGGACGAGTTCGTGCAGCCGCAGACCGGGCAGCTGTTCACGGCACTGCGGGAGGACCGGCCGATCGCCGTCCGCGCCCCCGCCCCGGCGGGCGCGCCGACCGGGAGCCCGAGCCCGGCCCCGGGGGCGGCCGCCGGGGCCGGCTCGGACGAGGCGGCGGTGCCGGCGGCGGCGAGCGCCTCGCCCACCTTCGAGGGCCGCACCGCGGACGTGGACGCCTGCGCCCGGCACTGACCGGCCGCATTCGACTTTGCCTTTCCATTGCTCGCACGTGACGGATGTCATACCCGGAGCGATTCCCCCGTTCGGCTCGTTTAGGGTGTCCGGATCGGCCCACCACCGGGGTGGGCCGGGCCCCGTGACCGGCCGGACGTAGGGAATCCCGTGCAGCAGGACGAATCGAAAACCGGCCAGGACAACGGGAAGGGCCGCAACGGGGAGGGCCGCCGGGACACCCGGCGCCGCGCGGCCGCGGCCGCCAGGCGGGCCCGGCGCCGGCGGGTGCTCAAGTGGACGGCCGGGACGGGCGCCCTGGTGATGGTCGCGGGCTGCGGCGGGGCGTACTACCTGTACCAGCACTTCAACAACAACCTGACCTCGGTCAAGGTCGACGTGGGCAGCGAGGAGGAGCGGCCCAGGGCCGCCGGGGACGCGCTGAACATCCTGGTGCTGGGCACCGACAGCCGCCAGGGCCTCGGCCGCGAGTACGGCGACGAGGGCAGCGCCGGGCACGCCGACACCACGCTGCTGTTCCACGTCGCCAAGGACCGCTCGAACGCGACGGTGATCAGCATCCCGCGCGACCTGATGGTGCCGATCCCGGACTGCCAGTCGGCGGACGGGAAGCGGAAGATCCCGGGCACCGCGCGGGACATGTTCAACAACAGCCTGGGCCAGGCCGGCCGCGACCCGGGCTGTACCTGGAAGACCGTCGAGAAGGTCACCGGCATCCGGGTCGACCACTTCGTCGAGGTCAACTTCGAGGCGGTGAAGACGCTGTCCACCGCGGTCGGCGGCGTGGAGGTGTGCGCGGCCAAGGACATCGACGACAAGGACTCGCACCTGAGGATGTCCAAGGGCCGGCACGTGATCCAGGGCGACGAGGCGCTGGCCTTCGTCCGCACCCGGCACGCGGTCGGCTTCGGCGGCGACCTCACCCGCATACCCCTGCAGCAGCAGTTCATCAGCTCGATGATCCGCAAGATCAAGAGCGACGACACCCTGACCAGCCCGACCAAGCTCTACAAGCTGGCGGACGCGGCCACCAAGGCGCTCACGGTGGACTCCGGGATCGGCAGCGTCGACAAGCTCAAGGACCTGGCGCTGGACATCAGCAAGGTGGACACCAAGAACATCACCTTCGCCACCGTGCCCGTCCTCGACGACCCCAAGGACGAGGACCGGCTGATCCTCAAACAGCCGGACGCCGGGCAGCTGTTCTCGATGATCGCGAACGACCGCTCGCTGACCGACACGCCCGCGCCGGCCGCCACCGCCGACACCCCGGCCGGGGGCGCCCCGACCGCCACCACCGCCCCGGTGGACGCGAAGGACGTGCGGGTCACGGTGCGCAACGGCAGCGGCACCCGCGGGCAGTCCGGGCCGACCGTGGAGAAACTGAAGGCCAAGGGCTTCGCCAAGGCCGCGGTGGCCTCCGACGCGCCGGCCGCCGCGACCACCGCGATCACCCACGCGCCCGGCCAGGAGGCCGAGGCCGCCGCCCTGGCCGCCGCCCTCGGGCTGCCCGCCGACGCCGCCAGGGCGGACCCGAAGGCGGACCCCAAGGGCCCGCTGCTGCTGGTGCTCGGCAAGGACGCGCTCGGCGCGGCCGGCAGCCCGCAGCAGCAGCCGGCCGAGGCCCCGAAGGACCTCCAGCGGGTGCAGGCGGACGACACCGACGTGTGCGCCAAGTAGCTACATCCGTACGAGGGTTCCGTCCGTCTCGCGGTAGCGCTCGGCGGTGCGGGGGCACTCCCAGTGGCCGTCGCCGGCGGGCAGCAGGCGCTCACCGGCCCGACCGACCCAGCCGATCCGGCGGGCCGGCACCCCGGCGACCAGGACGAAGTCCGGGACGTCCCGGTGCACCACCGCGCCGGCCGCGACCAGGGCCCAGCGGCCGACCGTCACCCCGGCCACCAGCACCGCCCGGCCGCCGATCGAGCAGCCATGGCGGAGCGTCACGCCCTCGGCGTGCCAGTCGAGTTCACCCTTGAGCCAGCCGTCCGGGGTGACCGCGCGGGGGTGCCGGTCATTGGTGAGGACGGCGGCCGGGCCGATGAACACCCCGTCCTCGACCACGGCCGGCTCGTACACCAGCGCGTGGTTCTGCACCTTGACCCGGCTGCCGATCCGCACGCCCGGGCCGACGTACGCGCCGCGGCCGATCACGCAGTCCGTGCCGACCACCGCGCCTTCGCGGACCTGGGCGAGGTGCCAGACCGTCGTCCCGGCGCCGAGCACGGCCCGCTCGTCGACGTCCGCGCTCGGCTCGATCCGGGCCGCGCCCGCAACTTCGTCCATGGCACGGACCCTAGGGCATCAACGGGCCTGCGAGAGCACGTCCTTCGCGGTGGGCGCGGTGCTGGCGATCACCTTGCGGGCGAGCGAGCGCGGCGACGTGAGGAAGCCGAAGCCCCAGCTCATGTGCATGGTGGCCAGGGCCACCGGGAGCCACGCCTTCGCCTTGCCGGACAGGCCGCGGCCCTCGACCACCGAGCCGCCGAGGATGCCGAGCAGGTACGCGCCCGGGGCCGCCAGGAACACCGGGTGGACGGCCGCGCCGAGCACCAGGCCCAGGGTGACGCCGAGGAAGGCGGCCGGCGGGGCCAGGTAGCGCAGGTTGACCGAGCCGCGGTGGTAGCGGGTGACCACCCGGCGCCAACGGCCGTAGTCCTTGTACTGCTTGGCGAGCGCCCGCACCGAAGGCCGGGGGCGGTAGGTCACCTTGAGCTGCGGGGTGAACCAGACCAGCCCGCCGTCCTGGCGGATCCGGTAGTTCAGCTCCCAGTCCTGGGCACGGATGAACTCCTCGTTGTAGCCGCCCAGCTTCTCCAGCACCTCGCGGCGGAAGACGCCGAGGTAGACGGTGTCCGCCGGGCCGGCCAGGCCGCCGGTGTGGAAGGCCGCGTTGCCGACGCCGATCTTGGAGGTCATCGCGGCGGCGACGGCGTTCTCCCACTCGGTCTCGCCCTCGGCGTGCATGATGCCGCCGACGTTGGCCGCCTCCATCTCGGTGAGCAGCCGCACGGCGGTGGCGATGTAGCCGGGGGTGAGCAGCCCGTGGCCGTCCACGCGGACCACTATCGGGTGGCTGGAGCCCCGGATCGCCGCGTTGAGGGCGGCCGGGGTCCGGCCGGTGGGGTTGGCCACGGTCTTGACCCGCGGGTCCTCGGCGACCAGCTCGGCGGCGATCTCGTCGGTGCGGTCGCTGGACGGGCCGAGGGCGATCACCACCTCCAACTCGCCGGGGTAGTCCTGCTCCAGGATGCGCCGGACGGCGGTGCGCAGGTGTCGTTCCTCGTTGAGCACCGGCATGATCACGGAGACCGCCGGCAGCTCCTCAGCAGCCTTGGTGTTCATCGGGGCCAACCGTACCGGTGCGGACGGCAGTCCGTCTCATCCGGTCGGGGCCGCTGAACGCGCAGCGTACGGCCGGTGCCGGTACGGTGCCGGCGCCGTGCCGGTGCGGTGCGGCTTCACAGCAGGTAGCGGGCGACGGCGAACAGCGCGTAGCCGATCAGCGACAGCCGGTTCAGCAGGTGCTGCGGGTGGCCGAGCCGCCCCGGCAGGGCCTCGCGCGGGCGCAGGTCGGACCGGTGGGCGCCGACCGCGAGCGTCCGGGCCGGCTCCGCCGGGTCGTACCGGTCGGAGAAGTGGCCGGCCAGCCAGAGCCGCACCCGGGCGCTGATGGTCACCTCCTCGCCGGAGCGCAGCCGGACGGTCAGCGACCCCCGGTGCACGGCCGCCGCGCCGATCTGCCGCCACTCGATCCGCCGCACCCGCAGCGCGCCGGACACCCGCAGGCCGTCCCGGTCGACCGCCAGCTGCCAGGACGCGGCCCGGGCCACGGCGAGCACCACCATCGAGCCGATCCACAGCGGGCGCAGCAGCCCGTCCACCCAGCCGCTGCCGCCGTGCAGCACGGCCAGCGCCCCGGCCAGCACCGCGGCGGCCGGGCCGGCCGCCGCCCGCAGCGGCAGCGGCAGCTCCCAGCAGACCGCGGGCAGGCGGGGGGCGCCCGTCCCGGCGGGCGGGGCGGCGGCCACCGTGCCGGCGCTCAGCGCGACGACGGCCTGCTCGCGCTCGCGCCGCAGCCGGGCGGCGCGGAGCAGCCGCGGGGCCCGGGCGACGGCGTCGACCTCGGCCGCCACCCAGCTCGGGTCGTGCTCCAACAGGGCGGGGCGCAGGAGGAGTTGGCGGTCGGTGCCGTCCGGGCCGCGGTACAGCACGGCCGGCACGCTGCGGCCGGGGGCGGGCTTGGCGCCCCGCTCCGGGTAGTCCTCGTCGGCGCCCTCCGCGACCGGGTGCTCGGGTATCCAGGCCGGCCCCGTGAAGTCCGGGTCCTCGTCCGGGTCCTCGTCCTCCGGGAAGCCGCTCAGCTCGCCGCTCTGGGCCCAGTAGTAGCGGTCGCGCTCCACCAGGCGCCAGAGCGCGGGCCCGCCCGGCGGGCCGTCCACCGGCAGCACCAGCAGGTGGCCCCGGGCGTCGGCGCGCACCCGCACCGCGAGCGCGGGGGCGGCGCCGACGAAGGCGGGCCGGGCCCGGCGGGCGTCGTGGGCCAGGGAGGAGCCGAGCAGCAGCAGGCCGGGCAGGGCGATCAGCCCGCCGAAAATCAGCTGGCCGGTGAGGTCGTAGTCGTCGCCCGCCGCGCGGACGTCGCCGCCGTCCAGCAGCAGCGCGACCGGCCCGCCGGGCTGCGGGCGGTCTGCCCACCAGACGTCCAGCCGGGCGGTGCGCGGCGCGTCGGCGCCGGGCGGCTGGTAGTGGACGGTCAGCACGTCGTCCTGGTCGAACTCCCCGGCCGTGCCGGTGATCCGGACGGCCCGCCGGTCGGCGGCCTCCTGCCGGTACTGCGCCCACAGGCCGTACAGCGGCAGCGTCACGGCGACGGCGAGCAGCAGGCCGCCGACCAGCCGCCGCCCGGCCGGCGGCCCCTCGGGGACGGCGGGCGAGGGCGCCCCGGCGGCCGTCCACGGAAAGGGGACGGGCGGGGCCATCAGCTCGTCGAGCTGCTGGCGGGCGCGGCGGCGGCCGACTTCGGCGCCGACCAGCACGGCGGTCAGCAGCACGTGCAGCAGCACCGCGGACCAGCGGGCGAGCGGGGTGACCAGCCCGTGGGGCAGGTACCAGAACAGCGCCAGCGCGGTCGGCGGGATCAGCGCCCGGATGCGCGGTTTGCCGGCCAGCAGGACGGCCTCGGCCAGCAGCGTCCAGATCGCCGCGCTCTCGCCCCACGGGTCCCGGCAGATGCCCTGGGCGTTGCACACGCCGGGGCTGGTCGGCTCCGCGGCGGCGCCCAGGATCACGAAGGCGAGCGGGGCCAGCGCGAGCCAGCGGCTGTCCAGGCGCCAGGCGGTGCGGGCGGCCCGCCAGCGCAGGGCGGCGGCGGTGGTGAAGGGCGCGGCGCTGGGCACGGGCGGAGCGACCGGGGTGTACATCGGACGATCATCTCAGGCGTTCCGGGGGTGGGAACGGCGCGGGGGGGGGGGGGGGGGGGGGCCCCCCCCCCCCCCCCCCCCCCCCCCCGCCGCCCCCCCCCCCCCCCCCCCCCCCCCCCCCCCCCCCCCCCCCCCCCCCCCCCCCCCCCCCCCCCCCCCCCCGCGCCCCCCCCCCC
>NZ_JBMVFA010000070.1:0-12860 GCF_049543595.1 Kitasatospora sp. NPDC094028 | reverse complement strand
AACCGCCCCAGCAGCGCCTCGCGCTGCTGAGACGAGGTGACCACCGGTGGGGCGACTCATCGGACACATGGTTAACCTCAAGCCCGGGACTTTAGCCCCGGGTCGTTGACTCCCTGCTCCCGGTGCTTCCGCAACTCCTGCGGCTTCCGGCGCTCCCGGTGGGGAGCTCCGGTGATTCGATCATCCGCCGGCGGGGGTCGTCGCGCGAGGGTCGATCGGCCCTGTGCCACCGCCCGAAGGGCCTCGCGTGCGGCTGGCGCGGACGTCACCGGGCGGTGCGGGCCTGCAACTCGATGTGGCCGTCGCGGAGGTGGTTGCGGTGGCCGTCCGCGAACTCCAGCCGGAGGCTGTCGCGCGGTACCGGCCGCCCCCTTCCGGTCCGCTCACCAGGGCCGGGTGGAGGGCCGAACGGCCCTGCCGCCGCACCGCGGGTGGCGGTCTGCTGGGTGGTGGAGGCCTGGCACACCCGGCCGGGCCCTCAGTGCCGGAGGCACGGCCGTGCTGACCGACGACTCCCGCACCACCACCCAGCAGCTGCTGCACACCGCCGCCGGGCGCACCATCGCGGTGTCCCGCTACCCGTCGGCCGTCAGGTTCCTGACTGACACCACCGCTAATACCCCGATAAGATGACCACCATTGGTGTGCCGGGAAGTCTGGTCGGCTCGGGGGACGACTGCGGCGACAGGGCGGCGGCGCCCCCGCTCTTCGTGATGGGGTCTGCCGCTGATGCACGCCGTGGGGATCGTCCTGCTCCTGGTGGTCCTGGCCGCCACTGTGGCCACCTTCGCCGGGCGTTTGCGCGTGCCCGCCCCGTCCCTGCTGGTCCTGGCCGGGCTCGGGATCGCGATGATCCCGGGCGTGCCCGCCTTGCACATTCCGCCGCAGGCCATCGCGCTGGTCGTCCTGCCGCCCCTGCTGTACGCGTCCGCCGAGGAACTGTCCCTGCGCGACCTGCGCACGGTGTGGCGCCCGGTGACGGTCCTGTCCTTCGGGCTGGTTTTCGCCTCCGCGGCCGCCGTGGGCTACGTGGCGGTCGCGCTCACCGGTCTGCCGCCCGCGATGGCATTCGTCCTCGGCGCTGTCCTGTCCAGTACCGACCCGGTCGCCGTCACCGCGCTCGGCCGGCGCCTCGCGCTGCCCGGGCGCGTCCAGGTCCTCGTGCAGGCCGAGAGCCTGTTCAACGACGCCACCTCGCTCGTGCTCTTCAAGGTCGCCATCGGCATCGCCGTCGCGATCGGCGGCACGGTGAACCTGCCCGAGGCGGGCGGTCAGCTCCTGCTGCTGGGCGGCGGCGGAAGCCTGATCGGCGCCGCCGTCGCCGGAGCGGTGTGGCTGGTGCGCCGTCGCACCACCGACCCGGTCCTGGAGACCGTGATCGCCCTGGTCACCCCGTACGCCGCCTACGTGCTGGCCGAGTCGGCGCACGCTTCGGGCGTCACCGCCGTCGTGGTCGCCGGTGTCCTGCTCGGCCGCTCCGGCCACCGGCTCACCGACGCCCACTCCCGCCTGCAGCTGCACGCCGTCTACGCGGTCGTGGTGTTCCTGCTGGAGAGCGTCGTGTTCAGCATCGTCGGCCTGGAACTTCCCACGCTGGTCCGAGCTCTGCCGGCCGGCACCGGATGGTGGCCGCTGCAGGCGCTCGCCCTGGCCGCCGTCCTGATCGCCGTCCGCGTGCTGTGGACGCTGCCGCTGACCCGCGCCGTCAAGCCCACCCGCGGCCGGCTCTCCTGGCGGGTCGCCGGCGTCGTCACCTGGGCCGGCACCCGCGGCGTCATGCCGCTGGCCGCCGCCCTGTCCATCCCGCTCACCGCCGACAACGGCAGCACGCTCGCCGGACGTCCCCTCGTCCTGGTGCTGACCACCTCGGTCGTCGTCTTCACCCTCGTCGTCCAGGGCCTGACCCTCGCCGCCGTGGTCACCCGCTCCGGCCTCGCCCTCGAACCCGAGCACACCGCCCGCGAGGAGAACGACGCCCGCGACGCCCTCAACCGCGCCGCCCTCGACCACGTCGACCACCTGGCCGCCCTGGAGGTCATGCCCGACACCGCGGTCGACCGGGTCCGCCGCGGCCTCACCGCCCGCCTCGACCACACCCCCGAGACCCCGGACGGCACCACCGCCGACACCGCCTACCGCCAGCTGCGCCACGAGGTCATCGCCGTCCAGAGCGCCGAACTGCACCGCCTCTACGACGAGCACCGCATCAGCGACACCACCCGCCGCCGCCTCCAGCACGACCTCGACCGCGAGGAAGCCGCCCTCGGCACCAGCTGACCGCGAGCAGGGAGACCGCGCCCCGCAGCCGCCTCACGAACCCCTTCGGCCGCGGCACCGGCGAGGCGATCGCCGAAGGCTCCGGTGACGACATCGACGTCTACGTCGTCACCCACTCCGAAGCCGCCCATGGCCGGTTCCGGCCCCGCCACCGGTCTCGCGAAATGCGTTGACCACGACCATTCCGGCCGGGGCGAGCCGCCGGCGGGAAACGTTCCGGACAAGCGTTGGTCTCGTGCGCGTGACGCCGCCGTCAAGGCCGCGTCAAAGCTCCGAATCACTCGTAGGCCGACGTCGGCGTCGCGATGAATACCGGGACCATGGCGGCCAAGGAGGCCGGCACCATGGTCGACCTCTACTCCAACCCGACCAAGCAGCGGGCGCCCGGGCTTCCGGACCGAGGTCACCGCCCCGGCCCGCGCCCACCTCCGCGCCAAGAAGGCGTCAGTGCCGCGCCCGACGCCGCCAAGCCCGCGTCAACGACCGCCGCCGACCACCTGCCCCATGGCCGACTTGGACCGGGTCCGCATCGAAGCGCCGCGCCCTCCCCAACGGCGCGCACCGCCTGGCCCAGCCCGAAACGAGTACTCGCCCGATCACCACCGGAGGCTCAGATGGACCACACCACCGGGCCCGGCGACGACCCGCTGTCGGGGCAAGCCGCCGCGGCCGCCGCGCAGCACCATCTGGGCGGCCGTCGCGCGACCTACGTTCCGGCGCCGCTCCCGCCGGTCTTCCAGCGGTCGGAGATCGTCGTCGTGTCCGTCATCCTCGCCGTCCTGGTGTCCGCCGGCGTCGCGCTGGCCCCCATGTCCCCGCCCCTGGCCGCCTTCTGCACGGTGCCGCTCCCGGTCCTCCTGATCTACCGGTTCCTGCGCGAGCGTCGCGTCAGGAGAGCCAGGGCGGACGCCGGCCTCCACCTCTACGAGCACGGCCTGATCGTCGTCGGGCGGGGCGAGCTGCATGTGCTGCGCTGGGACGCGATGACGGTGTACCAGAACATCGGCCGGTACCACACCTTCGGCCGGAGCAACCGCGTCAAGCACGCCTACACGCTGCGCGACCGTGGAGGCCGATGGCTCACCATCCGCGAAGGGTTCCCGCACCCCGAGGAATGGGGTCGACGCATCCAACAGGCCGTGGCCGACGCGCAATTGATGGGCACGATTGCCGCCCTCCGGTCCGGAGAGACCCTCACGTTCGGCCATTTCCGCGTGAACCTGACCGGCGTGGAAGCGGGGCGCACGCGGGTCCCCTGGTCGCAGGTGGAGGGCGTCGGCGTGAGCAGGCAGGGACTCGTCCGCATCGAGGCCGCCGGGAAGCGCGCGGGGCTGTCCGGCGACCCGGTCCGGATGTTCCCGAACCTGCAGCTCTTCACCTCCCTGGTCGAACAGCTCCGCCGATAGCCCGCAAACGCCCCCGGCCCTCCTCCCGTTCGGCAGTTCCCGACGCACAATCAGGTCAAGAAGATCCGGTTGACCAGGCGACGCCTGAAATCCCGGGCTCGTGACCTCGGGCTCTCGGGCCGGTGCAAGCATCGAATGATCTTTGCCGGCCCCGGGTGCCTGACGTGCGGCTGCGGGGCGCACTACCGGTTCGAGTACACGCTGGCCAATTCTCCCGAACCCCGTCCGCCGGGGTTCACACTCGTTCTGACCTGCGCCGGAGCGAACCACTGGGCGGCGGCTGAACCCGGCTGGCCAGCACAGTCTGCAGGGCCTGGTGGAAGGTTGCCGTCATGGAGGTCATAGCGGCGATTGTCACGGCGGCTTTCCCGATGCCGTGCGTTTTGGGGCGGTGCTTGGCGAGTGTTCCCCCGTACGGCAGACATGCCCATGCCTGCTACAGGAGCCCATGAACGCAACGGGTTGCGCGCAGTCGAGCCGCTTATCCCGAGACCAGGACCTTCTCAACTCCGACGATGCGCCGCAGCCTCAGTCGGTCTGCTCCTCGCCGTCCAGGTGCGCCATCGCGTAGTCGTACTCCTCCGGGTGCCGTGCCAGCCGCGCCATTACCCAGGCGGTACGCGCATCTATCCCAGCCCCGAAATCGGCGGCCAGGTGGCGGGCGCGCCATGTCGTCCGAGGCGCGAGGATCCAGCGCCCGAGCGGGAACCGCACACGGGCGACGCCAGCGGCGATCTCTCCTGCTGGCCCGAGGCGCTCCTCCCGGGGCTGGCCGGGCTCGCCCGGTGCGTGAGTTGTTGGGTCGGCCACTCGACGAGTGTTGCGATGCCCCGGCCTCTTCGGTGTCGATCAGGGTGATGATCACCGGAAAGAGCGGCAGAGCGGTTGCTCGTTGACACCGAGCGGAACGTCCTGGGCCCGCACGTGCGCTCAGCGCGCGCTGTGCCGGCGCTCACGGCTCGTAGGACCACGCTCGGCCGGTCTGCCGATACTGCTCGACAGGGATGGGCTCGACGCCGGCAGCCATGCGTGCGGTGTAGAGCAGGCCGTCGAGGTGGTCGATCTCGTGGTGGATGAGGCGGGCGAGGCCGCGTTCGTAGGTGGTGGTGGCCACCTGGCCGTCCAGGGTGGTGGTCTCCACGGTGATCCGCAGCGGCCGGGGGACCGAGCCGCGCACGTCGAAGAACGACAGGCAGCCCTCGAACTGCTCGTCCGTCTCGTCGGAATGGTCGGTGATCCGCGGGTTCAGCAGGACGATCGCCGGAGCGTCCGGAGAAGCGGGCTGGACGATGGCGGCGGCCCGGCCGATGCCGGTCTGTGGTGCCGCGATGCCCATGCCCTTGGCGAAGGGGTGGACCTGGCCGATGCGTTCCATGGCGGTGAACAGCTTCTCGATGACCTGCTCGGCGGCCTCGCGCTCGGTGGGCAGGTCGAACGGGCGGGCGCGCTCGGTGAGGATGGCCGCGCCCTCCTGGACGACGCCGAGGTCACGCATCTGCTCGCTGGGCCGCACCTGGATCACCTGAACTCCCCTTGGGTCGTGTCGCGTTCGGGTCGGGCCCGGAACCGCCATTCGAGACGGTACCGGGCGTGGAGGGCCGGCGTGGAGGTGCTCCAGGAGAAGACGCGAATGCCGCCCTCGTCGCGCCGGATCGGGGCGGTCCGAAGCGGTGCCGCCTCGGCGGTCATGGACGTCTCCATGCCCCACACGGCGGGGTCGAGGGCGGCGGGGAAGGCGAGTTCGACTTCGAGGTGTTCGGTGGGCAGGCGGACCGCGCGCTGGAACCAGCGGCCCCATTTCTCCTCGCCGACCGAGTAGGCGTACTCGATCCAGACCTCCTCGCTCGGGTAGAGCGGGAAGCGGCCTTGCTCGTTCTCGAAGAGCAGCCACACCTCCTTGAACGCGTCGCGGTCGTGCTTGGTCTGCCAGTTCATCGCCTCCCCGCGGCATGTCGCGGTCAGCGCGAGTTCGTCCCAGGTGAGCGGGTGTTCGCGGTAGTGGGCGTTGGAGCGCTCGGGCTCACCGGGGTAGCGGTCGACGCTGATGCGGATCAGGTAGCGGGTGATCGGCTCGCTGCCGGTGTTCCGCAACAGCCGGCGCATCGTCAGCCGGTACTGGGAGCCGTCGAAGTCCAGTCGCGCGCCGTCGTGCGTCACGATGATCGCTGAGCCTGTCGCGTACGGCTGCTCGGGGCGGCGCGGGGCTGGTGGAGCCGCGGCCGGGGCCGCTCGGTTCTTGGCGGCCTCGTAGTCGAGCCAGCGCTTCCAGACGGCCTTGCCCGCGTTGAGGGTCTCCTCCGAGCGACGCGCGAAGTCCTCGGTCGGCTTGTGCCGGCCGGATTCCACGTGGCTCACGTACGACGGGTCGAAGCCCATCTTGAGGGCGAGTCCCCGCTTGGACAGGCCGCGCACCTCGCGCCAGTACGAGACCTCCGCTGCGAACGCCTCGGCGGCTTGCTCAACGGTCGGGCTGTCGTCGCGCTCGTCCATCAAGGCCCCCGCCCTGGCTGCTGGATGAGATGAATGAACCGTGAGTGATCTCGATTCATCATTCTGTCACGGTCCTGGTCGCCGGTTTCCTTCTTTCACCAGCCCGGGTCGATACCCGGGCCGAGAGAGGGAGGGCCCAAGCGATGCGCCTGCTGTACCTGCTCAACGTCTCCAACTCCAGCCAGCTGACTGCCGACTCCGGCTACACCTTCGCCGACATGCTCACCCCGGCCCTGGCCGATGCCGGGGTCGAGGTCACCGTGGCCGCTCCCGTCCCGGCCGGCGACGACCGCGTGCAGTTCGTGCGGACCGCCTCGCCGTCGACCAAGTACCGGGCCCGCTTCAACCCGGGCGTGGGCGCCCTGGCGCGGCTGTTCCGCCGCCAGCAGCCCGAAGTGGTCGTGGCCAACCAGATCGAGGCCGCCCCCGCGATCCGCGCCGCGCTCCTGGAAGCCGGAGTGGACGCGCGGATCGTCGGCTACTGCCACTACCTGCCGTTCTCCTTCACCGACACCGGCCAGCTGGAGCTGGACCCCGCGATGGACGACGGCGGGCTGGGCCGCAGCGTGCTGCTGGCCTTCTCCGCCGGCCTCGCGGCCTGCGACCGTGTCCTGGTCCACTCCGGCACCGCCGCTTCGTGGACCGCCGCCGTCGCGGCCCGAACCGGCGTCGAGCTCACCGAGAAGTTGCACGTGGTCCCAGCCCCCAGGGACGTGCGCCTGGTCCGCGACCTTGCCGAGATCACCCCGCCGGAGGGCCGGGCGGTCGGCATCTACAACCACCGCCTGTACGCCCACTACGGCACCGCCCGCTTCACCCAGCTCGCCCGTCACCTCGTCGCCGAGGCCCCGGTGCGGCTGACCGTGATGGACCTGTTCGGCACCCGCAGCGCCGAGCGGATCCGCCTGGATCCCAGCCCCGAGCGGAACTTGGAGGAGCTGGCGGCCGTGGACGGCGTCGCCATCGCCTCCGACCGCGGCGACCGCGTCCGCTACCGCAACCTACTGGCCGGCGCCCACTTCGGCATCGCGCCGTTCCGGCCCGGCTGCCCCTGGTCCATGTCGGTCATCGACTGCCAGGCGATGGGCCTGCCGGTGATCGGCCCGCGCACCGGCTGGCTGGCCGAACACCTCGACCCGGAGCTGGTGTTCGACACTGACGATCAGGCCGTCCGGATCGCCGAACGCCTCGCCACCGACCCCGAGTTCTACCTGGTGCACGCCAAGCGCGCGCACGCCTCCACCACGGACCTGACGCCCGCTGCGGTGGCCGCCCGCTACCTGGAGGCGATCAAGTGAACGGCTTCGACGCGGTCCTGCTCTCCTACGACGAGCCGCTGGCCGACTCCCTGCACACCCGCCTGGCCCGTGTGCTGGGCGGAACCGTCAAGCGTCTGCACGGGGTGCGCGGGATGCGCCGCGCCTACCGGCTCACGGCCGAACTCGTCGACACCGACCAGTTCTTCCTCGCCGATGGCGACTTCGCCATCGACCCCGCCTTCCCCGCCAGCGCGGTGGAGCCGCTGGCAGCGGGCGTGTCGATGCGGGTCTGGCGGGCCGTCAACCCGGTCAACGGCCTCACCTACGGCTACGGCGGCCTCAAGCTGATCCGCACCAGCGCACTGCGGGAGATGGGCCAGGCCGTCGACGTGCTGGCAGCGCTGCCCGGCCGGGTCGAGTTCAGCCCGCACACAGCCGGGACCACCCTTTTCAACCAGACCCCGTTCCACGCCTGGAAGGCGGGCTTCCGGGAGTGCGCGATGCTCGCGCGCGGCAGCGAGTACGGCATGACGGACGCCTCCGCCCAGGAACGCATCGACGCCTGGACGGCCAGCAAGGACGGCGACTTCGCCGAGTACGCGGCAGCCGGGGCCCGCGGCGGCCTCGAGTTCGCCCGCACTGCGGCCCGCGACCCCGAGCGCTTTGAGGCGCTCAACGACCCGCCCTGGCTGCACCGGCACTTCATCACGCTGCACGGCGAGCAGGCGGTCGCAGGATGAGCACCCGCTGCGGGCCTCTGGTCCTGATCGAGCCGCAGGCGCACCTCGGCGGCGGGCACCACCAGCGCACGCTGACGGCGCTCGCCGCCGCCCGCCCGGGTTCCGTGGTCATCACCCCGCAGGGGATCGCAGACGGGCCCGGTCCGCTGCTGCGGGTCGGCTCCTGCATCGCCGCCGGACCGGTGGGTCTGGCGGCGAAGGCCCTGCTGGCCGCAGCGCGTGCGGCGGAACGCGTTTCGACCGCTGGCCAGCGGGCCTTCCGCTCACGGCGCTGGCCGTTGCCGCTCCGTCGGCTGCCGCACCAGGTCACCCTGGTCGCGCGCTGCCTGATCGAAGCCGGATGCCTGCGTACTGCCCGCCGCCTCGCCCCTCGGCCGGCGGCCGTGGTGATCCTCAGCGCGAGCGAAGCCCTGCACGGCATGGCCGCCCTGCTCGGCGGTACCCCGCACCTGCGGTTCATTCACGAGCTGGTCACCACCGAAGACTCGCCGGTCCGGCTGCTGGGTCGGCTCGCCCGGCGGAGCGAGAAGCACGTGGTCGCTCTCTATCCGACCACTGCGGTCCGCGACCGGCTCTCCCCGGCCTTCCCCCACCTCCAAGGGCGGGTGCGGGCGTTCGCGGTCGACGACGGTCGGCCTCTCACCGCCGCCGAGCGCGAGGGTGCCCGCGCCGCCTTCACCATCCCCGACTCCGCGACGGCGATCTGCCTGGTCGGCGGCTGGTGGCCCTACAAGGACATCGCCACCGTCGCCGCCGCCCTGGCCCGGCTCACCAAGCCGCTGCACGTCCTTGTCTGCGGCACCCCGCTGAACGACGCGGTACTCGAACGCTGGCACCGCCTGCCCCGTGTCCGGGTTCACACCGTGCCCGGCCCGGTCGGCGAGGACGTCCTCCGGTTGGTCTATGCCGCCGCCGATGCCGCCGTGGTGGCCCGGTGTCCCGGCATCGGAAAGGAGTCCGGCCTGGTCATGGACGCCGCCCGGCTCGATGTCCCGCTGATCGTCTCCGACCACGACCCGGACCTGACCGAGCGGCTGGTCGGGCAGCGCTGGGCCCAGGTGTTCCCGGCCGGCGACCCAGGTGCCTTGGCCGCCGCGCTCGACGCTCTGGCGGACGGGCCGCCGGAGCGGCCGGGGCCGAAGGCACCCACGGCGCTGGACATGCTGTCGGCAGCCGAGCAGGCCGCCTACCTCATCGACACCTACACCGACCTGATCAAGGAGTACCGATGACGCCCGCCGCCCCCGCGCTGGTCGCCGTGATCGGCCCGGTCGAACCGGCCCTGCTGACCGCCTGGACCGCCCACTACCGCCGGCTCGGCATCGAGCGCTTCCACCTCGTCTTCCACTTCGCCGAGCACGTCCCCGACGCCTGGCGCCGCCAACTGCTGGAGACCGCCCGGGAACTCGACCTGCCCACCAGCCAGGTCAGCGCCGGGCCGTGGCACGAGTACACCAACACCGAACTGCGCGACCAGCTACGCGAGCAGGCCGGCCCCGGTTGGCACCTGCTCGCCGACTCCGACGAGTTCCACATCTACCCGGCCACGCTCAGCGACGTAGCGGCGGAGGCCTCGGAGAACGGTCGGGCGGTAGTGGGCGGGCTGATGCTCGACCGCGTCAGCGCGGACGGCCGACTCGCCCTCTGGCGGCCCGAGAGCGGGCTTGACCGCGCCTTCCCGCTCGGCGGTCACCTCACCCACCGCCTCCTGCAGGGCGACCCTCGCAAGATCGTCCTCGCGCTCTCCGATGTCAGGGTCGCCTCCGGCAACCACCGCGCCCCCGGCCGCAGGCCCGACTCGCACACGCTCGCGTGCGTCCACCACTTCAAGTGGCGCGCCGGCGTCCTGGACGACCTACGGCGCCGGGTCGACCGCTTCAGCTCCGGCGCCTGGACCGAGCACACCCCGGCTGTCCGGACCGAGGCCACCCGCCTGCTGCGGCACATCGACCGCCACCACGGCCGCATCGACGTCTCCGACCCCCGCCTGGCCTTCCGCCACGTCACCCTCGACCGCCTGCCCGACGACTGGGCCACCGAAGCCGCCCAGATCCACGCCGCCTGGCGCCCACCCCGTCAGAGCCAGCCCGGCTCCACGATCTCCTCGCCCTCATCCTGAGGCGCCTCGAACCGCGCGAAGAAGTCGTCCAGAGCCTCAGGGGTCACGATCAACGCGTTCGCGTCCCCTCGCTGGTTGCGCTCGGCCAGCCTGCGCAGCAGCTCGTCCCGATCGACGGGGAAGTACAGCAGCCGCCACCGACCGCCGGCCGACTCCACCAGCTCCTTCATCGCGTCGCGGTCCTTCCGCTGCCACAGTCCGTGGTCCCACACCACGTCCCGGCCCCCGGAGACCAGCTCGACCAGCCGGGAGTGCAACTCGGCGACGACCGGGGCCTCCTTCTCGAAGTAGGTGCTCTCCGGATAGTCGATCCCATACCGGCCGTGCCACTCGTGGACGACCTCGTCCACCGACAGCCGCACCGCACCCTGCGGCTCCAGCTCCCGCTGGGCATAGGTCGTCTTCCCCGAACCGGTGAGCCCCACCAACAGGAACACCACCGGACCACTCTCGGCCACCGACAACTCCCCTCACCACCACCAGCGTTCACTGGCAAGTCTGCCACCACGGCCGGCCCCGAGAACTGCGTTCCGCACCCGCCGCCACCCGAAGGAGTACACGCGTGCCCGCCTCCGCCCTCGCCCGCCTGTTGCGGGCCTACGTCCGCCACGCGCCCGGAACAGTCGGCAAGGCCCAGCTCATCGACCGCTTCCTCGACGATCACCTGCGAACCCGTCCCCTCCACACCACCGCCCGGCTGCTCTCAGGTGACCTGGTCACCGTCACCACCAGCGACGTCATCCAGCGCTACCAGTACCTCTTCGGCGAGTGGGAGCCGAACCTGAGCGCTTTCCTGCGCGACCGCCTGCGGCCCGGGGACACCTTCGTCGACGTCGGAGCCCACCGTGGTGCGTTCAGCCTCCTGGCCTCCCACGCAGTCGGACCGACCGGCCGAGTCGTCGCCATCGAGCCCACCCCGCAGTTTCACGACGACCTCACCAGCGCGGCCACCGCCAACCACCGGGTCAACATCCGCACCGTCCGCGCCGCAGCCTCCGACCTCACCGGCACGCTGACCCTCTACCTGGAGGACCCGGCCAACCTCGGCCACACCACCGCCATCCGGCCCCGCCACGTCCACACCACCTTCCACGTGCCGGCCGCACCGCTCACCGAACTCCTCGGCCAGGCCGAACTCGACACCGCCCGAGTCATCAAGATCGACGTCGAGGGCGCCGAGGCGGCGGCGGTCAGGGGACTGCTGCCCGCGCTGCCGCACCTGCGCGAGGATGTCGAGCTGGTCGTGGAAGTCACCCCCAAGCTCCTGGCCAAGCAGGGCGAGAGCGCCACCGGCATCATCGACGCCCTGCGCGAGCACGGCTTCCACCCGTACACGCTCACCAACGACTACGACCCGGCCACCTACCCGAAGGCCATGCGCCGACCGCAGCCGCCCGTTCGCTGCACGAAGACACCGGAGCAGATGACCGACCTGGTCTTCTCCCGCACCAACGCCGACCGCCTCACGCTCGGGCGCTGAGCACCCGCGCCGTCCGAGCTGCGGAGCCAGTCTCAGCCCGCCGCCTGGACCACCGACATCCCGGCACTTCAACAAAGGAGCGGGTACCGTGACCACCACCAGCGTGATGAACAGCCGCAACGCGGTCTGCGTGATCGTCCACGACAAGGACACCGACGCGATCGCCGCCGTGCTCTACGCCGCCCGAAACTGGTCCCCGCAGCCGGCCTGGACCGTCCCGGGCGGCAAAGCCGAGCCTGGTGAAGCCCTCGACGAAGCCGCCGCCCGCGAACTCAAGGAGGAGACCGGTCTGCTCGTCGATCCGGCAGATCTCGTGCTCGTCCACGTGATCCACGTCGAACAGGGCTGGGACCAGGCCGGGCAGTTCGTCCTCCTCGTCTTCGCCACCGACACCTGGACCGGCGAGCTGACCAACACCGAGCCGGACAAGCACCTGGCCGCCCGGTGGGTCGCCGCGGATTGCTTCCCCCGGCCGGCGTTCCCGACCGCCACGCAGGCGCTGGCCGCGTACCGGGCGGGAGGGCCCTCCTTCTCTCGTTATGGATGGTCGGTCACCGCAGTGTGAGAGGCGGGCGCGAGCGCGGCTGCCGCCCGTGGCGAGCATCCCTTGGCCCGCCACTCGACCGGGCCCGGCCACAGGAGTGGAGCTGGGTCCGTGTGCGCCGCAGTGGCGGCGTACACGGACCCAGTGTGGTTCGATTCGAGGAGGGAGGCCGATTACACGATGCCGAGGCCGCGGGCGATGACGGCGAAGGGTCCGAACATCCCGCCGAGAACACCGCTTCCGCGCGCTTTTCCCGGACGGCTGCGCGGCGGGCTGTACGAGCAGGCCACGGGCGCGCAAGCCTGCGGAGCCCCGGCCACCGGCCAAGGCCGGGGGCGCAGCGGGACCGGTATTCCTCGTTCGGAAGTGGGCGTCCCCACCCCGCGCGGGCTTGGCCCACCTCCTGTTTTCGGGGCCTGCCGCCACGGGCGGGAGCGTGTCAGATAGTTTGTGTAAGTCCGTGATCTGGGAGGCTGGCCGGGGCCCGGCTGAGGGCTCTGGCCGGCCGGAACGGACAGGACATGGGCGAGAAGGAAGGACCGGTC
>NZ_JBMVFA010000069.1:0-12888 GCF_049543595.1 Kitasatospora sp. NPDC094028 | reverse complement strand
CGCCGACGGCCGCATCGTCGACGAACTCCTCAACCCCACCGCCGACACCGTCCTGGACCGCATGCGCCGCTTCGACGCCAAGGGCCGCACCAGCTGAGACATCCACGCGCCCGGCACGGCCCGCCCACACCTCTCCCAGGACACCCCATGTATCGCACCGCACTGCGCAACGTGCTGGCCCACAAGGGCCGACTGCTGATGACGGCGCTCGCCGTCATGCTCGGCACCGCCTTCGTGGCGGGCACGATGGTCTTCTCCGACACTTTCGGCAAGGCCATGCGGGACAACAACTCCAAGAGCTACTCGGACGTCTCCGTCCAGGTCACCGACCGCTCGGCCGACTCCTCCCGGCGCCGCGCCGAGGGCGGCACCGAGCCCCTCACCGACGCCGCCGTCCAGAAACTGGCCGCCCTGCCGGGCAGCGCCGACGCCCGCGGCGTGGTCAGCGGCTTCACCGGCGTCTCGGACAAGAAGGGCGACCTGATCGGCCAGTTCTGGGCCGCCAAGGGCGCCAACTTCGCGCCCGGCCAGGGCGGCGCCGACCCGCGCTACCCGATGGCCGAGGGCCGCGGCCCGCAGAACGCCAAGGAGATCGCGCTCGACCGCAAGACGGCCGACAAGGCCGGCTACAAGGTCGGCGACACCGTCCGGGTCGGCGCCACCGGCCCGGTGGTCGACGCGAAGCTCACCGGCATCTTCACCACCGACGACCCGGTGGCCAACAGCGGCGGCACGCTCACCCTGTTCGACCGCGCCACCGCCCAGCAGCTGCTGCTGGAGCCCGGCCGCTACAGCGCCGTCGTGCTCACCGCCAAGCCCGGCACCAGCCAGGACGACCTGCTCGCCCAGGTCGAGCAGAAGCTCGGGAACGACAGCCGGTTCGACGTCGAGACCGGTGCCCAGCTCAAGGCCGACGACGAGGCCATGATCACCCGCAGCACCGACAGCCTGCGCACCATGCTGCTGGTCTTCGCCGGCATCTCCCTGTTCGTCGGCATCTTCATCATCGCCAACACCTTCACCATGCTGGTCGCCCAGCGCACCCGGGAGCTGGCCCTGCTCCGCGCGATCGGCGCCAGCCGCAAGCAGGTCACCCGCTCGGTGCTGATCGAGGCACTGGCGATCGGCACCGTCTCGGCGGTCGCCGGCCTGCTCGCCGGCGTCGGGATAGGCGCCGGTCTGCAGTCCCTGATGGGCAGCCTCGACGAGAACATGCCGAGCGGCTCACTGGTGATCAAGCCCATGACGATCGCGGTGACCGTCCTGGTCGGCGTCCTGGTGACGGTGCTGTCCGCGCTGCTGCCGGCCCGCCGCGCCGCCCGGATCGCCCCGGTGGCCGCGATGAGCAGCGGCGACCAGCCGGCCACCCAGAAGAGCCTGCTGATCCGCAACACCATCGGCTCGCTGCTGACCGCCGGCGGCCTCGCCCTGATCGGCTACGGCGCCTCCACCGGCGACGACAGCGGCCGGATGCCGGTCGGCCTGGGTGCCTTCCTGGCCCTGATCGGCGTGTTCGTCCTGCTGCCGCTGCTCTCCCGCCCGGTGGTCGCGCTGGTCGGCCCGCTGCTGCGCCTGGTCGGCGGCACCCCGGGCCGGCTCGCCCAGCAGAACGCGGTGCGCAACCCGCGCCGCACCGCGGCCACCGCCGCCGCGCTCACCATCGGCCTGACCCTGGTCAGCGGCCTCACCGTGATCGGCTCCTCGGTCTCCGGGGCGCTCGACGCCACCATCACCAGCAGCGTGCGGGCCGACTACCTGGTCTCGACCGCCAACGGGATGAGCCTGTCCCCGCAGATCCCGGCCCAGGTCGCCAAGGCCCCCGGGGTGGCGGCCTCCTCCCCGATGACCTCCGCCTACTGGTCGCTCAACGGCTCCTCCCAGGAGGTCACCGGCCTCGACGCCGCCGCCTTCGACCAGCTCGTCAAGCTCAAGCTGACCAGCGGCTCGACCGCCTCGCTCGCCCAGGGCCAGGTGCTGGTCGACGCCGACGTCGCCAAGAAGGCGGGCGTCAGCACCGGCGGCACCGTCACCCTGTCCTACTCCGACCGCACCAGCGGCACGTACACCGTCGGCGGCGTGTACGAGAAGGGCGGCGTGGTCGGCTCGGTCGTCCTGGCCAACAGCGAGATCGTCAAGCACGAGCCGCACGCCCGCACCCCCGACGTCCTGGTGAAGGGCGCGAACGGCGCCACCGACGCCCTCAAGCAGTCGCTCAAGGACGCCACCGGCGCCAACCCGGTGATCAAGGTCAAGTCCATGCAGGACGTCCGCAACGACTTCAGCCAGAGCATCACCTTCGCGCTGAACATGATGTACGGCCTGCTGGCGATGTCCGTGCTGGTCGCGATCCTGGGTGTGATCAACACGCTGGCGATGTCGGTCTTCGAGCGCAAGCGCGAGATCGGGATGCTGCGGGCGATCGGCCTGGACCGCGGGGGCATCAAGCGGATGGTCCGTCTGGAGTCCGTGGTGATCTCGCTGTTCGGCGCCGGCATCGGCCTGCTGCTCGGCTGCTTCATCGCCTGGGCGATCAACGGCACCCTGAAGTCCAGCCTGGCCGGCCTGACCACCGTCCTGCCGTACGGCCAGCTGGCGCTCTTCCTGGCGCTGGCCGGGCTGGTCGGCCTGGTGGCCGCGATCTGGCCGGCCCGCCGGGCCGCCAAGCTGGACATCCTGGAGAGCATCAAGACCGACTGACGGCCCGGCCACCGACGCCGCCGGCCCCGAGCCTCCCGCTCGGGGCCGGCGGCGTCTCCGGGCCCAGCGGGCGCCCTGCCCCGAGCCTCCGGGCCGGAAGGCCCGGAGGCGAGCGGGTGACGACGCAGCAGAGCCCCTGCCGGAGGGTCTCGGCAGGGGCTCTGTACTGCTTGTACTCCGCCCGGTCGCACGGCCGGCTGAGCACCACGGAGGTCGTGGTCCGGCGACACTGCCGGGCGGAGGGCCTCCGACTCATACCCGGCGCTCCCACACCGGGGTCTCAGTCGCTTACTTGCCGGCGAGTTCCTTCTCGGCGGCCGGCTTGGCAGCGGTCTCGGCGGGCTTGGTGGGCGGCGTGACCTCCTGGATGGGCAGCTGCGGCTGCTCCATCTGGGAGAGGCCGACCATCTCGCGCTTGAAGAAGACCGCGAGCGTCCAGTCCATGAAGACGCGGACCTTGCGGTTGAAGGTCGGGACCATCGCGCCGTGGTACAGGCGGTGGAACCACCAGGCGAGGCGGCCCTTGAGCTTGACCTTGCCGAAGAGGATCGCGACGCCCTTGTGCAGGCCGAGGCCGGCCACCGCACCGAGGTTCTTGTGCTTGTACTCCTTCTGCGGGAAGCCCCGCATGCCGGAGATCACGTTGTCGCCGAGGACGACGGCCTGGCGGCAGGCGTGCTGGGCGTTCGGCGGGCACCAGGCGCCCTCGCCGACGGCGAGGTCCGGCACCTGGGCGTTGTCGCCGGCGGCCCAGACGTAGTCGAGGCCCTGGACCTGGAGGGTCGGGGCGGTGTCCACGTGGCCGCGCGGGCCCAGCGGCAGGCCGAAGTTGGCGAGGATGGGGTTCGGCTTCACGCCGGCCGTCCACACGATGGTGGCGGCGTCCATCTCCATGCCGTTCTTCAGCATGACGTGGCCGTCGATGCAGGAGTCCATCGAGGTCTCGATGTAGACCTCGATCTTCCGCTCCTCCAGCTTCTCCTTGGTCCACAGGCCCAGCTCCGGGCCGACCTCGGGGAGGATGCGGTTGGCGGCCTCGACCATGACGAAGCGCATGTCGTCACGGGTGAAGGTCTTGTACAGCTTCGCCGCGTCGCGCGCCATGTCTTCGATCTCGGCGAGCGTCTCGACGCCGGCGAAGCCGCCGCCGATGCAGACGAAGGTCAGGGCCTTGCGCCGGATCTCCTCGTCCGTGGTGGACTCGGCCTTGTCCAGCTGCGCCATGACGTGGTTGCGGAGGCCGATGGCCTCCTCGACCGTCTTCATGCCGATGCCGTTCTCCGCCAGACCCGGGATCGGGAAGGTGCGGGAGACCGAGCCGGTCGCGACGACCAGGTACTCGAACGGCAGCTCGTAGGTGTCGCCGGCCGCGGGCTGGATGGTGGCGACCTTGCGGGCGTGGTCGATGCCGGTGACGGACCCGGTCAGCACCTCCGCCTTCTTGAGGACGCCGCGCAGCGGGGCGACGAGGTTGCGAGGCGCGACGCTGCCGCCGGCCGCCTCGGGAAGGAAGGGCAGGTACGTCATGTACGACCGCGGGTCCACGACCGTGACGGTCGCTTCGCCGTAGCGCATCTTCTTGAGGATGCGCATCGCGGCATACAGGCCGACGTAACCACCGCCGACAATGAGGATGCGAGGACGCTCCGTGGTGCTCATATCCGAAAGTATCCAGCACCGTCCGGAGCAGCCTTCGTGAGCCCGGTCACAAGTTGCTGGACACCCCGTGCTACACTGCGCGGCCGCAAAACCGGCCCCGGGGTCCGTGCTCACGGCCCCGCGCGAGGGTGTGTGAACACGCGCCGGAGCACCACCCTGCTGAGCAGCAACGATCCGTACAGCACCCGGGTTCCCGCTCGCGATTTCGATTTTCAAACCTCAGGCGAGCCCCGGCCTGCGATCCCACGGTTCCCGCCGCCGGGGAACCTTCGGTCCCACATTTCGGACGTAGCGGGCGAGCGGGTGCGACGAATGACTGGATCGCCATGTGAAGAAATTCACGAACATTCCGCCACGGGCCCGGGCGCGCCCCGGCCCCGACCCCCCGGAAGGGGCGTCGGGGCCGGTCCGGTAAGCCGTGCAGGGGGTCAGGAGGCGATACTCCAGGCGACCCCGTCGAGGATGTCGTGCTCGCTGACGACCACCTCGGCGGCGCCCGTCCGGTCCATGATCTCCAGCAGCTCCAGCGCGCCGGCGGCGATCACGTCCACCCGGCCCGGGTGCATCGACGGGATGGCCGCGCGCTGGGCGTGGGTGGCGGCCAGCAACTCGGCGGCGATCTCGGCGACCCGCTCCCGGCTGATCCGGGAGTGGTGGATCCGCGCCGAGTCGTACTCGGGCAGGTCCTGGGCGATCGCGGACACCGTGGTGACCGTCCCGGCCAGGCCCACCAGGGTGGCCGCGCCCTTCAGCGGGACGACCTCCTCGGCCTTGTCCAGCTCGGCCCGCACGTGCGCCCGGGCCTCGGCGACCTGCGCCTCGGAGGGCAGCTCGGCGCCGCCGAAGTGCCGCTCGGTGAGCCGCACGCAGCCGATGTCCACCGACCGCGCCGCCTGCACGTCGTCCCCGCCGAGGACGAACTCGGTCGAGCCGCCGCCCAGGTCGAACACCAGGTAGGGCGCCGGGAACTGACCGGCCGACAGCTCCTTGGTGGCGCCGGTGAACGACAGGTGCGCCTCCTCCTCGCCGCTCACCACCTCGGGCTCGACACCCAGGATGTCGCGCACGCCGGTGACGTACTCGGCGCTGTTCTCGGCGTCCCGCGAGGCGCTGGTGGCGACGAAGCGGGTGCGCTCCGGGCCGACGCCGAAGCCCGCGATGACCTCCCGGTACTCGCGGCACGCCGCGAAGGTGCGGGCGAGCGCGTCCGGGTGCAGCCGACCGGTCCGGTCGACGTCCTGGCCCAGCCGGTTGATGATCATCCGGCGGTCGAGGTCGGTGATCTCCCCGGTCTCCGGGTCGAGGTCGGCGACCAGCAGGCGGATCGAGTTGGTGCCGCAGTCGATCGCGGCCACGCGGGTCATGGTCACTCGGACTCCTGCTCCGTGCCGGCTTCCGGTGCGTCGGCCTCGGCGGCGAGCTTCTTGGCGGCCCGCTCGGCGGTCTTCTGCTGCTTGGCCGCGATCACGGCCTCGTGGTCCTGCTCCTTGGCGCGGTTGCGGGCGACCCGCTCGCCGGCGGCCTCGACCTCGGCCGGGGAGACGCAGGGGCCCTTGGCCCACCAGTCCTCCAGCATGCCGATCGCCTCGTCGCCGAGCGGGTTGACGCCCTCCCCGGCAGCCAGCGAGTGGCCCACCAGGACGTGCAGGCACTTCACCCGGTCCGGCATGCCGCCGGCGCTCGGGAAGCCCTCCAGCACCTCGATGGCGTCGCGCCGGGCGATGTAGTCCTCGTGCGCCTTCTGGTACGCGGCGGCCAGCTCAGGGTCCTCGGCGAGCCGGGCGGACTGCTCCTTCATCACGCCCTCCGCCTCCAGGGTGCCGATCAGCGAGGCGGCCTTGGGGCAGGTCAGGTAGTAGAGCGTGGGGAACGGCGTGCCGTCCGGGAGCCGGGGGGCGGTCTCCACGACGTCCGGGTTGCCGCAGGGACAGCGGTGCGCCACACCGCGCAGGCCGCGCGGCACCCGGCCGAGCTGGGCGGCGATGGCCGCGACGTCGGCGTCGGAGACGGCGGGGTGGTTCTCAGTGGTCATGGGGGGAGGTGTCTCCAGCGGGTGGCAATGGGGTCGGACGGGGGTTGGCGGGGGCGGCCGCGGCGGTGTCGGCCGCGTCCACCGAGTCCCAGATGCCGGCGTACCAGGGCTTGGCGGCCTTCACCGGGCCGGCCGCCGTGCCTCCGGGGGAGGCGGTGTCGGTCGCGGAGGGCTGGGCCGCGGGCTGCTTCCCGGCCGGGTCCACCGCGATGTACGGGGTCTCCCCCGGCACCGCGTAGTGCAGCCGGGCGCGGGCCTGCGCCTTGACGTACTCCGGGTCCTGCCAGCGGGCCTTGTCCCGGCGCAGCTGCTCGACCTGCTGACGCGCGTGGTCGGCCTTCGCCCGCTGGGCGGAGATCTCGGCGCGCTGCGAGATGAACTGCCGCGTCGGGTAGGCGAGGATCGCCACCAGTGAGCAGAGCACCAGGACGAGGACGGTCGCCCGGCTCGTGAACCGAGGACGGGCCGCCAAGCCCGGAATCCTCCAGCCAGCCATCTCCGGTGTCCCCTCCTGGTCGCGACGGTGCCCCGCCGTCCACCCTACGGGGTGAACGGCGGGGCACCGGTCAGGCGTGCACTGCCGAGGCGCTCGGCCTCGCGGTGTCAGCCCTCGTGGCGGAAGCGCGGGAACGCGCCGCGGCCGGCGTACTCGGCGGCGTCGTCGAGGATCTCCTCGATGCGCAGCAGCTGGTTGTACTTGGCGACGCGCTCGGAGCGGGCCGGGGCGCCGGTCTTGATCTGGCCGCAGTTGGTGGCGACGGCGAGGTCGGCGATGGTGACGTCCTCGGTCTCGCCGGAGCGGTGCGACATCATGCAGCGGTAGCCGTTGCGCTGGGCCAGCTCGACGGCGTCCAGGGTCTCGGTGAGCGAGCCGATCTGGTTCACCTTCACCAGCAGGGCGTTGGCGGTGCCGGTCTCGATGCCACGGGCCAGGCGGGCCGGGTTGGTGACGAACAGGTCGTCGCCGACCAGCTGGACCTTGTCGCCCAGCTTGACGGTCATGGCCTTCCAGCCGTCCCAGTCCGACTCGTCCAGCGGGTCCTCGATGGAGACCAGCGGGTAGGCCTCGACCAGCTCGGCGTAGTACTCGATGAGCTCGGCGGCGGAGAGGGCCTTGCCCTCGAACTGGTAGGCGCCGTCCTCGTAGAACTCGGAGGAGGCGACGTCCAGGGCCAGCGCGACGTCGCGGCCGGGCACGTAGCCGGCCTTCTCGATGGCCTCCACGATGAGGTCCAGGGCCTCGCGGTTGCTGTCCAGGTTCGGCGCGAAGCCGCCCTCGTCGCCGAGGCCGGTGGACAGGCCGCGCTCCTTCAGCACGCCCTTGAGGGTGTGGTAGACCTCGACGCCCCAGCGGACGGCCTCGGAGAAGGACTCCGCGCCGATCGGGGCGATCATGAACTCCTGGATGTCGACGTTGGAGTCCGCGTGCGAACCGCCGTTGAGGATGTTCATCATCGGAACGGGCAGGACGTGCGCGTTCGGGCCGCCCAGGTAGCGGAACAGCGGCAGGTCGCTGGCCTCGGAGGCGGCGTGCGCGACGGCCAGCGAGACGCCCAGGATGGCGTTGGCGCCGAGCGAGGACTTGTCCGGGGTGGCGTCCAGGTCGAGCATGGCCTGGTCGATCAGGCGCTGCTCGGTGGCGTCGTAGCCGACGAGCTCCGGGCCGATCTGCTCGATGACGGCCAGGACGGCCTTCTCGACGCCCTTGCCGAAGTAGCGGTTCTTGTCACCGTCGCGCAGCTCCAGCGCCTCGAAGGCGCCGGTGGAGGCACCCGAGGGGACGGCGGCACGGCCGGTGCTGCCGTCGTCGAGGCCGACCTCGACCTCGACCGTGGGGTTGCCGCGCGAGTCGAGGATCTCACGGGCTACGACGACATCGATGGACGGCACGAGGCATCTCCTTGCGGAAGCAGGGTCCGGCTGACGGGGTGGTGACTGTCGGCCGGACGATTGCGGAGTCGTTACGACCAGAGCCTAACCGCCCGGACCGGCGGGGCCACGTCGGCCTCGGTTCCGTCTCAGCGTGTGGCCCCACTACCCACCGGTAGTTCACCTGCGCGACCCGGCCCGTCCGCCCGGATCGGGGCGATTGCGGACGAAGGGGGCCGGTGCGGCCGGCCCCCTTCCGGTACGGCCGGTCAGCCGAGGTGCAGCACCTGACCGGGCATGATCAGGTTCGGGTCGCCGCCGACCGTCGACTGGTTGTGCTGGTACAGCGCCTGCCAGCCGCCGGACACGCCCTGGGCGGCGGCGATGTTCGACAGCGTGTCACCGGCCCGGACGGTGTAGTCGTGGCCGGTCGGCGCGGACGGGGCCTGGTCGGCGCGCGGGGCGGCGTGCTTCGGGACGTACTGCTGGGCCGACTGGTCGACCGGCTTCTCGGCCTGCTTCGGCGCGGCGTGCTTCGGCGCGGACGGCTGGGCCGGCTTCGCGGCGGGCTTGGGCGCCTTCGGGGCCTGCGCCTTCGGAGCCTGCGTCTTCGGGGCCGACTGGGCCTGGGTGTCCGAGGAGTCGTCGACGGACGCGGCCGCGCCGCCCTTGCTCAGCCCGGCCTTCTGGGAGCAGACCGGCCAGGCGCCCGGCCCCTGCGAGGCCAGCACCTTCTCGGCGACGGTGATCTGCTGCGCCCGGCTGGCCTGGTTGGCCTGCGGCGCGTAGGCGGTGCCGCCGTACGCCTTCCAGGTGCTGGAGGTGAACTGCAGTCCGCCGTAGAAGCCGTTGCCGGTGTTGATGCTCCAGTCGCCGCCGCTCTCGCACTGGGCGACGGAGTCCCAGCTGGAGGCCGGGGCGGCGACGGCGCCGCCGGCGGTGAGGAGCGGCAGCGCGAGCCCGACACCGGCCACACCGGCGACGGCGATGACCTTCTCGGCCTGGGTGCGGCGGCGGTGACGGCCAGATCCAACGAGCAGCATGAAGGGTCCCTCTCCGCACGCCTGCGAGGTGAGCTGTCGGGTTCGGACCGGGAGGTGGCCCGGCCGCCGTGCGCGGAGACGATCCCGCTCGGGCGGCTTCACCCCAAGCCGTGGAGGAACGGCAACAAACCTGGTTCCCCCGCCCCTGCCCAGGGTCTGGTCGGTTTCCCGTGGCGCGGCGGGCAGGATTCGGCGTTCCGCGCACGAGGTCCGCAGCTGCGAACTCCAGGGAGACTAGACAGATCATCAGGTCGATCACAAGCTCATATCACCGATATCACACAGAAATCACGGCATGTGATCAATCGCCTACCAACGGCGTCGCTTTGTCCGGATTGATGCGTGTTCACACCGGCGCCAACGGCGTACCGGCGACGGCGCGTCAGCGTGGTGCGGTCTCAAAACGCGCATGAGGTGACCGGATCTCAGGGGTGAACTCGACCGGAAGTTCACGCAGACCCCGCATGATCAGGCCACCCCGCCACCGCAGTTCCTCCGGCCGTTCGGCCAACCGCAGATCCGGCAGCCGGGAGAGCAGCGTGGCCAGCGCGGCCCGCCCCTCCAACCGGGCCAGCGGGGCGCCGATGCAGTAGTGGATGCCGTGCCCGAAGCCCAGGTGCGGATTGTCCGCCCGGGCCAGGTCCAGGGTGTTCTCGTCGGCGAACCGGGCCGGATCGCGGTCCGCCGCCGCCAGCACCACCAGCACCGGATCGCCCACCGGGATGTCCACCCCGCCGATCGACAGCGGCTCCGTCGCGAACCGCCAGGTCGCCAGCTCCACCGGCCCGTCGTAGCGCAGGAGTTCCTCGATCCCCGTCTCCAGCAACCCGCTCTCGCCGCGGGCCACCGACTCCTGCAGCAGCCGGCGCTGCTCCGGGTTGCGCAGCAGCGCGTACGTGCCGTTGCCGATCAGGTTCACGGTCGTCTCGAAACCGGCGAACAGCAGGATGAAGGCCATCGCCGCGGCCTCGTTCTCGGTCAGGTGCTCGCCGTGGTCGCTCGCCCGGATCAGGCCGGAGATCAGGTCGTCCCCGAGGTCCGCCCGCTTGCGGTGGATCAGCTCCAGCAGGTACGCCCGCATCCGCTTCACCGCCCGCCCCACGCCGCCGCGTTGGCCGCCGCCGTGTCGAATCATCATCCCGGCCCAGTCCCGGAAGTCGTCCTGGTCCTCGGCCGGCACGCCCAGCAGGTCGCAGATCGCGTAGATGGGGAGCGGGAAGGCGAACTCGTGGATCAGGTCCGCCGAACCGCGCTGCGCGAAGCCGTCGATCAGTCGGTCGGTGAGCTGTTGCACCCGCGGCTCGAACTCGGCCACCCGGCGCGGGGTGAACGCCTTCGACACCAGGCGGCGCAGCCGGGTGTGGTCCGGCGGGTCGATGTTCAGCAGGTGCGTCATCAGGTCCGCCTGCCGCTCCCCCGGAATGCCGACCCGGCCGGTGCGGTGCGCCTGCTCGCTATGGTGCGCCGGGTTCTTCGACAGCCGTCCGTCCGCCAGCGCCTGCCGGGCGTCCGCGTACCGCGTCACCAACCAGGCCTCCACCCCGCTCGGCAGCGTGGTGCGGTGCACCGGGGCGTGCTCGCGCAGCCAGGCGTAGGCCGGGTACGGATCGGCGGCGAACTCCCAGGTGAAGAGCTGCGGGGCGGTGGCATCGGGCTGAGCAGGCATGGGTCGACGGTATCCGGTGGGCGGCGCGCGGCCGGGCCGCGGCGTTCGCGACCACCACCGGCGGCGCGCGAAGGGCTCGTGAACGGCGCGCGGACCGCCCGCGAGCCGTGCGTGAGGCGCGCGTCAACACCCCGTGCCGGGCCCGTGCACGGTTCTTGGACAGCTCTTGGAGTTACGGCGGGCGTGAGTCTGGTCACCTGCGGGGTAATGCCTGTTGCGGAGGGTCAGGTCGTGCCTACGATCCTCCGCAGTACGCGTGGGCGCCGGTGCGGTGTCGCCCACAGGGAGGAGCAGACCATGCGGGTCGCCGGGGCAGTCGTCGTCATCGCGGTACTCGACGGCGGGTCGGGGTCCGACCTCGCCCGCCGGCTCACCGCGGCCGGCGCCGCCGGGATGCTGATCGCCGACCAGCACGTCGGCGTCGCCGAGGACCTCGCCGCCGAACTCGACCGCACGGGCTGCCGCGTCGTCGGCGTCAGCGGGGACGTCCGCCGCCCCAGCGACGTCGCCGCCATCGTCGACACCGCCGAGAAGCACCTCGGCCCGATCGACCTGTTCTGCGTCGCCGGCCCGGACGGCGAGCGGATCGTCTCCCTCGCCGAACTGCCCGCCCACCTCGACCTGGAGCGGCTCGCCGAACTCCTCGCCCTCGTCGGCGACGCCATCGCCGAGGTCGTCCCGCCGCAGCGGCACTCCACCGAGCGCACCGCCACGGCGGCCTGACCCCGCTCCGCTACTCCGCCGGATCCAGCCCCTCGGCCGCGCGCACCGCGTCCCGGTAGCCGCGCGCCGCCGAGCGCAGCGCCGCGTCCACGTCCACCCCGGCGTCGTGCGCCCGCTGCGCCACCGCGAGCAGCAGCCGGCCCGCCGACTCCTCGGTCAGCTCCGCCTCCGGCGGCAGCACGTACGGCTCGTCCGGCACGCCCGCGAAGCCCGCCCGCCGCACCCGGGACACCAGCTTCGCCGCGTACGCCAGCGCCGGCATCCCCGCCGGCACGCCGTCCAGGACGGACTCGCGGTCCGCCTTCTCGGCCGCCTTCAGCTGCTCCCAGTTCGCCGCCGCCGCGGCGGCGCCGTCCGCCTCGACGTCCCCGAACACGTGCGGGTGCCGGTAGACCAGCTTGTCCACGATGTCCCCGGCCACGTCGTCGACCGAGAACGGCTCCTCCGGGTGCTCCTCGGCGATCCGGGCGTGGAAGAACACCTGCATCAGGACGTCGCCCAGCTCCTCGCGCAGCGTGTCGCGGTCGCCCGCCTCGATCGCCTCGACCAGCTCGTACGCCTCCTCGACCAGGTACTTCACCAGGCTCCCGTGCGTCTGCTCGGCGTCCCACGGGCAGCCGCCGGGCGACCGCAGCCGGTCCATCACCGTCACCAGGTCCAGCAGCCGCGAGCCCGGCAGGTCGTACGAGCCCGGCAGCACCTCGATCTCCGGCACCTCCCCGGCGTGCTCCACCGCGAGGCGCGCCAGGGCGTCCGTCAGACCCGGATCGCCGTCCACACCGCCCAGCCACACCGTGGGCCCGTCCGCGGCCGGCCGCCCGGTCAGCAACCGGGCCAGCGACGGCGCCGACTCCGCCGCCACGACCTCCACCTCGACCCCGGCCTGCCGCACCGCCGCCACCTGCGGATGGCCGGCGTCCCCCACCAGCACCCGCCCGGCCGACCGCAACGCCTCCCACGCCGGCCACGACAGCAGGCCGGGAGCCACCCGGTGGGTGGTGGTCAGCAGGATCAACTTCGCGCCCGGAACATTCGTCGTCACCCCTCGAACCTACCCGCCCCCACGCCCCCGAGGCCCTCGCACAGGAAGTCGGCCGGGCCGACTTGGGCGTGTAAGCGATCTCGTGTAAGTGCCTTGTGGTTATCGGATGCTGAGCCGGTCCTCGAAGAAGAGTGAGAACTGGTTCAGCGCCTCCTTC
>NZ_JBMVFA010000068.1:0-13014 GCF_049543595.1 Kitasatospora sp. NPDC094028 | reverse complement strand
CGGCGTCCTCAAGGCGGTCGGGCTCGGCGCGGACATGGTGCACCGCACCGAGCGTCTCGGGATCACCGACTCGACCACCGACGCGCAGCGACGGGCCATCGCCCAGGCCGAGCAAGACCAGAGCGTCCAGCGGTCCGCGTTCGTCACATGGGCCGGCCAAGTCCTCGCGCGGACTGGCTGAGACCCCCCGACCGGCCGCGGGTGCGGCAAGGGCACCCTTGCCGCACCGGCCGTGCTGCTCCCGTACAGCAAGGCGGCCCTCGCCGCACAACCGGTGCAGCACGGTGCCAGCGCGGGACAACCGGCCGGGCAGTGCGGGACGACTGGGCCACGCAGGGACAACCCCGCCGCGTGCCCCGGTGCTGCGCAAGGGGCGGTGCACAGTGCTCCGATCCCCGCCCGTTTCACCCCCGGGGGGAAACGGCGCTGGTCACAGGGCTAGCATCCCGATCATGAGTTTCTCCCCGGGGGTTAATGCGGTGGTGGCTGAGCCGATGCTGTTCGGCGGGCCGACCTGCGCGGTGTGCGGCACGGAACTGGCATGGGGCGGCAAGGGCCGCCGGCCGAAGTACTGCTCGAAGAAGTGCTCGTCGAAAGCCGACCGCGCCCGGGAGAAGGAGAAGCAGGAGAAGGCCCTCGCCGCGGCCTCCGAAACGCCCCGGGGCGAAACGGGGCTTCCCGACAGCCCGACCGACGACCCGCTGGCGGCCGAGCTCCTCGCCCTCGGCGAGGAGCTGTCCCGACACAACCGGGTGCTGCTGCTCCAGCTCGACGCGGCCCGCAGCGACGGCGCCCCGGCCCTTGCACGCCAAGCGGTCGACGATGCTCTCCGCGCCGCCCACACAGTGATGCAGCGCCACCGCAAGCTGGCCGAGCAACTGCTCGCCGACCACCCGACCCAGACTCAAACGGCGGGACAACCCGCCGCGGTGCCCGCCGAAACTCCCCGGGGCGAAACCCGACCCGGCCTCGGCACCACCCCCGGAGCGGCCAAGACGTCGGCGGCCACCGTGCCCGTTCCCCGCCCCGAGGCCGCCACCCCGGATCCGGACGCCAGACCCGCCGCCCAATCCCCCCGAGGAGAAACGACCACGGAGCAAGGCGCCGCCCACACCACCGAAGGGGCCTCGTCCGCGACCGTTGTCCCCCGGGGCGAAACACCGCCCGCCGCCGAGCCCGCCGAAACCGCGCCCGCTGCGCCCCGGGGAGAAACCCCGACCGGCGGGACGGGGCTGCGCGACCTGGTCGACCGGCACCTGGCCCAGCAGAGCACCCCCGCCCCCGCCCCCGCGGAGCCGGACCGGACGGTGACCGTGCCGCGCGACCCGCTGCTGCGCGGCCTGCCCCGCAGCATGGACATCCACATCCCGCTCGACCCGCAGACCTTCGGCTACAACTGGTCGCTGACCGGATGGACGGTCCAACCCGACGTCCTGGTGGTGCTCGGCGAGGGCCATCCGGTCGGCTGGGTCGAGCGAGGCCTGGACGGCGGCAACGACTGGGTCGCCGTGTTCGAGGGCTACTTCCTCGGCGACCCCGCCACCCAGGAGGCGGCCCTGCACGCCACCCCGCAGCAGGCCGCCCACACCGTGCACCGTGCCTACATCCTGAACCTTTGACAGGCAGGACCCGGCTACGACAGCAGAGCGTCTGCGGCGGCCCGAAGTTCGGCATAGGCGTCCAGACGCTCGTCGTCTTCTGGCCGCGATAGCCGGCGTCGCGCCTCGACGTCGCCGAACTGCGCGTGCCAGGCACGGTCGCGGGTGACCCACACGGCCAGGCCCGACGAGTCGGCGAACTGATCAGCGGTGATGTCCACGATCAGGCCGTTGCGCTCCAGCCAGGCGTGGCTGTGCGGCATCGCCGGTCCGACCGGCCGCTCGCCGACCACGCATTTCCACTCGCCCCGGCCGCGGTCCGTCAGGTACTCGGCGAGCAACAGCGAGGCATCCAGACAGGCCCCTGTCGGAAAATCGCGAAGTCCGTACAAGGTCCAGCTCCGCTCAGCCAACTGGAAGGCCGCGGCCTCCAACGCCCATCGGAACCGCTGCGCGTCCTGTCGGATCAGCTCCTCCTCTGTCACGTCCTCAGTGTCGTCCCGGACGGAACCTGCGACGCCCTTCGGAGTGACTCCCGTCACGGACATACCGGGAGGACAAGGGACCGGACCGGGGTGAATCGGGCGGGACAAGGCGCCTGGGCAAGGGGTGGGGTCAGACCGCGGACAAGGGGTCGGTGTGCAGTGTCGGCCGCACCCGGGCGCTCGCTCGGGTGCCGGGGCCGACCACCGCGCCGGATCCGGTCTCCTACAGACGGAAGGCCACCGATGACCACCACCCCGCTTGCTGCGCCCGACCCGGACGACGGCGACCAGTGCGCCGACCACCTACTGGATGGGGCGGCGAAGGCCTCGCCCGTCCGGGGCAAGGGGCCCCGCCGCGCTACCGCAGACACCTCCGCCGGCACCTCCATGCCCCCGGCGGCGGCCCGGCCAGTTTTTGCAGGCCAGCGGCCCCGGTCAAGGGGACGCGGGCGTGGCGACAACCCTCTTCTCCCTGATGCTGAGGTGCGGTGGGAACGGGGTTCGACACAGCCGGTCAGGAAGGGAGTCCTGGTGTCGCTTGCCCTGTTTCAGCGCGCCACCGCACGTGAGCTCTGGCATCTGGTCCTGCCGGGCCAGCGGAACGACAAGGCGACCCGCGACGCCATCGGCGACCTGGAGGACGCCGGGAGGGTGCGGGAGGAACTGCGCCTTCCGGACAACCGCAAGCTGTGGACGCTGACCGCGGCCGGGCGCCGCGAGGCCGCCGGCCTGCTCCCGGCCGGGACCAAGCTGTCCGCGCTGCGCCCCGAGCGCGACGGCCCAGGCACGGCGTTCTCCGAGCACGCCCTGGACGTCGTCGCCACCGCCGGCCTTCTTGCCAAGGGCGGGTTCGGTCACCTCGGCGCGTTCACCACCGAGGTCGAGCACCCAATTCCGCACCGCCGCTCACTCTTCACCGACCTCGTGCTGCGCGACCCCGGCGCGAAGACGCCGGTGCTCCTGGTCGAGGTCGACCGGGAGAACGAGAGCGTCGGCACGCTGGCGGAGAAACTCTCCTCCTACCGCGCCTGGTGCGAGCTCCCGGCGAAGGGCACCGCCAAGGCCGCCGCCGAAGCGGGCCTGCGCCGCTGGGGCGCCCGGACCCACGACCTGCGGCTGTGGCCCACCGTCTACCCTGCCACCGGCCGCGAGGGCCTGCCCCCGGTCGCCCTGGTCCTGGAGGCCGGCCGCAAGCGCGACCGACCCGGAGCGAAGCGGCTCACCCCGGAACAGAAGAAGGAGAAGGCCAAGCGCGACCACGAGCGGCTGATGAACCGCATGGCCGACGTCGAGGCCGCCTCCAAGGCAGCCTGGTACGCGCCCGCGTACGGCTGCGACGCCGTGCACGCCCGCAACTACCACCGCGCCCTTCCGGTCGTGGCCACCACCCTGCCGCTGCTGCGCCGCTGCGGCGCCGACGCCCCGATCTGGCACCGCTTCGGCCGCCGCGGCTGGCACACCCTCGACCAGGCGCTCGACAACCGGGACGGCGACGAGCTGCTGCACGCGGAGCAGGATGCCGCCGAGCAGGTCCGCCAGGAACGGCAGAAGGAGGAGCGCGAGCGTCGCCGCCCGGCCTGCCGCCGCTGCTCGGAGAAGTTCACGGATGAGCGGTGGGCCGAGAAAGAACAGGCCTGGAAAGACGACGGGCTGTGCGCCGGCTGCCGCCAGGACGTGGCCGGCCAGAAGGCCCGGGAAACTGCCGAGCGCGAGCGGGCCGCCGCCGAAGCCGCAGCGGCCGTGGCGAATCGCGCCCGTTCCTGGTGGCGTCGCTCGTGACCCGGCCCGTCTCAGTCCTGCGGCTGGGAGTCCCACAGGTTGACGGTCCGCCGCAGGCGTAGCGGCTTGTCCGCCGGCCCCTTCACGACCGGGGGGATGATGCGCTCCCCGTGGGTGCAGCCGCAGTCGGCGTGCCTGCCGGGTCCACGCAGTGCGAGCGGCGGTGCGGGCGCACCGGCCACCGGCAGGACCACTGCGGGGCCCGGCGGCCCGTCGAGGCGGCGGCCACCCTGGTCCGTCCTCATCCTGTGCCGGGTCAAGCCGCTGACCTGCGGTGGGGAGTTCGGCCACCATCGCCGACCTGCGGTGGTGAGCTTCGCCGGTGGCTGGCGAGATTCACCCTGGGGACGCTGGTGAGTTTGCCCGTCCGGCCTGGTGAGTTTCGGGTATCGGCGCAGGTCAGTGGCTGGCGAGAACGGGCTGCGGTACTCCGTCCGGGTGGTAGCGGGGTTCGGCCCGGCGGTGTGGTGGGCAGAGCCTGCGACATGACGACACCCCCGATCAGGCGCCGCCGTCGCCGCCGTTCCGCCGCGCCCGTTTCCGCTGCGCCGGTCCGCGCCCCGAGACTGCCGGCCCCGGCCCGGCCGGGTGGCGGCGGGTGCTGCCGGACCTGGTCCAGCGAGCACCTCACCCAGGGCGGCCTGGTCGTCCGGACCACCTGGCACGAGCCCGCCTGTCCGACCTGGGCACGGCGGTGACCACCAACGGCGCGTGCGCCGGGCCGGTCCGCGTGCGGGTGTGCGCGGTCCTGGTCCACGACGGCCGCCTCTGCCTGATCCGCCGCCAGCGCCCCGCCGGCCTTTCAGCACTTCCTGCCCGGCGGCTTGGTCGAGGACGGCGAGGACCCGGCGGACGCGCCGCGCCGGGAACTGCTCGAAGAGCTCGGGCTCGACCTGGCGGTGCTGCCGGCGTTGCCGGTGCTCCGCTTCATCCAGGACCAAGAGACCGAGCGGCCGGGTGAGACCACGCCGTTCCGGCGCCGGCACCTGGTCTTCACCGCCCACCTGCCGCCCGGCTCCACCGCGCCGTCGCCCGCACCGAGCGGGACGACCCCGGCCAGGCGCCGGTGGTGTGGATGCCAGTGGCCGACGCGGCCGGCCTCCACCTCTACCCGAACATCGGCCGCGTCCTCGACCACGCCACCCGGCCCGGCACCACCGGCGGCCCGCTGCTGCTTCCGGCGATGACCGACGCCCCCTACCAGTGGCGCTGAAGCCGGCGGCGGGTCGGCCGGGTAGGGTCGCCGGATGCACGATCAGCACCACCACACCCGCCCCGGCCCCGAAGACGCTCCCGGCCCGCCAGACGGAGAGCGGGCACTGTGGGACCAGACGGTCCAAGCGCTCGCGGCCGCCGGCATCGACGTCGTCCAGGCTGGGGACGGCCGCCCAGGCGCGGTGCTGGAATTGGGCCCGCGTGGCCTCGGCGTCTCGGTGCGATGGCAGGCCACCAACCAGGCCCCGCTGCCCGGCGGCGTCCTCGCGATCAACGTTTGCCGTGGCGAGCTGCCCACCGCCCGCCGCCTTCAGAACCTGATTCTGGAAGCCCACCTCGTGGGCGCCGGGCTGCGCACCGCCTACGCCGGACAGCATCTGGCCGTCGTGCGCCCCGACGTGGTGATCCCGGACAAGTCCCGCCCGGAACGGGTCACCGCGCCGGTTGCCCCGGCCGCGCCGGTGCCCCTGACCGGGGCGGTCGTCCCGGCCCGTCATGCCCGACGCCGTCGCGGGTGGCCGGCCCGTTGGTCCCTGCACCGGGCCGGACGGTAAGTCAGCCCCGCGGCATCCGGCGCCGCCCACAGCCTTCCCGCAGGCCGCCCGAAGGTTCTAGGGTGATCGGAAGATCACGGGGAAGGGCCTCACATGGCGAAGACGATCGCGGCCGCCGTCCTGTCCGATACGGTCTGGGGCGGGCCCGACCTGCCGCCGTCCGCTCCCCGGCAAGCGGTCGACTGGCAGGAGCTGAAGAAGGTCCTGCGGCTGATGCCGAACAACGACTTCCCCGTCACCATCGACGCGGACGGCAACCTCCGCTTCCGCTTCCGGTAGCGGGGCGCCGCCCCCTCACCCGTCGTACGTTGGCCACGGCCCGGCGCACGCCCCGAGGATCAAGGCCTTCCGCCGTCACACGGCCTCAACCACAGGGTCGTCGATGTGCTTGAGCCGGCTGCGGGCGATGACCCGGTCCTCGCCGGACAGCTTGGCCCAGTACTCGTCGGCCCACACCACGTGAGAGGCCCGGCGCTCGGCCTCCTCCAAGCGGGCGGACTCGGCCAGCTGCTCCTCGCTCAGCCCCTGCCGGGCGGCCTCCAGATCGCTGCTCCACGACGGCAGTGCGGCCAGGAAGGCGAGGCGCTCGGCCTGCACGGCCATCAGCGACCGCTGCGCCGCGATCAGGTCGGCGGTGTACTCGAAGGTCTTCTGCTCTTTGCCCACGGCAGGGAATCGTACGTGCGACCGGATCCAGCGTCCGGCTGCGCCCCGCCGATACCTTGATGACCGCCCCGGGACGGCTCACCAATACCTTGATGGCCAGGTCACGGGGCGATAACCCCACAGGTCGGAACATTGGTGAGAGCGAGCCGGATACCTTGATGCCCGCCCCTTCCGGGACGGGCATCAAGGTATCGGTGTCGGTGCGGGTCAGGGCATGGTGCCGGTCAGCTCCACCAAGGGCCCGGTCCGGCCTCGAGATCGGCGATCGACCACCACACGTCGGCGCCCGGGCCTTCCTCCTCCAGGTCCTCCAACTTGGCAACCATCGCCGGGACGGTGCGCAGCATCTTGGCGACGTACCGGGTGCGGGCGATGAGCTCCAGGTCGTCGGCGCGGTGCGCGAAGCCGGCCTGCCCGGTGCCGGTGAGGACGAACAGCAGCCTGGGGAAGCGCACGTAGCGGCGCTCCCACAGCGGCACGCCGCCGTCCTGCGCCTCGATGGTGCCAGGCCGCACACCGGCCGGCAGTGGCGCGGTGGCCCAGTAGCGGGCGTAGGCGTTGAGCTTGGCGGCCAGCCGGGGCCCGCCCATGGTGCCGCGGTCGACCTCGACGAACGCCAGGTTGGTGACCCGGGCATCGTCCGCGCTGGTGCGGCTGTAGTAGAGCAGGCCGTCCGGGCGCACGGTGCCCTCGCGGCCTTCGGCGAAGCGGTGGGTGATCTCCGGGATGAAGTCGAACGGCCCGTAGGCGTCGCCCCGGCGGCGGGCGTCGGCGAGGAACACGAGGTGGGTGCGCACGACGGCGAGCTGGTGCCACAGCGTGTACTTGAAGGCGCTCTTGTCGCCGGGCGTCCTCGGGGCGGGGATGTCCGCCAGCTCGGGGAACGCACCGGCGACCCTGGTCCCGTGCTCGGTCAGGTACCAGCCCCTGGTCCGCCCGGACTGGGGCAGGACCAGCTCCTCGGCCAGACCCTCGTCGCGCAGCCGCCGCAGCCGGCCACGCATCTTCTCGATGCCCGCGTCCGGGGCGGTCAGCCGGCGCAGCTGCTCGGCGGTGGCGATCCGGAACTGGAACAGCGCGGCCACCACCGCCCAGGTGATCTCCACCTCCCGCGCCTCGCTGTCCGGCTCCGCGCCCGTCCTCGCCCTGGCCTTCGTCCTGGCGCCGTCGTCCTTCGTCATCGCAGGGGTTCCCCTTCGGCTGGGCGCGGAGCCGGGTGCTCCACGCGGTCGCCGAAGGGAACCCCGCGAACCTTGGCGGATACCTTGGTGAACAGCCCCCCTGGCCACAACGATCACGTAACGGCACCTACCAACGTTGGCGGTCGCCACCTTGATGGCGGGCCGGACACCCTGATGGCCGTGTGCGGCACCTTGATGCCGGGGCGGGAGCCGGACAGAACCCGATCGTCCCGGTACTGGGCATACCTCTACGGTGAGCCCATGACTGCTGCTGCCACCGGCTTGGTGGGTATCGCCTTCGATGGCTTCAACCAGGCCCGGGTCCGTCTCGCGCGCACGATCGAGGAGAACACGAACCTCTACGCCGTCACGGTGCCAACGATGGAGACCGCCTACTGGGCCAGGGCTCTGGACGAGCAGCTGGTGAAGGCCGACCCTGCCTACAGGGCAGCCCGTCAGCAGTGAGAAGGAACCGTGATCCGCGGCCTGCAGTGGCTGCGCAACCGCACCACCCACGCTCTGCCACTGACACTCCGCGCCGTTGGCGGGCTTTCCACCCCGATCACAGTCCCGATTACCCTCCCGTCCCACTCAATCATCTGGCACCACGCCGACCAGCTGCCGCCCGAAGACCCCAACTACACGTCGCCCGCCGGCCGGAGCGCCTACAACACGGCCTTCGCACACAAGCCGCTGCTGGACCCACTCGACGACGTTGCCCAGTGGTTCGCCGCGGAGCGCTCCCGCCCTGGATCCGCGCTGACCGGGATGTAGGTGGCGGGGACGTCGGGGATCCCAAGACCACGCTCGGCTCTCCCGGTACAGTCGCGCCATGAGCAACACGTACGGCATCGTCATGGACGAACAGCCCAGGTACCGACACCAGTTGGACTCTCGATCCACCCGAGGTGACCGCTCGCTCTGCGGGAAGCCCTTGGTGATCGTTCCGAACGCCACCCTCTACACCGACGACTGCGTCCTCTGCCTGGAAGAACAGGTCAAGCGGAGCAACTGATCCTGCGTACTGGTCTTCCCCTCCACACGGCGTGGAGGGGAAGACCAGACTCGCGAGGGGGCCATGCCTACAGCTCCCAGGCCCCGCACAGCGGCCGCGTGTGGTCGGTAAGGGTGTGCCAGACCGCCGCGCTGGTGCCGTGCTGCTCGAGGTCGTCCAGGCGGGCTGCACCGGCCTTCACGGTCATCAGCATCCGGGCGACCAGCGGGTGGCCGTCGGCGATGACCTGGAGGTCGCGGATGCGCTGCCGGGCGGCGCGCTGGCCGGTGTCCGCCAGGACGAACAGCAGCCGCGGGAAGACCACGTAGTGCTGCTGCCAGGCCGGCAGGACGCTCTGCGCGCCGGCGGTGCGCCGCAGGTGCGGCGGGATCGGGTGGTGCTCGCGGAAGCGGGCGTAGCCGATCAGCTTGGCGGCGAGCTTCTCACTGGCCATGGTGCCGCGGTCGACCTCGACGAACGCCAGGTACAACCTCCGGTCCGGGCCACGGGTCGCGTAGTGCAGCAGGCCGTCGGCGATGACCGCACCATCGTGGCCCTCGCCGTAGCGGTGGTAGACCTCCGGCAGGAAGTCCAGCGGCGCGCACTCGTCCCCGGCCTCGCGGGCGCCGGCCACGAAGGCGGCCTGGGTGCGGGTGACGGCCAGGATGTGACCGACCCGCAGCCGCGCCTCGGTCTTGTCCTCCGGCAGCGGCGGCGAGGCCACGCCCTCCAGCTGGGAAGCGGGCGGCGATCCGCGCACCCCGCTCGGTCAGGAACCAGGCCCGCAGCTTCCCGGCCTGCGGGAGAGTGACGTCCTCGACCAGGCCCTCGTCCTTCAACCGGCGCAGCCGGCGCCGCATCAGCTCCAGCTTGCTGCCGGGGGTGTGCAGGACGCGCAGCTGCTCGGCCGTGGCCATCCGGAACTGGTACAGCGCGGCGACCACGGCGTGGTCGATCTCGGGCGGCGTCGCCATCACGGGCTCCTCAACGTCGGTGCCCACCGCCCCGGTGGCGGCGAGCACCCGTAGGTAAGCCCGCGGTTCTCACCGGATTTCTCACCAAGATCAGCCCATCCGGACACGATCCGACAACAGGTGCACTAACCGGTGCGACAACCGGTGGTGAGAACCGGTGCACCAACCGGCGGCCGCCACCTCCTTTCCGACCGGCCTGTTTCCGACTAAAAGCGCAGGTCAGGCGGCACGGTGACAAGGTATCAAGGCGAAACTCACCACCCCGACAACCCTCTCCTTCCCCTTCCTGTCCTTGGCTTTGTGGGTGGTGGTTGGCTGGTTGGGTGGGGCGGTGGCGGTGAGGGTCGCTGCGCCTGCGGCGGGCCTTTTCTTCTCTCGCGTCCGGCTGGTGCCGGCCGCTCGCGGTGGGGCGGGGGCCGGGGCGCGGGGGCGGCCCTGGAAGGCCGCCAGGCCGCCCCCGCCGCGCCCCACCGCCGTGTTCCTCGGACACGGCGGCCGCAGGCGGGCAGGGACGGCCTGGAGCGCGTCTCGGCGGGCGCCGGGCCCGCTGGTGTCAGCGCCAGTCGAGCCCGAGCGCGGCGAGCCGGTCGAGCTGCTCGGCGGTCAGCTTCGCTCGGCGGGTCTTGGTGTTGGAGATCCAGACCCCGAGCTTCACCTCCACGGTGCCGCCGTCACCGTCGGGGATCTCCTCGACGTGGCCGCGCGGCATGGTCACCGATCCGGTGCGCTCCCGGTACTGGGCGAGCGCGGCCACGCCACGGTCGAACGCGCTCGGCTTCCCGGCGCCGGCCTTCTTCTTCGGCGCCGCCTCCTCGGCAGCAGCCGCCAGCGGCTCGACGCCGAGCACGGCCAGGCGCTCGCGCTGCCCGTCCATCAGCCCCTGCCAGACGATGTGCTGGCGCTGCCGCTCCAGCCACCGGCCGACGTCCAGCCCGTGAATCGTCACCCCGGGCAGCAGATCACCGAGCTGTGCCCCGCCGTCCAGGCAGTCGGCGACGGCGGCGTAGTGGCGCTGCCAGTCCAGCGGCCATGCCGGGTTCCAGTCCGGGTCGATCTCCGCGAGGGCTTCCACCCGGTCCGGCCGGCCATCCAGGACGCCGGGGCGGCGCTGGTTGGACAGCCACTGCCCGACCGGCTTGTCCAGCGCGGTGGCGGTGCGGGGTGCGGCCAGGGTGCCGTGGTGCTCGAAGTACTCCCGGCAGGCGGCCAGGTTCTCCTCCCAGGCGGCGTCCAGCGGGTCCCACACCATGCCGAGCGACTCCAGCCGCTCGAACCGCTTGCCCTCCATCTCCCCGGCTGCGTACGCCTTGCGCTGCTCGCTCACCCAGTGCCCCAGCGGGTACATCTGGTGCGGGTCCAGCCCGGCCCGGGTCGCCTCGCGGTGGTCGAACGGCACCCGCAGATGCCCCTCCCGCTTGTAGTACTTCTCGGCCGCCGACCAACCCCGGGCCCAGTCCTGCCGCTCCGTGTCGATCACATTGAAGCTGACCCACTGAGCGACCATCACTGGGTCACGTGGGGCCGAGAAACGCAGCAGCATCCGGCTTTCCTTCTCGCCCTCCTGCGGCTCCGGACCGATATCAAACGACGGCTCCACGCTGTTCGTCTGCTCGGTCTGAGGGATCGCCAGCAATTCGACGGCCTCTTCGTCGTGAGCCCGCAGCGCCTGAAGGACGTTCACCAAAGGCTTGTAACTCCCGGAGGCGAACATGTCCTGCGGCGCCTCACCCTCTTTCAGGAAGACGGGCACGATCAGGCTGGCGAGCTTCCCCTCGCCAGGCTGCTGCCGCAGCGCCCGCCCGATGGCCTGGACGATGTCGTGCGGGGCGCCCTTCGGGTCCAGCAGGGCCACCGAGTCCACGGCCCGGATGTCCACGCCCTCACCCAGCACCCGGCAGTTGGCGAGCACGGCCCGCCGCGCCGAGCGCCCGAACTCGGCCAGCACCCTGGCCCGCCGCTCGCCGGCGTGCTCGCCCTTGAGCCAGTTCGCCCAGATCCGGTCCGGGTACAGCTCCGGGTCCGACGCGTGCAGCCGGGCTGCGACCTTCGGCAGGCCCTCCGCGAACGCCTGGGACTCCATGGTCCGGTGGTGGAAGGTGATCATCGTCTGGAGGCCGTGCTGCGCCATGGTGTGGAGCATGGCGGCCTGGAGCGCGCCGAGCCGCTGCCCGCGGATCTCTTCCTGGCGCCGTTCGGGGCTCATCAGCCTCTCCGGAGTGACCACCGGGTCGGTCAGCTCCACCACGATGATCTGGTAGCGCGCCAGCAGACCCCGCTTCACCGCCTCGGAGAGCGGTAGCTTCCACGCGACCGGGCCGAAGATCGCCTCGTCGTCCATGGACGCGGCCATCTCCTCCGGCATCCGCTCGTGCCGGTACCCCTCCCGCAGTTCCCAGGGCGGCGTCGGCCTCTCCTGCCAGATCCGGGGCGTCGCGGTGGCGTACAGGCGGCGTGCGGCCGGGATGACCTGCTGGTGGTGGATGTCCGCCCACGCCTTCCCCAAGCTCCCGGACGTCCGGTGCGCTTCGTCGACCACGGCCAGGTCCAGCGGCTCCAGCGCCTTGCCGTAGGCGCCCTCGAATGCCTCCGCCAGCACCCCCAGGCTGGAGTAGGTGGCGAAGATGGTGACCGGCCCGCTCCCGTGCCACATGGCCAGCCGGATCGGGTTGGTGGTGCAGCGCACGTCCATCGAGAACAGCTCGACGTCGTCCTGCATCGAGCACACCGCGACCGCCGGCCCCGTGTGTCCGACCTCCCGCCACGACTTGATGGTCTGCCCCAGCAGGGCCAGCGTCGGCACCAGGACGAGCACACGGCCGCGCGGCACCATCCGGCGTGCGGCCTCCGCGCAGATGTACGTCTTTCCGGTTCCGCAGGCCGCGTGAATCTGCGCCCGCAGCCCATTCGCCGGAATCACCCCGCCCGGCGGGATGTCCAGCGCGCGAATGATCGCGTCAACCGCCTCGATCTGGTGCTCACGCCACTTGATGGGCATTGCCCGTCCTTCCCGTGGAATGCCGGATGAGATTTACCTGATCGCACAACGCTCGCATGAGAGTCGAACGCTGGGGGGTGTGCCTGCAATCCTGACTCTACACAGTGCATCACCATGATGCACTAGGCTTGCCGAAGGTTCCCACTCCGGGGTGATGCACGGTGGTATTCGGGCATGAACCCGCACTCCGGGTGGTATGCTTCTCCCATGCAGCGCTTTCGGGGCCTGATTGGTTACGGGCATTCAGGGTGGCGGAGCGAAGCGGAGTCCGCTGGGCTCGACAGGAGGTGCTGGCCTTGACCGACCGTGAGCTGACAGGGAGTCTCGGCCCGGGGGTGGAGGACTGGGATTCCTGAGCCTACACAGTGCCGCGCGTGATGCACTCACCCCTCCCAGTGAGCCATCGGATTCCCGCTTGCGGGGATCCCGGAAATCCCGCGAAGCGGGTTTTCCGACCGCTTTAGAATTCCGCTTGCGGAATTCAATTCCCGCGCTTGCGCGGGAATTTCGCCGGAGCGAAGCGGAGGCGTGCCCTGCCCGGCGGCTTGCCGCCGGGATACCCGCTCCGGGGGG
>NZ_JBMVFA010000067.1:0-14531 GCF_049543595.1 Kitasatospora sp. NPDC094028 | reverse complement strand
TGGAAGAGAACTCCGCCGCTTCGCGGCTCCGATCCAAGGAGCCGATTCCTCCCAGGGCTGAAGCCCCGGGCTTCCTCGGCAGAATCAGGTGAAGGCGGCCGTGCGATGCTGCTCCTCCATCACCCCACCGCGTGACAGAGGCGGTCAGAAAACGCCTGGACCGTCAGACCCGCCTCGTCCATGATCCTCACGTGACCACCTACCTCGACTCCGAGCGCCTGACCCTGCGCCCCTTCGCCGCCGCCGACGCGGACCTGCTGATCGAGCTGGACAGCGACCCGGCGGTGATGCGCTACCTGACCGGCGGCGCTCCGACTCCGCCGGAGGAGGTCCGAGACCTCGCCATCCCCAGCATCCTCGCCGGCTACGAGCGCTGGGATCACGACCTCGGCCTGTTCGCCGCGTACGAGAAGGACGGCGGCGCGTTCGTCGGCTGGTTCTGCCTGCGTCCGCTCCGCAGCGGCCCGCGTGAGGAGGCCGAACTCGGCTACCGCCTGCGCCAGGCGGCCTGGGGCCGGGGCTACGCCACGGAGGTCTCGCGGGCGCTGCTGGCGAAGGGATTCACCGAGCTCGGGATCCGCATGGTCTGGGCCGAGACGATGACCGTGAACCGCCCTTCGCGCAACGTCATGGAGAAGCTCGGGATGACGCTCGCGGAGAGCATCCCCACGCCGGACCACATGATGACGGTCGAGGGTTCCGAGCACGGGGGTGTGCGGTACGAGATCACGAAGGAGCAGTGGGAGCGGCGGCAGGCGTAGGCGAGGCGCGGCGCGCCACCTGGTGAACGGCTGCGTCGCGCGACGAACTGGTCGCGCTTCTCCGGGACCGTGCAACCGAGACCGTGTCTGCGCAGGTGGACGCGGTTCGAGATGCCCTGCGGCAGCAGCGGTTCCAGCACGGCCCGCCTGGCCTGTGTCAGATCTTCCCGGGCCATGAAATGTGATCACCGGATGACCTTGATCCACTTCTGAAGCGGGCCGCAGGGCGTGTCCTTCGGACCTTTCGGATCTCGCCGCGCAGCTTTCAGAGCTGGTCGTAGATGGTGGCGAGGTGGCGCAGGACGTCGGTCGTCGCTTCCAGGGCTTGGGTGTCGTGATGTGCGAGGGCGGTCTCCAGCGCCTGCGCGAGGGCGGCCTGGCGCTCGGCGTGGCGCTCTCGGCCGGTGTCGGTGAGGGCGACGAGCACCGATCGCTTGTCGCCCTCGGGGCGTTCGCGGGTGACGTAGCCGGCGGCCGCGAGACCGTTGACCAGTTGGGTGGTGGCTGCGCTGGTGGTCTCGGCGGCGGCGGCGAGTTGACTGATCGTTAGCGGCCCGGTGTCGGCGAGTGCACGCAGAGCGCGGGCGTGGGTGAGGGAGAGGGCGCCCGGGGTGCGGGTGGCGCGTCCGCGTAGGCGGGAGTCGGCGGCGCTGAGGCTGTAGGCGGCGCGGGCGAGCTGGTCGAGGGCTTGGCCGCGGGCGGGGGCGGGCTGCTGGTCCGGCATGAGGCGATCTCCCTGGCGTGCAGTGGGGGCGGGTTGACAGGAATTCTAGCCTAAGTACTTAATAGATAAGTACTTAGGCACTGCGCCGGGCGCAGTGGCCACCGGTACCCCGAATCGAGAGGACACCTGTCATGACTGTTCGTTCCACCGGCCAGAGCTGGGCCCTGGACATCGCCCTCGCCCAGGGCGGCTTCGACGCCCTGCACCCCCAGGCCAAGGGCACTCTGGAGCAGCTCGGCCACGACCACACCGACTTCGACAAGGTCTTCGACCTGGTGCAGAGCGGCGTGATGCTGCCCAAGGCGTGGGCCACCATCGCCGGCCAGGCCGAGGAGCGCGCCGCCCACCACGAGAAGAACGGCTACGCGCAGACCGCCGCCGACCTGTACGTGCGGGCCGCCGTGATGTGGGGTCGCGCCCAGTACTCGATCTTCGACGCCGCCGACCCGCGCAAGCTCGCCTTCCGCGAGCACGCCAACCACTGCGTCGAGCGCCTGGGCGCGCTGCGCGAGAGCCGGGTGCGCAGGGTCGTCCTCGACTTCGAGGGCAAGCAGATCTTCGCCCTGCTGCACCTGCCCGCGGGGAAGGTCGAGAACGCCCCGGCGGTCATCCTCGGCCCGGGGATGGACATGATCAAGGAGGACTACATCTACGCGGCCGAGCGGTACTACACCTCACGCGGCATCGTGGCCCTGTCCATCGAGGGCCCCGGCCAGGGCGAGAGCCGGGCCAACGGATTGACCGTCGACCTGACCAACTACGAGCGCGCGATCAGCCGCTACATCGACCATCTGGCCTCGCTGCCCGAGGTCGACCCGGCCCGGATCGGCATGTTCGGCATCTCCATGAGCGGCTACTGGGGCTCCCGCGCCGCCGCCACCGACCCCCGCCTCGCGGCCCTGGCCGCTTTCGAGGCCGTCACCGGCGACTTCACCACCATCTTCGAGCGGGCCCAGCCGACCTTCAAGAACAACTACATGTTCATGGCCGGCTACACCGACGAGGACGCCTTCGACACCGAGCTCGTCGCCCGGATGCCGCTCGGCGACCTGGTCGGGCAGATCACCTGCCCGGTCGTGTACGGCATCGGCGAGTTCGACGAACTCACCGTCCTGGAGCAGGCCCTGGCCAACTACGAGCGGATCCGCGCGCCCAAGGAGATGCGCGTCTACGAGAACGAGTTCCACCCGCTGGGCGGCACCGCCGCCGAGGTCTTCCGCTTCGGCGCCGAGTGGGTCGAGCGCGCCCTGAACGGCGAGTTCGCCGAGCCCGGCCGCGACGTGCGCCACTACGTCCACGCAGACGGCCGCACCACCGACGGCACCGCCAACCCGACCTGGTGGCTCGGCACCACCCCCGCCCAGATCGCCGACGCCCGCCGGGCCTGACGCGCCGACCGACCACCAACCCGCGCGCAGCCGGGTGGCGCCGCGTGCGACGCCACCCGGCGGCGCGCTGCCCAGGCCGCCCAAGACAACGTCCAGACGATCGCGTCCCCGGTCCGAACAAACCCGGGTCGGTGGAGAGCTTCCCAGCCCGCCGCCGTACGGCAGGTCGGGCCCCGGATGCTTGCCACGCGTCGGCGGGACCGATAGGCACGATCCCGACACTGTGCGTGACACCTGGAGGTCCGGAGCATGAGCGTGACGAGTCGGTACAAGGATGCCTGGGAGGGTTTCTGGCGGGATGCTCCCGAGGAGCCCGGCTCGGTGATCTGGGACGCGGAGCCGGCGCTCACGGCGGAACGCCATCTCGCGCTGTTCGGGCCGTACCTGGCGGACGATCGGTTTCCCCTCGTCGACCTCGGCTGCGGGAACGGCACCCAGACCCGCTTCCTCGCCGAGCGCTTCCCGAACGTCCTCGGGGTCGACCTGTCCGCCGCGGCCGTCGACCGGGCCCGGCGCGGCGGCGGGGCGCGGCGGACCGAGTTCGCCCAGCTGGACGCCACCGACCCCGCAGCCGTCCGGGACCTGCGCCACCGGCTGGGCGACGCCAACGTGTACGTGCGCGGCGTGATCCACCAGAGCGAGCCGGCCGACCGTGGCCCGGTCGCGGACGCCATTGCCGTGCTGCTCGGCGGGCGCGGTCGGGGCTTCGTCGTCGAGTTGGCGGAGGCGGCCAAGGGCGTGCTGGCGCGGCTCGCGCAGAGCCCCGCCGGGCCGCCCCCGAAGCTGCGCCCGGTCCTCACCCACGGCCTCGCCCCGGCGGAGGTCGCCGACACGGCCTTCACCGACATCCTCCGCACGGCCGGTCTCGACATCCTCGCCTCGGGCGAAATGCCCCTGATCACCACGGAGTTCACTCCGGACGGCACCCGGATCGAACTGCCGGCCCACTGGGTGGTGGTGGGCGTGGACGGCCGGCGGCCGGGCCCGAGCTGAACCGCGGGCCCCGGTCGACGAGGTCACGAACCGCCGGTGAACGCGGTGGCGTGGTCGGCGGCCCACTGGCGGAACGTGCGCGGTGCCGTCCCGAGGACGTCGGCCACCGTGGTGGTGACGTACGCGGGCTGTCCGACCGCCGCGCTCCACGCGGCGAGCAGCATGTCGACGACCGGACCGGGCGCCGTGCCCTGCCACAGGTTTCGGAACTCGTCCGGCGTCAGCTCCTCGAACGCGATCCGGCGCCCCAGGGCGTCACCGATGGCGTGCACCTGTGCGGCGTGGGTCAGTGATTCGGGGCCGGTGAGGACGTAGTCGGCCCCGACGTGTCCGTCCTGGTGGAGCGTCCGCGCCGCGACGGCGGCGATGTCGCGGTCGTCGACCGGTGCCGACTCGGCGGCGCCGTAGGGCCACCGGACGACCTCACCGGCCCGGATCGCGGGCGCCCACCAGGCCAGCGCGTTCGACGCGAACATCCCCGGCCGGATGATCGTCGACTCGACTCCGGTGGCCGCGATGAGCCGCTCGATCTCCGCGTGCAGCGCCGCCATGGGATTGGGCTGCTGGAAGAAGGGGTGCGGCGTCCGATGGGGGGAGGAGAGGAAGACGACCCGCCGCACGTGGGCGGCCAGCCGCTCGACGACGGCCGCGGCGGTCCGGGGCGGGGCGGTCCAGACGAGGAAGACCGCACCGGCGCCGGTCAGTGCCGGATCGAGCGACTCGGGCACGGTGAGGTCGCCGGTGAAGACTTCGACCTCCGCCGGCAGCGTCGCCGCCGCCCCGGGGCGGCGGGTGAGGGCGCGGACCGGCACACCCGCGTCGAGGAGCTGGTCGATGACGACGCGGCCGACCCGGCCCGTCGCGCCGGTGACGAGTACGGGAGGAGTGTCTCTCTGGTTCATGCCATCCATGAAAGCGTTACTGGGTTAAAAATGCAACCCGGTTAAGAATGTAGCGGTTGAGGTCGGGGCTCGGTGACCACGGTCCTCTTGGGCTGCCTGGGGAGGGTCTTCTCCCGGTCGCCGAGCTGGTCTTGTCCGAACGGGCCCAGTTGACCTCCAACGGAGACAGGTGGGGAGGTGAGCTACTGAAACAACGAGATCTGGACAACCAGCTCAGGGGCGGAGCCCGCCAGATGCGAGAGCGCCCTTCCCGGAGCAAAATGGCCGTAAGAGGCCCATAGCACGAGAGTTACAGAGCGTCAATTCGGGCCGCGCCGGACGACGCGGAGCTTTCATCCCCAGTGGCCATCAGCAGGCGGCGCCATGAATCGTCCGCTTCGCGGGAACATCGGCCCTTCCCAGGGGTCTGCGCCGCCAACTCGGCGTCGGCGCCCGGAGGCCGCTGTTGCAGCGCGCTCGACGGTTCCCTGACTATCGCCGTAGTGAATCACGCGCCGTCACCGCTCGGATTGGCTCACCCTCCGAGAGGATGATCATGTCGCTCATTTATGAAACGTACGAGCTGGGCAATGAGGACATCACCGTCCGTTACACCTCTACGTCGCGGGTCCCCGGCCCCGGCATCGACCCGTTGTTCCTGATTGCTCCCCGGCTCACGATCGACCTGGGCAAGGGGCCAGTGGACTACTCCTCCAGCGAGGTCGGGCGGTCAGAGCTGTCTCCTCCGGGAGTAACCGCACTCACCGTGACCGTGGAGCGGTCTATCGACGCCGGCGCGACTCTCTTCAGTGTGCTCCTGCCTCTGTCCGTGGTTCCCGGTGAGGACCTGGCAGCCGCGCCGGTCGAGGCGGTCGCATTCCGCACCACCGTCCGTACCTTCCTGGCCGATGTGGGCTGGAAATTCCCCGAGCAGTCGTACGAAGCCCACGTGCTCAAGGGAACCTACACCCGGAAGCTCACCCCGCCCGTGCCCGCTGAATGACGGAGCGGACGCGGAGGGCCGGCTCCTGCCTTCCAGCGTCCTTGGGGGCATTACGGGGAGTTCTGGTAGGGGGATGGAGCCCAGCACTCACCAGAGGCTCTCCTCTGCCTCCAGTAGCTGGGCCTTGCCCGATCCCTTCGGGGTGCAGAAGTAGCAGGATGCGCAGGCCATGCGTGGACGGATCGGGGTCGGCGGTTCGCTGCGAGCGCAGCTCGCCGTGCCGCAGGGCGGCGTCGCGGTCACCGGTGATCGCGCGAGGTTTTCGTGGGTCATGCACGGCGGGGCGTGGGGCGCTCGGTGAGCCGATTCGCGCCGTCTCTGCCAGGCTGAGATCGGGACCAGGTTGATGGCGCGGTGCCGTCGTACGGCACCGCCGTTCGCGAGGAGGCCGCGAGGATGGCTGCGCGGAAACCGGGTCCGGACGACCGCCGGGCCCATGCGGCGGCGCTGCGGGCGGAGGAGGCTCGGCGGCAGCGGCGCCGGCGGCTGCTGGTGCGCGGGGCGATCGGCCTCGTGCTGCTGGCGGTGATCGGCGGGGTCGCCACCGTGATCGCCACGGACCAGAACTCACCCCGTTCCGCGCCGGGGATTCCGGCGCACCCGCGGATCACGGCCGAGGGCCGTACCACCCCGCCGCCCTGGTCCGCGACGGGCGACGCGACGGCCGCCGTGGCCGCGGCCGGGCTCCCGATGCTCGGCGCGGAGGGCACCGAGCTGCACATCCACGCCCACCTGGACGTCCTGGCCGACGGCAAGCCGGTCGAGGTGCCCGCGCTGATCGGCATCGACGAGAACGCCGGACGGATCAGCCCGCTGCACACCCACGACACCAGCGGCGTCATCCACGTCGAGTCGCCGGCGAAGGCGGACTTCAGCCTCGGGCAGTTCCTCACCGAGTGGCAGGTCTCCGCCTCCGCCGACCACCTGGGCGGCCTGAAGACCGACGCGACCCACACCCTGCGGGCGTACGTCAACGGCCGTCCGGTCGACGGCGACCCGGCCGCGATCATGCTGAACGCGCACGACGAGATCGCCCTGGTCTACGGCACGGCCGCGGAGAACGCCGGCGTCCCGGTGCCGAGCAGCTACGCCTGGCCCGCCGACCTGTAGCAACCCTCCGCGGATCCGAACCACAGCATCGACGTCCCTCCCTCCGGTCGGCCAGCAGAAGGTATACGCGGGCGGCACCCCCGCAACGGACCTGCCGCGGCCGTGGACGCTTGAAGCCACCGGGAACTGCGGCACGGTCAGGCAGACCGAGAACTTCAGGTTCGCGCTCGCGCCGCCCGGGATCGTCCGATTCACGGCGCAGCCGAATGACATCGACGTGGGCAGTTCCCCTGCTCACCGGGTGCGACTGACCGGCCCAGGGCATTTCCGGCCTGCCGCTGGTGCCAGGCGGCAAGGAGGCCGGCTTCCCGTCGGAAGCGGACGCGCACAGCGTCCTCCAGCAAAATCGTCCTCACGGCCTTGGGGTGATCATGGGGGCTTCGCAATGCACATGATCACCCCAAGGTGACTACGGGCAGAGTTCAGGTGTCGTAGTGACCGTCCCAGGGTCGGGAGAACCCCAAGCCGCCTGGGTAGAACTCAGCCCAGTCGTCTTCTTCCTCGCCGTCGGGATACTCACCGTGGCATTCGGGGACCAGACCGAAAAGGATCCCGTCGACTGTGAGTTGGAAGGGCCGGATGGCGATGTCGCAGTACTCGCGGCCAGGCAGAGCATCCAGCCATTCAGCCAGCCGCTCATCCACTCCATGGCCCGGCCCGGGTCCCGGGCACCAGATGTCGGAATCGACGTGGTTTCCGCCGTGATCGAAGCGGTGCAGGACGGCATACCAGCGTTTGTGGTCACCCCAGTCGGGACCGTGCTTGTAGCCGGGTGGGAATCCGCCAGTGATCCAGGCGAAGAACAGGCCCCCGTCGAATCGACCGATCGTCTCGGTACGGTAGCCCGGCTCATGCTGGATCGGTATGAGGTCTGGGATCGCCACGGCCGGACCCTAGCCGATCACCAGGGGGCCTGTCAGCCCGAGGTTAAAGAACGAGATCAGGGTCTGTCGCGAAAGTGGATCAAGGTCGCAGATGATCGGTTCGCGGGACGTGGCGATCTGACGAACGGCCAGTGGGAGCGGTTGGAGCCGTTGCTACCGGTGGGCAAGAAGCCGGGCCGCCCGCGGACGTGGACGCGTCGGCAGCTGATCGACGGGATACGGTGGCGGACCCGGGCGGGCACCCCGTGGCGCGACCTCCCCGAGCGATACGGTCCATGGTGGCCACGCGATACGACAAGTCGGCCGTGCCCTACGAGACGACAGTGCTGGGCGCAGCCATCAACGAGTGGCTTTGACCAGCACTTTCACAACATCCTGGTACTGCGGTCCTCCTGGCACTGAGCCGTGCCGTGGCGGTTGGACAACACTGCGATCTCGTACCCGAAGCCCACGACCAGGCGACCGTCGGGTCGGCGGCCAGCTTCAGGATCGGGGTGGGGAAGAGCACCGGGCGGCCTACCGGTCGGCCGGTCGCCAGGTCCCACACCCGGACGGTCCGGTCCCAGCTGCCGGTGGCGATGCAGGGGCGGCCGTCGACCTTGGTGAGCGCCACCGCGGTCAGCTCCCGTGCATGGCCGGTCAGGGGCTCGCCGAGCTGCTTGCCCGTCGTCAGGTCCCACACGCGCGCGGTCCGGTCGAGGCCTCCGGTGACGGCGAGCGGGCGGCCGTCCACGACCGCCGCCGCGACCGCGAGGACGCCGGCCGGGTGGCCGTCGAGGGGGTCGCCGACCGGGCGGCACGTGGTCAGGTCCCAGAGGCGGACGCCGCCCTTGTCGTCGCAGGAGACCACGACCGGGCGGCCGTCCAGCAGCGTGGTCGCCACCGCGCGGGTCGAGGCAGGTCTGGCGCCGCTGGGAGGTCGTAGACCCGGTCCCACGGACCGTATCGTTCGGGGCTGCCGCGCCACGGGGTCCCGTCCGCGCACGGCTACGTTGGCCTGCGGATGAACGACGCGGTCGCAGAAGGGACACGAGGTGGGTCAGTGGGCGGGGTTCGAGGATGCGGCCGAGCTGGTTCGCATCAGCGGGGTGTACGGCTACCCGGCGCTGGCCGGTGCGAGTGCTGATGGTGACGTATTGATGGTGTCCGCAGGACAGGATGGGGTGTACCGCTGGGATCCGGAGACTGGCGAGCGGTTGTGGCGGGCCGAAGGGACGTACGAGGGGGTGCAGGGCCTCGCCGTCGTCTGCGCCGAGGGTGTGCCCGTGCTGGCTGCGGGCACCGAAATGACCGGCATGATGCGCTGGGATGCCCGGACCGGCGAGCAACTTCCCGGCTGTGACCCGGACTACCCCTCGTTCTGGGACGTCGACACCGCCGTGCTGCCGGACGGCCGCGCCATCGTCGTCGGCGCCGGTGACAACGACCTCTTCCGCATGGACGCCCTCACCGGCGAGCTGATCGACGACCCGTCCGGCCGGCAGTGGAGGGCCTTCGGCGGAGTGCGACGGAGCATGATGGCGGTGAGGTGCTGCACGCTTGGCGACGGCACGGTGGCGATCGTCGCCGGCACGAGGAGTGCCGAGGTGCTACGCATCGACGCGCTCACCGGGCAACCGCTCGGCCCCGCCCTGCAGCTCGACGAAGGGGCGTTGTGCGTCCCCCGGTTGGCGACCGTGGACCTGTCCGACGGCGCGACGCTCATCGTGGGCGCCGATTTCGAAGGCCGAATCCGCCGGTGGAACCTGCACACCGGCGAACCGGTGGGCGAACCCATCGACACCGGCGTGCGACTCCCGCAGCTGGCCGCGCTACGTCTGGCCGGAGAGCCCGTCCTGATCACCTCGGGCAACACGCAGGCCGTGCGTTGCCGGCACGCGGTCACCGGCGAACTGCTCGGCATCTTCCCGCACATCGGCCGGTCGTGGTGTACGACCGGCCCGGACGGCGCGATCCTGCTGGCGGGCACGACCCGTGCCGGTGACCTGACCCTCTACCGCCTGGGCAGCGCCGAGGGCACGGGCGGCTGACCACGACGGCTGCGGCAGGCCGTCGTCCGGCCAAGTCCCGGATCTGGCGCGGGAAGTCGGCCTTGATGTTCACCGTGGCGTCCCGGTCATGGGGTCGGGCTTTCGAGGTTGCAGGAGGGGGAGTACATTCGAACGCGTTCAAAACGATGTTCGTGGGGGCCTGATGCTGTCTGAACCGTCCCAACCGTGGCCGAGTCGAGCTCGCAGGCGGGCTCGTCTGCTCGTGCTGCTGGCCGGCATCACCTGGCTGCCGCTGCTGGCCGGACCGCTGACCTCTCGCTTCGCGGATGAGCGGCTGCTGTCCTGCGCGCTGATCGCGCTGACCGTACTTCCGCTGGCGGCCTGGCGGCGGCCCTGGTTCCGCGGGGCCTGCTGGACGGTCTCTGGCCTGATGTTCGGTGCCCTGCTGCTCACCGGCCCGTACGTGGTCTTCGTGGCGCCCGCCTTCGCCGTCTGCTGCCCGGCCGCCGTCCTGCTGTTGATCGCGGGCAAGCGGGACCTCGGCCGGATCGCGCCGGTCATCGCTTGCGTGCACGGCTCCGTCCCGTTCGTGATCTACCTCGCCACCGGCCACCCGTTCGCGGCCGGGTGGTCCTGACCCGAGGTTCCGGGCGACGCGCGAACACCCGCGGGAGAAGGACCGCCGGCCGGACACGAGTGGGCGGTCCGAGGACTACGGGCGCTCGGCGGCGCCGAGCTTCTTCAGGAAGCCGTCCAGCTCCGGACGGGACTGGTACGAGACGTTCAGCCGGGTCGGCCCGGTCTTGCCGGGGAGGTTCAGGAACAGCGCGTTCCAGGTGCGGCCGAGCTTGGCGCGGCTGACCAGGCCGGCGGCGTCCTTGAGCGGGATGACGTGGACCAGTTCCTGCGGATGGGGGTTCAACCGAGGGCCGCGGTGAACGAAGACCGAGCGATCCGTGACGCTGATGAAATAGGACTTGACGAAGAGCAAGCCGAGCAGTCCGCCGAACAGGGCGCCCATGAGGTACTGGCTCGGCCCGCTGATCGCCAGGAGAACGAGGCGGGGTCGCTCGGTCTGATCCAGCTGCAGAACCGCCCGTCTGGCCTGCGACTGAAGGTCGAGCTTCTGATCGGCCATGATGCCCCCATTGTCGATGGAACCGTGTCCCACCTGGACACCGGAGCAGACGATAACGATCAGTCCGATGAGGGCATCCAGCGGGGGGGCTTGGTGGACTGCGACCCGTGCGGCTTGTTTTCCGTCAGGTCGAGGACGGGTGGGTCAGGAGTTCCTTGAGCAGCTCTGCGGCTCTCTCCTGGGTCACCACGTGCCGCGGGACGTACGGCTCCGGGCCGGGGCCCGATCCTCCGGTGTACACGGCGAGCACCCGGTCACCCGGCGGGATGGTGCCGTCGTCGACCGCCTGGAGTGTTCCGGCCAGCGAGTACAGGCCGGCCCGTTCCACCGGCTGCCCCTCCGGGCCGGGGGTGACCTCGACGCCGGCCCCGGCCAGCAGCTCGATCGCCCGCGGCTCCCAGCTCAGGTAGCCCTGGTTGGGAAGGCACCGCACGGTGCCGTCGCTCCGGCGGCAGACGTCCCGCACCTGGGCGAGCAGCTCGGGGGTGAGGACCCTGCGGAACAGGGTTGGTTCGAGCATCTCCGCCCCCGGGGCCGTGACGGCGCCGGTGAGCGCGTCGACGTACGGGGTGACCGCCTCCTGCTGCACCCCGAGGAAGCGCGGCACCGGGTGCCCGGCGGGGTACGCCTCGGCCAGTCCCCGGTAGAAGCCCAGCGGCCCGTAGGCGCTGGACAGTGCCTGCACGTGCCAGTCCCAGCCGTGGCCGACCGCCCGCTCGGCGTCCCGCAGGAGGTGGGCACGGAGTTTGTTGCCCTCGTACTGGTCCCGGAGGAGCGGCAGGGCCGGGGTGGCGGTGGCCAGGGTGGCGGAGCGCAGGGCCTCCTTGATCTCGTGCTCCGGTGCCAGCACTTCGACGAAGGTCACCCCGGGGTGCCGGGCCAGCCGGGGGTGGATCCGCCGCCGGGAGGCCGGCGGGTGCAGCACGACCAGGCGGATGCCGGCGCGGGAGGCGTAGGTGGCGAGGGCGTTCGCGGTGTTGCCGGAACTCTGGGCCGCCGCGACGGCGTGGCCGGCCCGCACCGCGCGCGCGACGGCGACGCAGGCGACCCAGTCCTTGAAGGTGCCTGTGGCGGACAGCGTGGACAGGTCCAGGACGTCGATGCCGACCCGACGGTACGAGGGCAGCCGCACGATGCGGGCCCCTTCGCGCAGCGAGACCCGGCGCAGTACGTCGGGGTCGATTCCGTCCAGGTGCCCGGCGTAGCGTCGGACGACGCTTCCGTCCTCTCGGTAGAGCTCCACGGGTGTGCTACGCGTCCTCTCCGGCCAGTTCCCGCTCGCCGATCAGGGAGAGCAGGGTGTCGTTGGGGGTGCCGATGATCGGCAGGGCCAGGGCGTCCCGGTAGTGGCGGCCCAGGGCGGGGAGGGGGCCGGCGTAGCCCGCTCCGCCGCACAGCACCGCGGCGTCCCGGACGAGCTCCTGCAGGGTCGCGGTGGCGAAGACCTTCGCCGCGCCCGGGGCGAGCGGCGGGTGGTCGCCCTCCGCGGGCTGGGTGAGGCACCGCCAGACCGCGTGCATGGCCGCCCGCCGGGTGGCCAGCTCGCCGATCCTCAGCCCGACGGCCCCCCTGGCCCCGGGCGGGCGGCCGGGGGCCGACTCCCGGACGAAGCGCAGCGCGCTCGCGTAGACGGCGTCGGCCGAGCCGAGCGCGCGGGCGACGTAGCTGGTGACGTCGTAGCCGCGCAGCGCGTCCGTGAGGTCGTGGCCGGGGCCGCCGATGACTTCCGCATCCGGATCGAACTCGTAGTCCCGGTAGGTGACTTCGGCCAGTGAGACGCCCAGGATCCCGGGGCGGGGGAGCTCCGGCCCGATCTCGATTCCGGGTCGCCGGGGGTCGGTGACGACCCCGACGACGGCGTCGCCGGAGCGGACGACGGCGACGATCCGGTCCGCGTGCCGGGCGTTGGTCACCCAGCTCTTGTGTCCGTTCAACCGGCCGGTTCCGCCGTGGAGTTCGGCCGTGCTGCGGAGCGCGGCCGGGCCGCCGGCTCCCTGCTCGTGGTAGGCGCGCGCGAACACCCGCTCGCCGCGGGCCATCAGGGGCAGCCAGGCCTGCCGCTGCTGCTCGGTGCCGTGCCGCAGCAGCTGCCCGCAGAGCTTCAGGTGGGTGCCCACCAGTGCGGCCAGGGACTGCCAGCCGAAGGCGAGTTCGTAACCGAGCCGGGCCACCTCCGCCGCGGGCCGGTCCGATCCGCCGTACTCGACGGGGACGGTCGCCCCGAACACTCCGAGCTGCCGCAGCCGCTCCACCAGGACGTCCGGGTAGCGGTCCTCCGGGTGTGCCGCCAGGTAACTCTCCACGTCCGTACAGACGAAGGTGCTCACACCCGACAACCACGAGTCCGCCCGCACCGCGCTGCCCCGCATTCCGTCCTCCTCGCCGCCGTGGGGGCGCGACCGGGCGGTGCGCCACCGGGACGCCAACGATCCCGCGGACGACGGGGTTCGTGTCGGCGCCGGGCTTTCACCAGGTCGAGTGACCGCCCGGGCCCGCCTGACAGGCCGCAGGGGCCGCTCGGTGTAAGCGGACTGGTGCGCCGGGAAGGCCCCGGGCCGGCGGCGGGCCTTCGACGTGTCCGGACGCGGGTGGTGTCGTGTCACCACCGGTCGATCAGCGGTGCGTCCGGCTCGTGCCGCCGCCAGGCCTCGCCGAGCCGGCCGAGCCGGGCGGCGGCGCCCATGCCGCGCACGGTCGCGATCCGGCCGTCGGCGAGGTCGAAGGCCACGGTGCCGACGACCTGGTCGCCGAGCACGAAGACGACCGCGGGGGAGCCGTTGACGAGCGCGTAGTGCACGGCGGGCGCGCCGCCGAGCAGGCGGTGCTTCGCGGCGGTGGGCTTGAAGCCGGCCCGCACGACGGTGGCGATGCGCTGCGGGGTGTCGTACCGCAGCAGCGTCTTCGCCAGGCCGGCGCCGTCCGAGAGCGCGGTCGCGTCGTCGGTGAGCAGGGCCACCAGCCGGTCGGTGCGGCCGGAGGCGGCGGCGGCCAGGAACTCCTCGACGATCCGGCGGGCCGAGGCCGGGTCGACCTCGCCGCCGCGCGGGCGCGCGGCGGCGATCCGGGTGCGGGCCCGGTGCAGGTGCTGTTGGCTCGCGGACTCGGAGATGTCGAGGAGTCCGGCGATCTCGGCGTGGCCGTACGAGAACGCCTCCCGCAGGACGTAGACGGCCCGTTCGAGGGGCGCCAGCCGCTCCATCAGGGTCAGCACCGCCAGGGAGACCGACTCGCGCTGCTCGACGGTGTCCGCCGGGCCGAGCATCGGGTCGCCGTCGAGCAGCGGCTCGGGCAGCCAGGCGCCGACGCTGCGTTCGCGGCGGGCCCGGGCCGAGCGGAGCCGGTCCAGGCACAGGTTGGTGACCACCTTCGTCAGCCAGGCCTCCGGCACCTCGATCCGCTGCCGGTCGGCGGCCTGCCAGCGCAGGAACGCGTCCTGCACCGCGTCCTCGGCGTCGGTGGCGGAGCCCAGCAGGCGGTACGCCAGCGAGGCCAGCCGGTTCCGTCCGGCCTCGAAGCGGTCGGTGTCGAAGCGGTCGATCACGGTGCTGTCCACGCGGATCACCCTAGGGCCTGTCTGACAAATGATCATCTGGCTGGTTCGCGGAGCCAGAGGATCAGGGAAGCCAGGACGACTCCTGCTCGGTAGCGGTCCGCGAGC
>NZ_JBMVFA010000066.1:0-14755 GCF_049543595.1 Kitasatospora sp. NPDC094028 | reverse complement strand
TCGGCCGGGCGCGTGCCGTACGGCCCGGCCTCACTGCCGGGTTCGTGGTGGTGCTGCTTGTCCCGGTCGAGCCCGTGGTCGTGGGCTGGGGTCTGCGAGAGGGGGGTCCCCCTCTCGCGCTCTCCCCCGGAGAGTCCGCCCGTCTGCCCTCCGCCGGTCGTTGAGCGGCCCGGAAACTCTGCTGTTCTTTTCCCTAGCAGGGCCGTGCGCGTTTTGGGTCGCGAAAACCGCCGTTGACCTGCGGAAACGGTGGTCTCAACCCCGGACACGGAGGCGGGCTCTGACGCCCCGTTCTGTGCGGGTGTGACCGGTTCGCCGGATTGGATGCGCTTTGACCGCTTCCGGCAGGCGTCGGAGCAGTAGGTCGCGGCGACCTTGCCCGGTACGGACCTGACGGCGCGTCGGCACATCGGGCACTTCGGCCGCTTCGGCCGGCGGGTGGGAGCGGGAGCGGAAGTCTGATCATCGGACAAGCGAGGCTGGTCCGGCGTGCGGGCATGCGTACGGCCACCGTCAGCCGGGCGCTCGACCGCCGGAGCGGGAGCGACCTGCGGCGCAGTGGCCGAAGTCTGGTCGAGTGTTGCGCGGATGGCGGTGCCACCCGTTACCATCGGGTTCAAGTGGTCAGGTTTCTGCTGAAGACGCCGGGAAGCGAACTTTTAGGACCTGATCACCCAGAGAGGCCGGGGCTCCTACACCCCGGTCTTTCGCGTTTTCAGGTCTATTGACGACCGATCATGCCCTATTCGGGCGTTCGGCGTGGCGTACGGCGCGAAAGTGCCGCATGTGATCTGAAAGACCAACCTGAGGCCGGCCCCACTCGACGGGGCCGGCCTTCGACGTTCGTCAGTCCTTGTAGGCCAGCGGGCTGGTCGCGGAGTGGGCGCGGCTCAGCGCGGTGACGAGCTGGTCTGCGGCGGCGCGGGCGGCGTCGAGCGCGCTGCGGGCGTCGTCCAGGTCGCGGTTGACGTCGCCTCGGTCGCTGGTGACGTGTCCGTCGGTGGCGAGTTTGGCCAGCAGGGACCAGACCTGTGCGAGCGCCTGGTCCAGGCCGCCAGCCATCCGGTCGAGTCCGCCGATCACGTCGTAGGCGTTGCTGGGGAACTCCCAGTCGTCCCGGCCCGTGGCGAGGGTGGCGTGGTTGAGTGCGCGGATCGCCTCGGCGGCCTGGTCGGCGAGCTTGGCGGGGCTGGTCTCGGTCATGGTGCTCATCCTTCCGAGTGGGTCTGACGGGTTGCGCCGGTTCCGGTGATTTCGGTCAGGGGTTGGTCGTGCCGCTGATGGCGCGCCACGCTTCCCAGAGCCGAGCCTCGGTGGCGATGTAGCCGGCGGCGCGGAACGCGGCGATGGCGGACCGTCCGGACATCGGCGGGTTGGTGGAGAAGCGGAGCCAGCGGAGGACGGCGGCGACCTGGTCGTCGCTGATGGGCTCCCCCGGGACGGGCTCGGCGAGGCCAGCGACCGTGCAGACGTCGGCGAGCGTGGCACCCGTGGCACCCGTAGCGGCGGGTGCTGCGGTGGGCGGCGCGGGTGCTACGGCCGGAACCCCCGCAGGGGTGCTGGCCTGCGCTTCGAGCGCTACGGCGGGTGCTACGGCAACGAGGGTGAACATCCCGGACAGCGCGTCGTCCGCAGCGATGGTGAGGCGCTCGCGCTGCACTTCGGCGAGGTCCTCGCCGAGCTGGAGGTCGCCCTCGCCGACCCTGGCGGCGAGCCGCCACGCGGCGCGCTGTGAGCGGGCGCGGACCTTCTCGTCGGGGTGGCCGGCGGCGCGGGCGCGGTGGTAGGCCAGGCGCCGGGTGGCGTCGGCGGCGCGGCGCTGGGCCTCGGCGTCGACTCCGCTGCGGTGGACCACGATCGATCGGGCCAGCAGGCCGGACAGCTCGGCGGCGGCCGTCATGGCCATGGGGGAGATGGCATAGGCGGCGGCGTCGGACGCTGTGGGGGCGATGACCACCCCGGCCACCGACGCGGCGGCGGGCACCACGACCAGGGCGAGGCGGAGCGCGGCCGGGTAGGGGCGCTGGAGGATGGTCAGGCCGAGCATCGCCAGCCCGAGCACCACCATCGTGAGCTCGCCGCCGGCGACGAGCGACAGGGCGCGGCCGGAGTCGTGGAACACCGCCTTGGCGTTGCTGTAGGTGCCGTACGCCCCGGCCACGCCGACAGCGGCGCAGATCAGGAACAGGGCGGCGAACAGGAGGCCGGTCGGCCAGCCGATGGTGCTCGGTCGGTCATACTTCGTGGTGTGGGACACGGGTACCTCCGTGGATCACGGGGCCGCTCCGGGGTACAGCCGGGCGGCCCGCTCCTGTTTCTGGGCTCAGTCCTGGTTGTCGGCGGTGTACTCGACGGCCAGCACGACGTGGCGCGGCCACCAGGTGGTGCCGTACTCGATGACGCCGAGGCCGTCGTGCCTAACCGTGGTCCGCTCCAGGAGCGGCTCGCGCGGCGGCACGCCGAACAGCTTCGACTGTTCGAGGCTGGTCAGGTCCACGGTGAAGCGATCCGCCGTGATCTCCGCTCGGCGGCCCGTCGCGGCCTCGATGCGGGCGACGTTCCCGGGCGGGGTGGACTCGGTCGTGAGCAACTCGGGCACCAGGTCGGCGAGTTCGGCCGGGAACCACGAGTGGCTCATGCGGATGACCCGGTCACCGCGTCGCACCAGGCCCCGGCGCAGGATCGCCGGGGTGCCGGGCTCGACGCCGAGGATGTCCGCCTCGTGCCCGCCGGTCCGCGTCAACTCGGCGGACAGGATGAGCGCTTCGTCCGTGTCGGCGTACGTCTCCCCGCGCTGGCGGGTGCCGTTGACCTGGACCCTCAGCGTGGCGAAGTCATGCGGCCGGAAGCTGGCCTGGTAGCCCAAGCCCTGCACCGGAGAGGCGTAGCCCTCCATCTGGAGGGTCTTCAAGGCTCGTTGGGCGGTCTTGGTCGCGACCTGCCACTTCTCAGCGATCTGCCGGACGGAGGGCAGCTTCTGCCCGTCCACGATCTGCCGGTCGGCGATCAGCCGGCGGTAGTGGTCCGCGATCACCTTGTAGCCCACTGATTCGGGCGCCAATTCGAACACTTCCTTGCGTTTGTGACGGCGGGTCAAGGCCCTTGCCTGACCCGGAGGTCTACTGCTACAAAGTGCTGTAGTACCTCGGTACCACAGCGTAGTACCTCAGTACCTATGTAGCGCAAGTACCCGTCACAAACGCCCCGCCCGCTCACCTTCCACAGATCCCGGGCGGGGCTGTGACCAGCGGAAATCCCTCCGAGAAGAGGTGCCAGTCATGGCCCACGCTACCCCGGTCCCCCCGATCACCCCCGAGGACCGCACGAAGGCCGGCGACGCCGCCGGCCGCCACCTGGACAACCTGTCCGGCAAGGGCGGTGCGCGGTGAAGCCGATCGCCTCCCTGCCGCTGGTCGGCACCGTCCACCGCGACGGCGTCGCCTACCGCACCGCGGACCCCGTGCCGCTCGACGTCGTGACCGGCCTGATCCGCGAGCCCTGGTGCTCCCGGATCGCGGTCACCGACGCCAGCAGCGACGGCGAGATCCCGGCCCAGTTCCACGCGATGTGCGTGTTCGACTCCGAGCCCTTCGTGCTCACCGGCCGGATCGGGCGGCGGTGCGACCGATGAGCTTCCTCCGCCGCAGCAGCTCCGAGTCGAAGCCGAGCACGCGCACCGACACCCCGGACCACACGGACTCCAACGGACGCCCGTGGACCGGCTCCGACTACGACGAGGCCAGGGCCAACGGCCGCACGGTCTACGCCCCCCGCACCACGACCAGCCGCGGCTGGCTCGGTCGCCGCTCCTCCTGACCCCTCGTCCGGGGGCCCGGTTCCGGCCGGGCCCCCTTCTCTCCCGAGAGGAGACACACGTGATCACCGAACTGATCTTCCTGGTCCTGCTCCTGGGGAACGCGGCGATCGTCGTCGGCGGCCTCTGCCTGCTCGCCCTCGCCTACCTGGAAGGGCGGCACCGGTGACGATCCCCCCGCCCCCCAGCCAGCCGCCGACCGCCGGCATGCCCACCCCCGACCCCGAGCCCGTGGTCGAGTGGTGGCGCAAGGACGGCCCGCGCATCCCCGCTCCGGCCTCGGACGCCGCCGTGCACACCCCGGTGCCGGTCGGCGCCGGCGGCCCGGCCGCTCCCGTGTCGATGGAGGAGGCCGCGACGGCGTTCTGGGCGCCGGTCGGCCGGATTCTGGCCGAGCAGGTCCCGGCGATGGCCGCGCAGATCGGCCAGCAGGTCACCCAGCTCATGACCGAGACCGAGGCCCAGCGCTTCGCCCGCGAGCAGGTCGAGTACGAGGCCCGGATCGAGGCTGAACGCGCCGAGCGCGACGCCCTGTTCGCCGCCGCGGGGGAGACCTCCGAGCAGCAGGCCGAGCGCCACCGCGTCGAGGACGCCCTGACCCCCAAGCACTACCGCCGCGACGACCTGGTCGGCATGGTCGACCTGCTCGCGTCCCGGATCAACGAGACCCCCGAGGAGCGGACGGCCCGCCTGGAGAACGAGCGCGAGCTCGACAAGCGGCGGCGCCGCGCCGAGGAGGACCGCGTCCTGGCCGCGGCGGGGGAGACCCCGGAACAGCGCACCAAGCGGCACCGCCGGCAGCAGCTCGCCGACAAGCGCGAGGCCGCGGCCAAGGCCCGGCGCAAGCGCCGCCGTGCCGCCCGCACCGCCGGCCCCTCCGACCGGGTGCTCCGGTTCCGGCGCTGGTGCGTGCTCACCGCGATCTCGGCGGTCGGCGGCTACGCGACCGGCCTCGTCCAGATCACCACCCCCGGCGGGCCCTACGTCGGCGTGCTGCTCGCGCTCTTCGGCTGGGCCCTCGACCTCCACCTGCGCGACCGCGGCCGCCTGCGCGTCTCCGAGGTCCGCGGGCCCGGACCCCTCGCCCTGCTGGTCCTCGCCCGCATCCCGGTCGCCTCCGGCATCGCCGTCGCCACCGGCGCCGCCCCCCTCCTCTCCGCTCTTCACATCTACTGACCTGGAGTCACCATGACCTCCCTGCTCGGACCCATCACCGCCACCGGCGTGTGCCTCGTGATCATGGTGTGGCTGCTCGTCGGCCACCGGGGCAAGGGCACCCTCGCCGAACAGCACAAGGACCACCACACCGCCTGGTGGATGCTCCTGTTCGGCCTGTTCGCCCAGGGCGCCGGCCAGACCTTCGAGGCACCGAAGGTCGTCGGCGACTCCCTCACCGCAGCCATGAACCACCAGTTCAACGCGGGCGCCGGAGCCACCGCCCTGATCCTCGTGATCGTCCTGTTCGGCACCAAGCCGCGCGTGTGGAAGGACGTGATCGTCGGCGGCACCCTCCCCGCCGCGGCGGTCGCCTCCGGCTCGATCCTCGCCCTGCCGTTCACCGTCGTCGGCTCGTTCTTCCACGGCCTGATCGGAGCCTGAGAGATGACCAACCCCCTCTCCGACGCCCTCACCCTGCACTCCGAAGCGCTCGCCGCGTGGAACGAGTGCCGCGCCAAGGCCCGGCAGATCAAGGACCCCAAGGAGCGCGCCGCAGCCCTCGAAGCGCTCAAGGGGGAGCGGCCCGTCCACCCCTACCTCGGCGGCCTCTCGCTCGCCGCGCTCCGCCAGGGCAACCGCCGGATGCTCGCCCCGATCCGCAGCCGCCACGCCGACGCCAAGGCCGAGCACGCCGACACGCTGACGGCCTGGAAGGAGCGGCGCGCCAAGGCCCGGCAGATCAAGGACCCCGAGCAGCGCGCCAAGGCCCTGGAGGACCTCGGCGAGCGGCCGACCCACCCCGCCCTCGTCGCCGCCGGATGCGCGGTCGTCTCCGCCGTTCTGCTCGCCGGCGTTCCCGTCGTCCGGCACTACGCCGGAGTCGCCATCACCAGCGGCCTGACCCTGTGGGTGATCACCGCCCTGATCCTCGGCAACACCACCGGCCCGGAGACGGCCGCCAAGGCCCCCGCCGAAGACGTCGTCGACGCCCCGGCGGACGGCGCCGACGAGGACGACCAGGAGGAGCCCGAGACCACCGCTCCGACCCCCACCGAGACCCACCTCCTGACCGCCTCCCTCACCGCCTCCAAGCGCTCCGTTCTGCTCACCCGGCTGGCCACCGATCTGGGCGCCTCCCACCCCGGCTGGGAGCCCTCCACCAAGGCCGTCAAGGCCCTCCTCGCCGAGGCCGGCATCCCCTTCCGCGAGGGGGTCCGCACGCCGGACGGCAACGGCCCCGGCGTCCACCACCAGGACGTGCCGCCGCTCCCCTCCCCCCGTGACCCCGCCCCTCTCGCCGGTGTTGTTGCCAACGTTGGTGCAGGTCAGAGTGCCAACGCCAACGCCAACAACGCCTCGGCGCCCACCGGCCGAGAGGGGTTCGTCCTCCAGCCCCACCCCACCGATCCGGCCCGGACGATCGTCGTCCACACCTCCGACGCCGCATGATCCACTCCACCGGAAGGCAGCCCGCCATGATCAGCAACTGGCCCGACAAGCCCGTTCCCGAGTTCACCGACGCCGAGCTGTGCGCCGCCATCGAGCACCACCAGGACGACCCCGACCCCGTCACCCAGGAGATCGTCCGCAGCTGCTGGCGCGAGTGGGAGAAGCGCCGCGGACTCCCCCAGACCTGACCCACATCCCGACCAACCGAAGCCCCCGTCAGCACCCGCTGGCGGGGGCTCGGTCATGCGCGGCGCCTGCCGACCGAGGGTGCACCGGTGCGGCTCAAGGCATGCCTCCGGCGGGCCATCCGCCCGAGGGAGGGGGCCTCGGTGATCTTGGACGTGACGGCGGGTGGGTGGGACGGGCCAGAGCACCGCGGGTCTCCCCCGGCGGACGCCTCCGAACCCTGCCACCCCCGGGCGGGGCGCTCCCGACCAAGCCCGGCCAAGAACTTTCACCGGCCCCTCCGCAAGCTCCGGGCCCGCTGAAACTTCCCGCCCGGGTCGACCGCCCCAGGGGGCGGCCGAGTCGCTCGACCCCACCCGGGGGTGGCCACCACCGCGAGCCGTCCACCGGGGGAGACCCGCAGGCCCCGACCCGTGAGGTTCAGGACGATGGCCGGCCTCCGTGCCGAACGCCAAAGGCCGCTGTGGCCGGTCATCGTGACGGCCACCAACGCGTGCACCCGTGCCCGTACACGCGTGCACGCGCGAGCCGGTCAGAACAGCGGCGGCGACTCCGCGCCGGTCAGCTCCGGCCCGGCCTGGACCGCCGGCGACGACGGCGCCACGCTGCCCGAGATCCGTCGACGCGGTCGACCCTGGGCGTGCGCAGCAACCGCCTCGTCACCCACCCACTTGTCCCGACGCGCCTCGTACGCGGCCTGACGGCACGCAGGCTTGCAGTACTTCGGCCGGCGCCCGGTCGGCTTCGGTGGCCGGAACGACTCGTGGCACCACTCGCACGGCGAGAACCGGTCCCGATCGCCAAGCTCCGTCTTCTCCATGCCCCGACCCTAGCGTTTCGTCACTGACGAAACGGTTACGGGGCGGTCCCCGTCCCGGCTCCTCCGACAACGGGGAGGGTCCCCGCGGGCGCCGACGACGACGCGCTCGGCACCGGGGCGAACAGCGGCAGCACGGACGACGGCGAAGACGCCGGCGGCGCCGGGGCGAACAGCGGCGGCAGGCCGCCGAGGAAGAACCCGACGCGCACCACGACGACGACCAGGAGGAGCGCGGCGGCCCGGCCCGGCCACGTGCCCAGCATCCAGCGCGCCACGGACGCCGCGCTCGGCGGCGCCGGCGGCGGCGTGTCGTCCCTGATCCACTCACCCATCGGCACCCGGCCGTGGTGGACCTTGAGGCGGTGGCCGTCGCGCTCCTCGAACACCTCATCCGCGCTGGCGTGGTGGCTGACCGTCCGGCACACCCCGCACCCGTAGACGTACATCGCTACCCCCTCTCTCCCGAACCCTTCGACCCGACCTCTACCACCCGCCGCAGACCATCCGCAGCCACCTCAACCAACCGACCCACACCAACCAGCAACACCACCCCACCCCACCAAGCCAACCCACCACCACAGCAACCGACATACAGACCAAACCAACCCAAACCCACCACACACAGCACCCATCACAGACCAACCACCAAGCCACCTACAGCACTCCAGGTATCGTCGATACGTGATCAAGGTCCGCCGGGCGGACAAAGGCGGGTAAAGGGGGTGGGTCCGGCATATGGGGTGGGTGACGCCGATCCGGGCCCCTCAGCAGGTGGACTACCGGCTGTCCCGCGACTGCGGATGCGACGTCGAGCAGGACCGCCAGGTCGAGTACCGGCTCGCCTCCGAGCGGGACTTGCGGTGGATCGGCAGCGGCCTCAGCGAGGTCGGGCTGACCGCCGGCGGACCGGTCGACGCGGACGCCGCGCGCGCGTTGATGGACGGCCGTGACCCGCGCACCAGCGAGCAGCTGGTGAAGCGCAAGCAGGTCCTCGACCCGCGCGGGAAGGTGCCCGCGCGCGCCCTGGTGGACGCCGTCACCGCGCTCGCCGAGGCCGAGGGAATCAGCGCCGCGGAGTACCTCGGCGGGCCGCTCGGCGAGCGGTTCGCGCGCGCCGAGCGAGGCCTTCGCCGCGAGGGCGAGCGGCACGTTCTGCCGCTCGCCGACGCCGAGCGGATCGCCGACGCAGCCGGCCTTTCCGTTGACGAGCTGTACGGCGCGGACGTCGTCGCCGAGGCCCGCCCGTGGGCGGGTCGGCACGTCGACGTCGGCCTGCGCGGCGTCGACCTGGTCCTCGACCTCCCGAAGTCCGTGTCGGTCGCGTGGGCGCTCGCCGATGACGAGCTGGCGGCCTCGATCGAGGACGACTGGCTCGCCTCGGTGGGCGAGGCGGTGGCCGCGCTGGAGGAGTGGACGGCGTACGGGATGGCCGGCCACCACGGGAGCGGCCAGCGCGCCGACCGGGTCGCCACGTCCGGGTTCCTGGGGTGGACGACCCTGCACCGCAGCGCGCGGCCGGTCGGCGGCGAGATCGGCGATCCGCATCTGCACGTCCACGTGAACATCGCGCACATGGCCAAGTGCGCGGACGGGAAGTGGCGCACCATCGCGGCCGGCGCCGAGGACCTGCTGCGGCACGCGCGCGTGGTCAACGAGATCGCCGAGGCGCGCCTACGCGCGAGGCTCACCGAGCAGTACGGCGCCCGGTTCGAGCGCTCCCCCGACACCGGCGCGTGGGAGCTCACCGGCGTGGACGGAGAGCTTCGGACCGCGTTCTCCCGACGTCACGGCCAGATCGTCGACGACGTCGGCGAGGGCGCCACCCGCGACCAGCAGAAGGCGGCCGCGCGGCGCACCGCCGAGGCGAAACTCGACCAGGCCGAGCAGGCCGGCGAGCGCGCCGGCTGGCGCGCGCAGGCCGCCGCGGTGAAGGCCGGCGACCTGTCCGGTCTGACCGACGAGGAGCAGCAGGCCGCCCTCATCGAGGCCGGCCGCGCGGTCGACGCGATGGTGCGCGGCGCGCTGCCCGGCCCGGACGGCGGCGCCCCCGCCCGCGGGGGTACGGGCGGCCCGGTGCTGCCGACGCCGGAGCAGATCGCCTCCCAAATTTGGGACGCCGAGCACGGCCTGGTGGCGTCGACGAAGGCCGTGCAGCACACGCACGTCATGGCCGCCGTGACGGCGGCGCTGCCCTGCCTGGACTCCGTCGAGCAGCTCGAAGCCCTCGTCGAGGAGGTCCTCGCCGTCGACGGGCACGCGGTGCGGCTGACCGACTCCAACCGGCACCACCAGGTGCACCGCCAGCGCTACACCCACACCAGCGTGGTCGACGCCGAGGCAACCGTCATCCGGTCCGCCGCGACCGGCTACGGCCGGGGTCTCGCGCAGCTCACCCAGGAGGCCGCCGAGCTCACCATCGCCACCGCCGAGTTGTCGAAGTCGACCGCCGACCGGTCGTTCCGGTTCAGCGAGCAGCAGCGCGAGGTCATCACCCGCCTGCTGACCGCCGGGCATGGCGTCGACGCCGTGATCGGCGTCGCCGGGGCGGGCAAGACGACGCTCATGGCCGCCGCGCGCACCGGCTGGGAGGCCGCCGGCCTCACCGTGGTCGGCGCCTCGACGGCCGCGGTCGCGGCCGCCAACCTGACGGCCGAGGCCGGGATCGACAGCCGGACGATCGCCGCGTGGACGCGCGACATCACCGGCGGCCGCGGCCTCGACGGGGTCGGCGTGCTGGTCATCGACGAGGCCGGCATGGTCGACGACCGAGCGTTCGCCGCGCTGCTGCGGCACGCCGCCGAGACCGGCACGAAGGTGGTCGCGATCGGCGACCCCCAGCAATTGAGGGCGGTCGGGGTCGGCGGCGGGTTCAACCGGGTCCACCAGATCGTCGACGGCCTGGTCCTCGACGAGAACCGGCGCCAGACCGACCCGGTGGAACGGGCCGCGCTGGAGACGTGGCGGGCCGGAGGGCGTACCAGCGCGCTGGCGATGCTCGCCGAGCGCGGGCGCATCCAGGCCACCGAGACCGCCGAACAGGCCCACACCTCCATGCTGGCCGCGTGGAACACCGCCCGCACCAGGTGGGCCGGTGACCCGCACGGCCAGGTCGAGCAGCTGCTGCTGCTGGCCGCCCGCCGGGCCGACGTCGCCGAGCTCAACGCCGGCGCCCGGTCGCTGCTGGTCGCTGCCGGCGAACTCGAGCGCGGCCACACGTTCCGCACCCCGGACGGCGGGCGCACCGAGTTCGCGCCGGGCGACCTGGTCCACGTGCGCCGCAACGACTACCGCTCCCGCCGCGACGCCGACCAGGTCGACGTGCTGAACGGCTTCCGCGGAGTCGCGCTGCAGGTGGACACGCGGCGCGGCGTGCTGGTCGAGTGGCGCCGTCCGGACGGCGCCGGCGGACACCGCACCGACCAGGCGTGGATGAGCCCGCGCGACGTCGCCGAGGGCCGGCTGACCCACGGCTACGCGATGACGATCGGCTCCGCCCAGGGCCTCACCTCCGAGGTGACGATCGCCTCGGGCCGGGGCGCCGACGCCCACAGCCTGTACCCGGCGCTGAGCCGGGCCCGGCAGGAGACGCACCTGTTCCTGCCCTTGGTCGAGGTCGAGGACGACGTCACCCGGCTCACGCTCGGCGAGCCGCGGACCGACGCTGAGCGCCTGGACCGCGCCGTCGCGGCGTACGGGCGCCAGCTGGAGCACGACCAGGACGACGTGATGGTCGTCGACGAGCTCACCGCCGACCAGGCCGGGCCCGCCGACGTCGCCGAGCGGGCGGTCCGGGCCGACGTCGACGAGCACCAGGTCGTCGACGAGCAGCAGGTACAGCCGGTCGCCGACGTCGCCGAGGTCCCGGCGCAGCGTCAGGAATCGCCCGCGGTGGAACAGCCGGCTGACTTCCGCACCGGCCCCGTGCTGCCGGAACCAGCCGAGCCGGTCGCCCAGGCGCCCACCGAGGAGGAGATCCGCCGGGCACTGGCCGAGGTGAACGCCCAGCTCGAAGCCGTCCGCCAGGCGCAGCAGATCCCCAACTGGCGTGAGCGCCCGCACGGCAAGGTGCCCACGAGCGCGCTGCTGACGCGCGCCGAGAAGGCCGAGGCCGACGCCTCGCAGGCCCGCGCGACCGCGTACGGGCTCGACCGCCAGGCCGAGCGGCTCGCCGCCGTTCTCGGCACCGACCAGGCCCCCGGGCGCCAGCGGATCGCCAAGGTCAGCGCGCACCTGGACGCGGCCGAGCAGCTGCTCGGGCAGGCCGGCCAGCTCGACCAGGGCGCCGCCGACATCGACACCCGGGTCAGGGAGATGTACTCGGCGAACTACGAGGACAGCCGCATCGAGGCGCGCATCCGCGAGCGGGCCGCCCTCAAGCGGTCCGCCGTGTTCTTCCAGCGCGGCGGGATGCTGGAGGCCGCCGACGCCCTGCGACAGCGCGTCGACGAGCGCACCGGGCAGATCGGGCAGCTGCGCGAGCAGGGCGCCCAGCTCCGCACGCGGGCCGACGAGCTGCGGCGGGCCGCGCGGGCCGAAGTCGACCGTGCGGACGGCGGCGTCTACGGGACGGTCGAGCAGCGCATCGACCGGCGACGGGCCGCCCTGCCGGAGATGGCCGAGCGCCTCGACCTGTACGACCGCAACGAGCACCAGCGCCTCATCACCGAGGCCGGCGCCCAGCGGCGGACCGCCGAGCAGCTCGACGGCCGCGCAGCCGGCCTTCGCGAGGAAGCCGCCGTTCGCGAGCAGCTGCCCGCCGGGCGCCGGGTGACCGAGGAGACCGAGCGGGCCACCGCGGCCGTCCAGGCCCAGCAGCGGCGGGCCGCCGAGCAGGCCCGCGCCGCCGAACGGCAACGCCAGTACGACCAGTACACGTACCGGTACGAGCCGCCCACGCAGGGCCGCTCCGGGCCGAGCATCGGCCGCTGAACTTCCGCCGGCCCGCCGAGAAGGGGTCCGTACGGAAGAAGTCGGCGCCCGCCGGCCCCCTTGTCCGCACCCCTTGACCAGCAGGTCAGACCCCTTGTCCACCCCGCCAGCGCCGACCAGTCTGCAGAACCCGAAACGGGACTTGAAACGGCACCCGAAACGCGACTCCAAACGGCACCCCGAACGGAACCCGAAACGGAACCGCTCACCGTTTCGTCAGCGATGAAACGGTGAGCGGTCCTCCCCTCCCCGACCGGTCAGCCGGTCGTTGGCGGGGGCGTTGGTGCAGGCCGGAGCGCCAACGGGCGCCGACCCGTCGACGGCACCGGCACCGGGACGAGCGGTGGCGCGGTCTCGGCGGCGAGCTCGGCGGCGGTCCGGCCAGCGCGGTGCGGGGCGACGTCGGCGACGTCCTGGCGGTCGCGGTCGAAGCCGGGGCCGAGCGGGCGGCGGGCGTTGGTCATCGGTCAGGCTCCTTGGTGGGCGTGCGGAGTCTCGGCGGCGCGGCGCTGGCGGGCGACCCGGGCGAGGTGTCCGAGGAAGTTGTCCGGCTCGGGCTTGGCGAGGGCTTCGGCGAGCGCGGCCGGGACGGCGTCGGCGGGCGCCTGGTCGTCGGCGAGCGGCGCCAGGCGCTGCGGCTTGTGCCCGCCCTGTTCGAGCTTGCGCCGGGCGTCGGCTTCGGCCCGGCGTTTCTGGAGACCGCCGATCACGTCGTCGTAGAGCTTCTGGAGCTCTCCGGAGGTGAGCAGCCGGACGTCTTCGCGCTCTCCGCCGGCGGCCTGAACGACGCCGACGACGTTGTCGAGCTTGATGCCGTTGCCCTCGGTGGCCTGGCTGACGGCGTGGTCGTAGCCGTTGTTGGCGACCTTGTGCCAGGCGCCGGTCTTGATCTGGACGCCCGCGCGGAACTCGGAGACGGCCTCGCCCTCGAAGAGGAGGTCCATGTTGTCCTCGTCGTCGTCGCCGCCCTGGATTCCGAGCAGGGAGCGCAGGTAGCGGGTCCACTCGATGGCACGGCGGCCGGAGGTGGCCTCCTCGTACTCGGCCCACCAGGCCAGGCACTGCTCCAGGGAGCCGTGCCCGTCGACCTTGCTGGGGTTCTTGCCCTTGAGAAGTTCACCGATTCGGGTGAGGAGCTGGAAGGGCGCCATGTTGCCCTTCCAGGCGGTCTTGTTGTGGGCGCCGGCGAGTTCCGCGGCCGGGTCCTTCCCGTCCTGGGTCTTGGCGAGGTACTCGCCGAAGCGCTCGGCGTCCTGCACGGTCTTGAGGCGCTCGAAGTGGACGCCGTGGCCTTCCCCGTTGCACTTGCAGTCGGGGATCTCGCAGGTCAGGGACGGTTCGAAGGTCGGGTCGATGGCCTTGAGGCTGCCGGTCCAGACCTTGCGCCACTCCTCCTTCCACTCGGCCAGGTGCTCGTCCTCGGGCTCGAAGGTGCCGACGATGCGCCGGTCCCAGCCGCTGCCCTCGGTCCGGCCGCCGACCAGCACGATCGCGTGGATGTGCGGGTGGAAGCCGTTGGCCAGACCGACCGTCACCTCGGTGGCGCGGATCATGCCGATGTAGCCGATCCGGCCGCGGATGCCGTCCGGGTCGCCGTCCTCCGGCCGTCCGGCCCACGTGCCGCCGCTGATGAGCCGCTGGTAGGCCCCGGCCGTGCGGACCTTGCCCCGGGCCGCTTCACGGGCGTCTGTGACCCCTTGGCGGGCCTCCTGCATCCATCCGTCGCCGACTTCCCGGGCGGCCTCCATCGCCTTCTTCTTCTGGCCCTTGGGGGCCGCGCGGCGGGCCGCGTCGACCGCCTCCCGGCGCCGGGCCCACGTCTCGGCGACGTTGAGCTTCGCGGCGAGGATCGCGGACTTGGCCGCTTCCCGTTCGGCGAGCGGCGCCGAGCGGGTGCCCTGGATGGCGTCCATCAGGTCCGCGAGGGCGCTGGCGCGGGTGTGCCGGGGGGTGAAGGTGACCGCGTAGGCGCTGCCCCCGGCCTTGATCCACTTGACGACGGCGCCGCTGATCTCCTGGGTGCGGCGGTTGCGGATCTTGGCGGAGCAGATCGGGCAGAGCCAGATCCGGCCGCACTTGAGCACGCCGAGCAGGACCGAGTAGCCCTCGGCGGTCTGGGCCTGGATGGCTCCGGTGTCGGGGTCCATGACGGCCCGGCCACAGGCGCGGCACGCCCGGTCACCGGTGATCTCCCACAGCGCGCGGCGGCCGGCGTACCGGCGGGCGGCGCTGCGGCGGGCCTTCTCCTGGCGGGCGAGGTCTGGGTCGACGCGGGCGGCGCGGGCCGCGGCGGTGTTCTCCAGGTCGGCCGGGCGCGTGCCGTACGGCCCGGCCTCACTGCCGGGTTCGTGGTGGTGCTGCTTGTCCCGGTCGAGCCCGTGGTCGTGGGCTGGGGTCTG
>NZ_JBMVFA010000065.1:0-14776 GCF_049543595.1 Kitasatospora sp. NPDC094028 | reverse complement strand
CACGAACAGGGATCCCCTGCAAGCAGCCCCGGTCGTCCAACGGCGGGCGGGCCGATCTCGCGAAGCCACTGCTGCCGCACCGGCAGCAGCGGCTCGATCCGATCCCACAGGTCGTCCGACACCGACCACGGCGGTCTCTTCCCCGCGGCCTACTCAACGAGCCGATGGACGAACAGACATGGGCACCTGCCATACCTCGGCCCTGCGGGGCGTCCTGCTCCCGGTCGCCCGCGTGGGGCCGGAAGCCGGTGAGCGGGACGATCTGTCCGCTCAGCCCAGCGACGCACTCACCGTACGCAACTCGTCCAGGGCGGCCAGGACGTACCCGGTGAGCTTGTCCTCGCCGTCACGGTCGCCCTCGGACCATTCGGCGAACCCGCGCTTGAAGGCCAGGACGCCCAGTTCGCTCGCGAGGGCCGCGGCCGGGTCGGACAGGCCGCGGGCGACCAGGGCGGTCGTCATCGCGGCCGCGAGGCTGACGGTCTTGAGGGCGTCACGCTCCTGAAGCTCGACACTGGCGGCGACGGCGGCCTTCAGGCGCGGGGCGAGCTCGCGATTCATGGGGCCCATCGCGCTCGACGCGCGCTCAAGTCCGGCAGCGACCGCCTCGAGCGGGCTGGCGTCATCGGGCGCCTCGGCGATCCCGTCGGTCAGCAGCAGGCTCAGCGTCTCCTGTCCGGCCACCAGCAGCTCTCGCTTGTCAGGGAAGTACCGGAAGAAGGTGCTTTTGGTGACCCCGGCGCGCTCGGCGATCTGAGCGACCGTCGTGGCGTCGTAGCCCTGCTCGGTGAACAGGTCGACTGCGGCCACGACGAGGCGTTCGCGTGCGCCTGGTTCCCATCGAGACATGGCCCCATCATACGTGATGGGACTCTTGTCCCATCACCCTGCTAGAGTGATGAGACAAGAGTCCCATCACTTGGAGGAGGGCCCCATGCACGTCTTTGTCACGGGTGGCACTGGTCTGATCGGTTCCGCCGTCGTCGCCGAACTGCTCGGCAATGGCCACAGCGTCCTCGCGCTCGCCCGTTCCGACGCCTCGGCGCTGGCCGCCGAGGCGGCCGGCGCCGAGCCCCTCCGGGGAGCTCTCGCCGATCTGGACGTCCTTCGTTCCGGCGCCGCTCAGGCCGACGGGGTGATCCACCTGGCATTCGCCAACGATTTCAGCAGCCCCGACGCCGTCGCCAAGGCGGTCGCGGAGGAGAGTGCCGCCCTCGCGACCCTCGGCGAGGAACTCGTCGGCAGCGACCGGCCCTTGGTCACCTGCTCGGGTACGCCCCATGTGCCGGGCCGCGCCTCCACCGAGGCCGACCCGCTGCCGACCGACGGGCCGGTCGGTGGTCGTGGCCGCGCCGTCACGGCGGCCCTGGGCCTGGCCTCGCGCGGGGTCCGGAGCACGGCCGTACGCCTGCCGCGCACGGTCCACAACCAGGGCGCGGGCGGGTTCGCCGGCCTGCTGACCGACATCGCACGCCGGACCGGGGTGTCCGGCTACCCGGGCGACGGCACACAGCGCTGGCCGGCCGTGCACGCGCTCGACGCGGCAGTCCTCTTCCGGCTCGCGCTGGAACAGGCGGAAGCCGGCACCTCCTGGCACGCCGTGGCCGACGAGGGAAACCAGGTGCATGACATCGCCGTGGTCATCGGCCGACGGCTGGGCCTGCCGGTCGAGTCGGTGCCACCGCAGACGTACGGCCCTCTCGGCCCGATCTTCGCGAACGACCAGCCCTCGTCCAGCACCCGCACCCGGCAGACCCTCGGCTGGGAGCCGAAGCACCTCGGCCTCCTGGAGGACCTGGAGAACATCCGGCCTTGAGCAGCGCCCGGAGGGCCCGCTTACGGCGCTCGCGCCGTAAGCGGCAGACCCCTCACACCCCAGCCACTCGGCATCGCCGCCGTACGGCCGTCCACGTCCACGACCAACAGGTCCACACCCGACAGGAGGCCCCCATCATGGTGGCAGTCGTCTTCGGCGCTCGCGGTAACGTCGCTCGTCACGTGGCCGATGGCCTGCTGGCCGCCGGTGAGCAGGTCAGAGCAGTCAGCAGGACCCCGGCCTCGGGCCCGACGCCCGGGTGGGAAGCCGTCACCGCCGACCTGGACCGCCCCGAGACGCTGCCCGCAGCGCTCGACGGCGCCGACAAGATGTTCCTGTACGGAATGCTCGACCCCCGGAAGCCCTACGACATCGGGACGGTCGCCGCGGCGGCCACAGCCGCGGGGATCCGGCAGGTGGTCCTGCTCTCGTCGGTGTCGGTCGTGAACCACGACGCCGACCACCCGGTCCCCCGCCTGAACCGCACGATCGAGCAGGCCGTCCAACGGTCCGGCATGGACTGGACGTTCGTCAGGCCGGGGACGTTCGCGATCAACACCCGCACCTGGTGGGCCGAATCGATCCGCACGGACAACGTCGTCCGTCTCCCCTATCCGCTCGCACAGTCGGCACCGGTGCACGAGAAGGACATCGCGGCGCTTGCGGTGACCGCCCTGACCGAACCGGGTCACTCGCACCAGGCCTACACCGTCTACGGAGCCGAGTCCCTGACCCTGCAACGGCAGGTCGAGTACATCGGCGAGGCCCTCGGCCGCCGCATCCGGGTCGAACACGTCTCCGACGAGCAGGCTCGCACGGACGTGGGCAGAACAATGCATCCGGTCGTGGCCGAGGCGATCGTGAGTCAGTGGGCCGCTGCCGACGGCGTCCCGGCCCTGACCTCCGTCATCACCGAAAAGATCACCGGCACGCCGGCGCGCAAGTACGCCCAGTGGGCCGTCGACCACGCCGACGACTTCCGCTGAGCTTGGCGGGCCCGGCGGGACGAGCGCGGGGTTGGTGCCGGCGCGATCGTGGCGGTGCGCCGCTACGACCAGTGGTGCTCGGTGACTTCGCCGCCGCGGATGGTGCAGGTGGTGTCCGGGGTCCGCGGGGTGCGCCAGATAGTCGCCCGAAGGACGTGTCGTCGGCGGTGACGGTGTGGGCGGTGGAGTCCTCGTTCACCACCGTCACGCTCTGGCCGGGGTGGACGGTGAGGGCGGCCGGCTGGAACTGGAAGTTCTTGATGGTGATCCGGCTGCCGGACGCGGCGCCGCTGGAGCTGCTGGGGCCGGTCGTGGCGGTGGAGGCGGAGGGGCTGGACGAGCAGGCGCCCAGGGTGATGGTCAGCAGCGCGCCGGCCAGGGCGCAGCGCGGGCGTACGGCGGTCACGGCGTATGTCCGTTCAGGAAGCGGGTGGGGGTGCGTGCCCGGGCGCGGGGGGTCGACGTTTCGCGCCCGGGCACGCACCGGTCTGGGGGTTGTTCAGACGGTGAGCAGGGTGGGGCCGGCGGCCTTGTCGGTGGGCAGGAAGTCGTCCGGGACCGGGTACTGGCCGAGGACGTAGTTGAGGATCGCGGCGTGCATGGCCTCGACGGGGGCGATGGTGGCGGCGGTGGCGATGCCGCCGGGGCTGGTGACGTTGTGGGTCGCGAACAGGTAGGTCTGTGCGGCCTGGTCCTCCAGTGACAGGGCGAGTTTGGCGACCGTGCCCACGTCGGTGGCGGCGTTCAGGGCTTGGAGGGTGGCCGGCTGGTTGGACAGCGGCACGTTGGTGATCGCGGGCTTGCCCGCGCCGGTCAGGACCGCGTTCCAGGCCTTGGCGTGCTCGGCGTGCTGGGTCTGCGCGGTGGTGATGAAGGTGGCGACCGCGGGCGGGACGGTGCCCAGTTTGCCGTTCTTGGCGGCGTCGAGGGCGGCCTGGTAGGCGCCCACCGCCTGGTTCTCCAACGCGGTGGCCAGCGCCACGACCTTCAGGTCGCCGGTGTACGTCCCGGACGCCGAGCCGGAGGCCGGCATCGACGCGCCGGCGGAGGTGCTCGGGGAACTGGAGGACTTGCCGCTGGAGCAGGCCGCGAGGACCAAGGCGGCGCCGGCGCCGCCCGCCCCGAGCAGGAACCGCCGCCGACCGGCGTCGCGCGGCTCACCGGTCTGACGGGCGCGGATCTCCTCGGTCAGGTCCCGCGCGCTGGCCCGCATGGCGGGCAGCGTCTCCTGGTGCGCCTGGTGCATCTCGCGGGTGAGGCCGGTCAGTTCGCCCTCGCTGATCGGCAGCTCCCAGCCGCCCTTGGTACCGGTCGTCACGTGACGGCCCCTTCGCTGATCGGGGAGGCGTTGTCGGTCTTGTAGAAGGCGTCGGGGAAGCCGACGCCGCCCGCGGCGGCGGGCAGCTTGGACGGGTCGACCGGGATGGTGATCAGGTCGGCCGCGTTACCGGCCAGCAGCGCCTGCACGGCCAGCAGGGTGGCGCGGTGCTGGGCCTCGACCGGAGCGACGGAGGCGAAGAGCTTGCGCAACTGGGCGTCGGTGACCTGGGAGACGTTCTTGGTGTACGTCTGCGCGGCCACGTCCTCCAGGGCGATGGCCAGCTTCACCACGTCCGCTGGGCCCTTGACGGTCGGCAGCGCCTGGTCGACGACGGCCTTGTACTTCGGGTCCGGGTTGTTCTGCGCCTGCCCGCCGGCCTGGGTGGCGGCGGCGTTGAACGCCTTGGCATGGGCCTGGTGCTGCTGGGTGGTCTTGGCGATGAACGCGGCCACCGTCTTGTTGCCGTCCTTGATGAACGGCAGCCCGGCGGCGGTCCGGTAGACCGACACGGCCAGGTTCTCGAGGGAGGCGGCGGTCTGCAGCGCCATGATGTCGTCCGCCGTGGACCCGGACGGCGAGGGGCTGTCGGCGAACGCCCGGCTGCCGCCGAGGAGGGCGGCCGTGGCGGCCGCTCCGGCGATCAGGCCGCCGCGCTGCCACCAGCGGCGCTGCACGGGCTCGACCGCCTGCCCGAAGTCGATCAGCGCGCCGCGGGTGATCCGCAACGCGTCGCTGTTCAGGTCCTGCGACTGCTCGGTCAGGTCTTCGAGCAGCCGGGTGTCGATGTGCTCGGTGGCCATCGTGCTCCCGTCTCAGGCCGGAGCCCGCGGTCCGCGGGCTGGTACGCGATGCCTTCGGGGCGGTGGGGCCACCGGCTTGCCCGGCTGCCCCGCAAAGTCCTGGATTCACCCGCCCGGGTGACGGAGCGTCAGTATTGATGCCGCATACGGTCCCGGCAGCGGGCCGCGGCTGCGGTTGCGGGGGCGCGACAGCGGGGCCGGTGCCGATGCGAAGACGTCGACCGTCCGGGCGGCGGGCCGGCGCGGTGCCCGGGCGCCCGGGCCGGCTTTGCGGCGGGTTCCGGGCGGCGGGGCCCCGGCCACACCTCCAGGAGCACCTCCTGCTGGAACCGGACGGCAGCCCGGTCGGCGGCCGCTGGAACCTGGACCGGGACAAGCGCGAACCACCGTCGAAGGGGGGCGGCCAGGCAAGGGCGAGCTGGGCGGTGCTGATGCCCTTGGATACGGCCGGCCGGCTTGTCCGTGGTCATCTGTTTCGCCTTCCGGATGTCGTCGTCGATGGACGCGGCAGCGCCCACCGGTGGTCAGTGGAAGGGGTACCGGACCCGGGTGAGCTGCTCCGAGACCGACCACAGGCGTCGGGCGACCCCCGGGTCCTGGGCGGCCTTGTCGGGCCGGACGACGGTGGGGTGGCCCCGGTACTCGCCCAGGCCGTCCGGGCCGATGAACTGGCCGCCCTTCACGCCGGGGGCGGTGGCCGCGTACAGCTGGTTCCAGGCGCCCTTCTCCACGGGCTGGGCCATCAGCGGATTGGCGATCTTCGAGAAGAAGAACCGCAGGAAGCCGGTCGGGCCGCTGGACTGCAGGTTGGTGCTGGCGTAGCCCGGATGCGCCAGGACGCTGGCCACGGTGGATCCCGCCGCGCGCAGGCGCCGGTCGAGTTCCAGGCCGAACAGGGCGTTGGCGAGCTTGGACTGGGAGTAGTAGGCGCGCGGGGCGTAGTCGCGTTCGCCGTGCAGGTCGTCGAAGAAGACGGTGCCGCCGCGGTGCTCGACGGAGCTGACCGTCACCACGCGGGCGTCACGCCCCTGGGCGGCGGACGTCTCCAGCCGGTCCAGCAGCAGGCCGGTGAGTGCGAAGTGGCCGAGGTGGTTGGTGGCGAACTGCAGCTCGTAGCCCTGCCGTGTGAGCCGGTGCGGGGGCCACATGACGCCCGCGTTGTTCACCAGGACGTCCACCGGCAGGCCGTCGTCCAGCAGCTTCTGTGCGAAGGCGGCCACCGAGTCCAGATCGGACAGGTCCAGCAGACGCAGCTCGACGCTCGCCTGCGGCTGCTCGGCCACGAGCCGCGCCACGGCGGCGTCACCGCGGGTACGGTCACGGGCGGTCATCACGACGTGGGCCCCGTGACGGGCCAACTCGCGGGCCGTCTCGAAGCCCAGGCCGCTGTTGGCCCCGGTCACGACGGCCGTGCGGCCCTTCTGGTCGGGGATGCGGGCGCTGGTCCACTTGGCCATGGGATGAGGCTCCTCAGCAGTGCTCGACGGCGGCAAACGCCGTCTACGTGCGAAAACGCCGGCCCGGGAGGAGATCTCCCGGCGGCTGTCTTCAGCCTGCGGCACGCCGGAGGAGCTATCCACGGTGTGTTCATCACCGGTCTGGCAGTGCGTGGATAACGGGGTGCCGAGGAACCATGCTGGTCCTGTCAACGCCTGCGAGACCACCCCCGGCCTGCTCCGCAGCCCCCGCCACACCGCCAGGGAGCACCGATCATGACCGACCACGGAGAGCTGGGCCGCTTCCTGCGCGCCCGCCGCGAGGCCCTGCGCCCTGCTGACGTCGGCCTCGTCCCCGGTGGACGGCGCCGCACCCCCGGCCTGCGCCGTGAGGAAGTGGCCATGCTGGCGAACATCTCCACCGACTACTACGAACGCCTCGAACAGGCACGCGGAGTCAACCCCTCCGAAGGTCTGATCGGCTCCCTCGCCCGAGCCCTGCGCCTGTCCACCGACGAACGCGACCACCTGTACGCCGTCGCCGGCTACCAGCCCCCGCAGCACCACGCCACCGACGGTTATGCCGACCCGGGCCTCATGCACATCGTCGACGCTCTCACCGAGACCCCCGCGCAGATCGTCGACGAGCTGGGCACGGTGATCGTGCAGAACGCCGCGGCCGTCGCCCTCCTGGGACCGCTGGCCAACCGCCCGGGCCGGGAGGGCAACGGTGCCTGGCTCTGGTTCACCCGCCCCGAAGGCCGCCGGCTCTATCCCGATGAAGACCACGAGGCGCTCGGCCGCGTCATCGTGGCGGACCTACGCGCCGCCGTCTTCCGCCACGGCCCCCACCTGGCGGGCGAGCACCTCGTCAACGACCTGCTCGAACGCAGCGAGGAGTTCTCCGTCATCTGGGAACGGGGCGAGGTCGCCACCGTCCGCTCCGCCCGCAAGACCCTCCTCCACCCGCACGTCGGCCGCCTCGACCTGCAATGCGACGTCGTCCTCAGCCCCACCACCGGCAACCGCCTCTTCCTCTACCGACCCCAGCCCGGCACCGACGCAGCCGAACGCCTGGAATTCCTCCGCGTCCTCGGCCACCAGACCTTCACCACCTGACACCGCCCGGCCCGACCTCGACGGCGCGGGCGCAGCACCGCGCCCGGCGCCGTCGTACTCGTCCGCGGCCCCGTCCGGCGGCCGGTGCTGCGGGGCCGTCAGGTTACTTCTTGGGCAGCGCCACCAGGGCGTTGGCGAGGTGCCGCTCGTAGGGGTTGCGCTGGTCCGGGGTGCCCCAGCCGTTCATGTGGGTTGTTGCAGAGGGTCCCGTTGATGAACATCGCGGTGTCGCCGCCGCAGCCCATCGAGAGGGCCTGCTGGGCGCCCAGCGCCTTCATCAGCTGGGCCGTCTCCAGGATGGACATGCCGATGCTGGTGTCCGCGTCGCGGCCGTCCACGGTGACCATCAGGAGCTTGTGCTTGCCGGTCGCGTCCGGGGCGGTGACGCCGACCATCGTCCGGGGGTGGCGCTCGGCGGACCATCCTCCAGGGCTTCACCCGCGAACGCCCGCTCGCATCACTCGACGCCTTCGTCCAATGGGCGGGTACGTACCGGGAGTTGGGGATCACCGAACTGGTCGTGCACTGGCCCGTCCTGGACTCGCCCTTCGCGGCCGACCCCACCGTGTTCGAGCGGATCGCCACCGAGGGCCTGGCGCAATTGGATTGAGAGGGTGGTGGGAACCCGGCAACCGGGGCCGGCGGACCGGCCAGGCCGGTGCAGCAGCGCGCCGCAACAACGCCCGTCTCGCACCCCCGCGGCCATATGACGCCTGGTCAGATCCGCAGGAGGAGCGTGACCTCGCACAGTCCTGGCCGACGAACGGCGCCAGGCGTTCATCGCTGTGAGACCACTGGGGCGTGAGCTCGGACCACTCCCGCCCAGGGGTCGCCGTAGCAACGGCCGCGAAAACAACGGATATCGCTGACCTGGGACGATGTCGCTCGGAGTGCGGTGTCGCCCGGGCCGCTCGCAGTGGTGGAGACATCGGTGAGTGCCTGAGCGCCGGGCACCCCGCTGCTGCTCACGGTGAGATCGGCGGCCCTCCTCACACCGTGTCTTGAGGAGTGACCGGGGTCTCAACGCGGTTCGAACAGTCGATGCTCGTCGATGACGGCGGAGTGTCGGGGGCAGCCGCCGGCCACGTGTCCTCGTACCAGCGCTTTTCCCTGGCGGTGCTGTGCGGTCCCCACCCGCGGGGACCGTCCTCGGGTTCACCGCCCCAGAGGTCCGCCGTTGCGTCCAGGAAGCCCGCACTGTGCATGATCGCCTCGGCGACGTGCCGCACGTCGTCCGGATCCAGGCGGTAGAGGACGTACCGCAGCGCCTTCCCGTCCTTGCCGGCCAGACTCGCCGCCACCGTCAGGACCGAGGAGGCGGACTCGCCCAGTTCGGCCGCGGCGGTTCCGTGGCCGCGATCCACCGCCCGGTCGAGCCCGAGCGCCTTGACGAAGTCGACTTCCAGGATGTCGTACTGCTCCATCGGGACGTGCTTGATGCACCCCCACCGCATCAGCCAGTCCCACAGCGCCTCGACCCGGAAGACCAGCCTGATCGCCGCCTCGTACTCGCCCTGGAAGAGGGCGGACCTCATCAGCGGCTCGTAGAGGTCCGCGCGATCCGCGGAGAGCTCCACCCGTGCATTCTTCATGCGGATCATCATGCAGCTGGGTTCACTGGTCACGGACAGCGGGTGCCGTCGATGCCGCCGGAGTCATGCCGCTCGCCTCGGTGCCACTCACCTCGGTGCCACTCACCTCGGTGCCGCTCACCGGCACGGCGTTCCGGTGGCCCCGGACGCGGGGGCGCTCGCCGGAGTCCGGCAAGCAGCACCGTGCGCGTCGGATCACGTCCGCGCACGTGCTCTCAGGCCAGGGCCTTGGCCTGCCAGTACTCGAACCGCTGGACCGGATCGTCGTCGAGCGCCCACGGCCAGGCTGTGACGGTGTCGCCGATCAGGTGGAAGGTGGCGCCGCTCTCGCGCACGCGGCCGGCCTGGACCAGGGCGTAGGCGAGCAGGTTGAGGTCGGCCAGGGCCGCCGCGTGGCGCAGATGGCCTTGCCGGGGCCAGGTGGCCAGTGCGGTGTCCAGCACGCTGGTGGTCCGGTTCTGTGTCCACAGGCGGCGGGCCAGCAGCGCCTCGACTCCGCCCTTGGCGATCGTGCGGGCGTATTCGTCGACCACGGCGGTCAGCTCCACGCCCACGGCCGGCGCGCTCGGCGGCATCGAGGCCCGAAGCGTGTCGACGAAGTCCAGCTGGCTGCTGCGCGAGCCGCACTCCTCCGGCGACAGGTAGCGCAGCATCTGCAGATAGGCCTCGCGGTTCCACGGGTCGCGCGAGGTCACTTCGGTCCAGACGGCGAACAGCTCGTGCGACTCGGCGCGCATCAGGCGCAGGATCCCGAGCAGCACCACCCAGGGTTCGGGGTCCTCGGGGCGGGCGTCGGCGGCCTGGTAGCAGAGCTCGGCGGCCGCACGGGCGTCCTCCATTCGCCCGGCGTGCCGGCCCCGGAGCAGTTCCACCCACGCCTCGAAGACCAGCGGGTCCGCGCCGCGCTGGCGACGCAGCCGCCAGGATCGGGCGAGCGTCGAGGGCGCGGCGGCCTCGGCGAGCACGGCGAAGCGGTGCGCACGGCGGTCCCAGTCCGTACCGGCCTCCTGGAGCAGCCGCTCGACCTGGTCGATCTGGATGTTGTCCGGGCCCAGCCGCCCGGCGGAATTCAATTGCCGCCGCAGGCGGCCGAGTTGGACGTCATCGAGTTCCGGCCGCACGCGCGGACCGGAAGCGCGGAGCCTTCGGAATATCGACACGCGCCGCAGCGTAGGGCCCGGGTGGAATTTCGGACAGACCCCGAGAGTCAATTGTTACTTTGCCGGGGGCGTCGCATTGATCTTCGCCGGGAAATCGACCGGGCGGCGCCGGGTCACGCAGGGGCCATACCGGCTGCGACCACTACGGATCAGTAGCGCATTTTGCAAAAATTTTCACCTCGCTCCGCTTGCGAAGCCGATCGCCGCCACGGTCCGCTTGGGGCGCTTCCGGCTCGCCGCAGGAAATTCCCGGGCGCGGGGAATTGGACAGGAGAGGCACGGCGTCTACATTCACGCCCGAAACTCGGTCAGAAATCGTTCTGCACCGGCGGATTACTTGCCCGCACAGCCCTTCGCCGACCGCGCCGGCGGCCGAACCCCACGTCGTCGGCCGGTCACCCGGCACAAGATGCGGTCCGGTCCTCCCGCCCGGCCGCTCCCCCGGGGTCCGTCGGTGGACACCGGGCTCGACACGGCCAGGGCAGGAGTGACAGGACTTTCAGCGGGTCCCTGCCGGCCTCGGGCAGGTCGCCTCGCGGCCGACGCGCCGCCCGTCCGGGGCGAAGGCGCACCACGCGGAACGGCCCCGGGGATCTCCGGACGTTACTTGACGCCGGCCGCGGCGCAGGCCTCCGCGTACTGCGGCGTGCAGATGTCGGATGCCTTGTAGAGGCCTCCGGCGACCACGGTGGTCGCGACCTTCGACTTGGTCACCACGATCGGCGTGAGCAGCACCGAGGGGATGTGCTGCCCGCCGCTGTCGGTGACCGAGCTCGCCCCCGAGCTGATGTCGAGGCCTTCGACCAGCTGGACGGCGATGCTCGCCGCCGCGTCGGTCTCGGGCTTGTAGGGCTTGTAGATGGTGAAGGCCTGGTCGCCCGCGAGCACCCGGCGCACCGCCTCGATGGACGCGTCCTGGCCGCCGACGGGCACGTTCTTGAGGCCTGCCGCCTTCAGGGTGTCGATGATCGAGCCGGCCATGCCGTCGTTGCCCGAGTAGACGGCCTGGATGCCGTCCTTGCCCAGGCTGCGGATGGCCTCGTCCATCTTCGCCGCGGCCACGTCCGACTTCCACTCGCCGGACTGCTCATAGGCGATCTTCTTGACCTTCCCGTCCAGCACCTCGTGCGCACCCGCCTTGAACATCCCGGCGTTGGGGTCGGATTCGGCACCGTTGATCATCACCACGTTGGCGGTGGCGGCCTTCGGGCCGAGCGCGTCGAGCAGGGCCTGCCCCTGGAGCTCACCGGTGCGCTTGTTGTCGAAGGAGACGTACGCGGCGACCTTGCCCTCGGCCAGCCGGTCGTAGGAGACGACCTTCACGCCCTTGGCGGCGGCGGCCTCTATCCACGGGCCGGTGCTCTTGGAATTGACCGGGTCGAGCAGGATGACCTTGACGCCCTTGGCCAGCAGGTCGTCGAACTGCTTCTTCTGGGTGGCTTCACTGCCGTTCGCATTGACGTAGTCGACCGTGCATTTGGGGCAGAGGCCCGCCACCCCTGCCGTGATCAGCGGTGCGTCGAACGTCTCGTACCGGGTCGAGGAGGAGTTCTCCGGCAGCAGCAGACCGATGGCCTGGTCGTTCCCGGCGGCCTGGGGTTTCTGGGACGCGTCGGTCTGTCCGCATGCCGCGAGGGCGAGCGCCAACGACAGGACAACCGAGCCGTTGGCCACTCGACGAATTGGTCTGTTCATGATGGGTAGTGCCTCCTGAGCTGCGCCGCGGCAGTGCGGCAGAGGAGGGATTAAAGCGCTACCTGCCATGGACGTCAATAAGTGAAGGGTTCTTCGTTATTCTGCTGCCCGATTCGTTATGGATGAAGGGAGCGGAGTACGTCCCCGCAGGTGGGGCCTATCGATCGCCGCTCTCCGAATTCGACTCTTGGTGCGATGTCTGCCTTGGTGCGCTTCTCGACCAGACGTGCGACACGACCACGCTGTCGTGGTACCGGAACGTGCCGACCGGGTGCTCGGCCGGGAGGGCCGGCGTGTACGTGGTGGAGTCGCCTGGTGCGCATCAATTCGGATATTCCGCCGGCAGTTGACGGGTAGCGGCGAGCGAGTCGGGGGCGGCCTGGCATCCACGACCACCCTGTGGCTGCCGGTCTACGGAGTCGGGGCGGCCCTGCTGGCAGGTCTGGGCGCGTGGACCTTTGGCCGCGCTCGGCTGGGGCGCCGTACGGCGGCGGGGTAGGCGAGCAGGCGACGGTAGGAGCGGCTCCAGTCCGGTTCCAGGCGCCACGGCTCGTCCAGGGCGTCGAGCTTGGCGGCCCGGGCGTCGGTCAGGTTGTCGGCCTTGCGCCGTGGCGCATCCACGCGCCCACCGCGTAGTCGTCCGGCTTCGCCGTAGCGGGGATCGCCAGGTGCCCGTGCTGTCCAGCGGTACGGCGTCGCCCGGAACACAGCCCGGAATGCAATCGCCTGCCTCAGGCGCGAGGGGTACGCCTTCACGGTGCCCCGGCGCGGCGGCTACGTGAAGGATCGAACAAAGGAGTAGCCCCGCCCAGGCGAACCCGGACGGGGCAGTTTCGGGGGTGTTGATCAGCGGGGGATGGGGACGACGAATCCTCGCGCCGGACCGGTCTTGCGGAAACTACCCCTGGTGATCGCTAGTACCTCATCGGTGATGTCCCGCCGGATGTCGGGGTCGGCACTGTCGTACACCCGCCATTGCCCATCCGGGTTGCCCAGGTCTTCCGGGGAGACGATTCCCCGAACACCCAGGCGACGGAGCGTGTTGGCCACCCGCTGGGCTTCGTTCTCGTCCATGCGTCCCGCCCTTCCGTGTTGGTGGGCTCACGTTAGTGGGCTTCGCCGCCCCCACCCCCGCCGCCACCGTTGCAGTGTGATGCGCACGCCCCGGGGTTGATCGGTCCGCATCCGCCGGGCACGGGGGTGTGCGAGCACTGCGCGGCCACGGCAACCAGCTCCCGCGGCCGGCCGATCCACAGCTCGCGGTCGGGCGTGTATCCGGCCTCCTCGATGAGCGCAACGGTTCGAGCGAGGGCGTCGGCGTCGTGGCGTTCCGGGTCGGAACGCTCCGGATAGTGGTGGACGAACCCTCCGAGCCTGTCGCACAGCTCGGCGTACACGCGGGTGTGCAGGATGAGCGCGTGCCACCCCTCGTCCACCACGTTGGACGGGGTGATTCGCACGGTGGGGAACGTGCGGGCGGCGGCCACGAACTTGAGCGCTTCGGTGACGATGCGCTCGGCCAACTCGGCTGCCATGCCGGGGTTGTTGTCCAGCACGGTGTACACGACCCCGTCGAACTGACCGGGGGCGAGCAGCGTGCGGACACGGGGGCCGGTGTCGCCCGGCGGGCGTTCGGCCGGTGTGCTCATACTGGTGACTCCTCACATCGTGTCGGACCGGACCGCCAGTCGGCGTTCGGATCGTGCGGTGTTGCGGAGCCCGCTTCGGTCGGCTGCCTGCCAGGGATGACGGCCGGAGCGGGAGTCTTGAGTCAGTGGGGCCGGGCCGCACCGAACACCGGGGCTGCATGCGGGTCCATCACGCGGCCTTCGCGGTGCAGTTGGCGCATGTGCACGGCGGCCAGCCATTCGCCGGGTGCCTGCCGACTCGGGCGCTGGTTTCGGGGTCGTACTCGTCCAGAGGGTTGCCCGCTGCAAGCCGCTTGCGCTGCTCGGCCTTGTACTCCTCGTACGTCTTTGGCACGGCTGGCCACCTCTGGTCATGCGTCGCTCCGACTGCTGACCCCCTGATCGTGTCCTGTCCGCCCGAGCCGTTGCGACGACGGGAAGGCGTCTCTCAGGCGTCCTGACAAGGCGTCATTTCGGCGTCGCTGGATGACGTTTGGACGTACCTTGGACCCATGACGACGCCGAACGAGACTCTGCGGGCCGTGCGCCTTCGCCTGCGCCTGAGCCAAGACGAGTTTGCGAAGCGCCTGCGCGCGGCGGGGACGGAGCAAGGGGAGCCCAACGAAGCGAGCAAGCGGCTTGTTCAGCGCTGGGAATCCGGGGAGGTACGGGCCCCTCGACCGGTGTACGTTCGTGCCCTTGAGGCCGTCACGAAGCTCCCCGTCGACCGCCTCGGCTTCGAGTCGGCGCAGCTACCGTCCGGGGTGACCCTGGATGGCACAGGAGGACACGATATGGCCAGCAGCGAGCCGGGAGTCCCGGTGCAGGCGGCACCCGCTCCGATAGGCGAGGACTACTCCGGGGTGTGGCTGAGCCGGTACGAGTTCTACAGCAGCAGCCGGGACGGCACGTTCACCGGCCTTCATCACGTCGTGTTGACGCAGCACGGAAACCGAATCACTGGGCGATCGCTCCCCAGCGCGTCGTCCAACCCGGACTCGCCACTCTCGTTCGACCTGACCACGGATCGGAACATCGTGACCGGAACGTGGGTCGAGCAAACCGCACAGGACGGCTACTACCAAGGCGCGAGGTATCACGGGGCGATTCAACTACTGGTTGATCCCACCGGGCGGCGGATGGCCGGGAAATGGGTTGGCTTCGGCAAGGAATTTGATGTGAATACCGGCCCCTGGGAGCTTCGCCTGTTGGAGAAGTCCACA
>NZ_JBMVFA010000064.1:0-14964 GCF_049543595.1 Kitasatospora sp. NPDC094028 | reverse complement strand
CACACCGGCGGTGTGGACGACCGCGCGAATCCCGTGGCGGGCGAACAGGTCTGCCACGGCGGCCTCGTCGGCCACGTCACAGGCCTCGACGGTCGTCTCCGCGCCGAGTTCCGCCAGCTCGGCGACCAGCGTCTCGACGCCCTCGGCGTCCGCGCCGCGACGGCTCACCAGCAGCAGGCTGCGCACACCATGCTCGGCCGCGAGGTGCCGGGCGACCAGACGGCCGAGGCCGCCCGTGCCGCCCGTGATCAGAACCGTGCCCTCGCTCGGCCACGCCACCGCTTCGGGCGTCGGTTCCGTCCGAACGAGCCGGGCCGCAAGGATCTCACCCTCACGGACGAGCAACTGCGGCTCGTCCAGACCCAGGGCGGCGGGCGGCAGCTCCTCGTCCCCCGCCAGATCCACCAGCCCGAACCGGCCCGGCTCCTCCGACATCGCCGACCGCACCAGACCCCACAGCGCCGCGCCGGACAGGTCCTCGCCCGCCACCACGCCGCGCGTCACGAACACCAAACGCGAGGCCGCGAACCGCTCCTCCGCCAGCCAGGCCTGCACAAGCCCCAGCGCCTGCGCCGTACGCGCGTGCACCTCATCGGCGGCCGTCTCGATCACGACCACCGGCGGGACGTCCGGCGGGACGTCCGCCGGCGACTCGACCGCCGCGAACTCCGGCACGTCGGAGACCCTCACCGGTACCCAGTCCATCCGGAAGAGCTCGTCCCGGCCGACCCTCCTCCGGGCCGCAAGCTGCTCGGCGGCGATCGGGCGCACCGTCAGCGCCCCGACCGAGGCCACCGGCCTGCCGTCGGTGTCGGCCACGGCAAGCGCCAGCTCACCGGAGGCCGACCGCGTCAGGCGCACCCGCACCGCCGACGCGCCGGAGGCGTGCAGCGCCACCTTCTCCCACGCGAACGGCACGCCGCCGCCCTCGCCGGAGCCCGCCAGGGCGAAGCCGTGGAGGCAGGCATCGAACAGCGCGGGGTGCAGACCGAAGCCGGTGCCCTCGGTGCCCTCGGGCAGGGCGACCTCCGCGAAGAGTTCGTCCCCGCGCCGCCAGACGGCCCGGAGGCCCTGGAACGCCGGGCCGTACCCGAACCCGGCCTCCGCCAGGCCCTCGTACAGCCCGGCCGCATCGACCACCTCGGCACCGGCCGGCGGCCACACGGCCGCCTCGAACGCCACGGGCACCGCGCCCGAGCCCAGCACGCCGCTCGCGTGCAGGGTCCAGACCGGCTCCGGGCCGGTGTCCGCCGTGGAGTGGATGCCGACCGCACGGCGCCCGGTGTCGTCCGGCTCGGCCAGACGCACCTGGATCCGGACGGAGCCGTCCTCGGGCAGGACCAGCGGTGCGGCCATGGTCAGCTCCTCGACCAGGTCGCAGCCGGCCTCGTCACCGGCGCGCACGGCCAGCTCCACCAGCGCCGTGCCCGGCACCAGGACGGAACCCATGACGACGTGGTCCGCTAGCCACCCGTGCGACCGGGCCGACAGCCGGCCGGTGAACACCAGCCCCGCGGTACCGGCCAGTTCGAGCGAGCCGGTGAGCAGCGGGTGGTCGGCGCTCCGGAGCCCGGCGGACTCGGCCGTCGGGAAGAACGCCGAGGCGTCCGTCCAGAAGCGGCGGTGCTGGAAGGCGTACGTCGGCAGAGCGACCCGGCGGGCGCCCGTCCCGGTGTGGAAGGCGGACCAGTCCACCGGGACGCCGAGCACGTGCAGGTGCGCCAGCGCCTCGACGACGGTCCGCTCCTCGTCGCGTCCGCGGCGCAGCGCCGGGAGCGCGTCGGCCGCGCCGTCTGGCAGCGCGCTCACGGTGAGCGCGGTGAGGACGGCGTCGGGGCCGAGTTCGAGGAAGCGGCGGACGCCGGCGTCGTGGAGGGTCCGGATGCCGTCGGCGAAACGGACGGCCTCACGGGCGTGACGCACCCAGTAGTCGGGGGTGGTGAGGTCCTCGGCCGGCGCGCCGGTCAGGTTGGAGATCACCGGGATCGACGGCGCGCTGTAGCTCAGGCCGTCGAGAACGGAACGGAAGTCCTCCAGCATCGGGTCCATCAGCGGCGAGTGGAACGCGTGCGAGACCCGCAGCCGGTTCGTCTTGCGGTCGGCGAAGTGCGCCTCGATCTCCGAGACGGCCTCCTCCGCCCCCGAGACGACGACCGAGCGCGGGCCGTTGACGGCGGCGATCGACACGAACTCGCCGAGCAGCGGCAGGACTTCCTCCTCCGTCGCCTGCACCGCCAGCATCGCACCACCCGCCGGCAGCGCCTGCATCAGCCGACCGCGAGCAGCCACCAGGGCGCAAGCGTCGGCCAGACCGAACACCCCGGCCACGTACGCCGCGACGACCTCACCGATCGAGTGCCCGGCCACGAACTCCGGCCGCACGCCCAAGGATTCGACCAACCGGAACAGCGCCACCTCAACCGCGAACAGGCCCGCCTGGGCATACCCGGTCTGGTTCAGAAGTTCCTCGTCCGACCCCCACACGACGTCCCGAACCGGAAGCTCCAGAGCCTCGAACACCTCGTCGAAGGCCCGGGCGAACACCGGGAACCGGCCGTACAACTCCCGTCCCATCCCGAGCCGTTGCGAGCCCTGACCCGAGAAGAGGAAGGCCGTCCGGCCGCTCGTCGCGACGCCGGTCGGCGCCTCGCCGTCCGCCACCGCCCGCAGACCGGCCAGGAGTTGCCCGGTCCCGTCGCCGACCACGGCCGCACGGTGTTCGAGCGCGGCGCGGGTCGTCGCCAGCGAGTACGCGACGTCCACCGGCCGGGCATCGTCGGCGACGGCTGCGAGCAGCCGCTCGGCCTGCGCGCGAAGGGCCTCCGGAGTCGCGGCGGACAGCAGCCACGGCACGACAGCGGGCTCGACCTCAGGCGACCCCGTGGACAGGGCCGTTGTCGGGGCCTCCTCGATGATCACGTGAGCATTGGTGCCGCTGATCCCGAAGGACGAGACACCGGCGCGCCGCGGACGGTCGCCCGCAACCCACGGCCGGGGCTCGGTCAGGAGCCGGACGGCCCCCTCCGACCAGTCCACGTTCGCGCTCGGCTCGTCCACGTGCAGCGTCGCCGGCAGCTCGCCGTTGTGCATCGCGAGCACCATCTTGATCACGCCGGCGACACCGGCCGCGGCCTGGGTGTGCCCGATGTTCGACTTGATCGAACCCAGCAGCAGCGGCAGTTCACGGTCCTGCCCGTACGTCGCGAGCAGCGCCTGGGCCTCGATCGGGTCGCCCAGCGTCGTGCCCGTGCCGTGCGCCTCGACCACGTCGACCTGATCGGCCCCGAGGCGGGCGTTGGCGAGCGCCTGCCGGATCACCCGCTGCTGCGACGGTCCGTTCGGCGCCGTCAGCCCGTTCGACGCACCGTCCTGGTTCACCGCGCTGCCGCGCACGAGCGCGAGCACCGGGTGCCCGTTGCGCAGCGCGTCCGACAACCGCTCGACGACCAGGAAGCCCGCGCCCTCGGCGAAACCCGTGCCGTCGGCGGCGGTCGCGAACGACTTGCACCGCCCGTCCGGGGCGAGCGCGCCCTGGCGGCCGAACTCGGCGAACACCCCCGGCGTGGCCATCACCGTCACGCCGCCGGTGATCGCGAGCGAGCAGTCGCCCTGGCGCAGCGCCTGGGCGGCCAGGTGCAGGGCGACCAGGGAGGACGAGCAGGCGGTGTCCACGGCGACGGCCGGGCCTTCCAGGCCGAGCTTGTACGAGACACGGCCGGCCACGACACTGCCGTTGCCGTCGCTGCCCGGGTAGTCGTGGTACATCACGCCGGTGAAGACGCCCGTGCGGGTGCCGCGCAGGCCGGTCGGGTCGATGCCGGCCCGCTCCAGGGCCTCCCAGGAGAGCTCCAGCGTGAGCCGCTGCTGCGGGTCCATGGCGAGGGCCTCGCGCGGGGAGATCCCGAAGAAGCCGGGGTCGAACTCGGCGGCGCCGTCGAGGAATCCGCCTACGCGGGTGTCGTACGAGTCCTCGGTGCGGAGCGTCGGGAGGTCCCAGCCGCGGTCGGCGGGGAACGGGGAGATCGTGTCCGCGCCGGACGTCACCAGCTGCCAGAGCTGCTCGGGCGTGGTCACCCCGCCCGGGTAGCGGCAGGCCATGCCGACGATCGCGATCGGGTCGTGGCGGACCTCCGTCGCCGCCGGAACGTCCGTCTCGGCGTCGATGGAACGGACCCGGTCGTCGGCCAGGTCGAGCAGGGCGTCGACCAGCCCCGCGTCGCGCAGGCGGCGGGTCGGGATCGACTGCAGCGCGGCGCGCAGGTCGGCCTCGGCCCGGGACGCCTCGCCGCCGGCGGCAGCGGTCCGCACGCCCAGTTCGGCGACGATGAGGTCCGTCACGGCCTCGGCGTTCGGGTGGTCGAAGGCGAGGGTCGCGGGCAGGCGCAGACCGGTGAGGGTGTTGAGCTGGTTGCGCAGGTCGGTCGCGGCGAGGGAGTCGAAGCCGAGCTCCTGGAACGCGCGGTCCGGCTCGATCGCGTCGCCCGACTCGTGGCCGAGCAGCCCCGCCACCCGGGCCCGGACGAGGTCGAGGACCGTCCGCCGCTGCTCCGCCTCCGTCAGCCCGGCGAGCCGGGCGGCGAGACCCTCGGCCGGCGCGGCCGGCGCCGGAGCGTGGGCCGCCGTGCGGCGGGCGGCCGGGACGAGGGCGCGCAGCAGCGCGGGGACCTCGTCGGTGCGGGCGCGCAGGGCGGCCGCGTCGACCCGGATCGGGACGACGGCCGCACGCTCGCTGCGCAGACCGGCGGCGAACAGCGCCAGACCGGCCTCGTGGGAGAGCGGCGGGACACCCTGGGCGGCCATGCGGTTGCGATTGAGCTCCAGGAGGTGCTCGCCGAGGCCGGCGCCGACGTCCCAGAGGCCGTAGGCCATCGAGGTGGCGGGCAGGCCGGCCGCGTGGCGGTGAGCGGCGAGGGCGTCGAGGAAGACGTTCGCGGCCGCGTAGTTGCCCTGGCCGGCGGTCAGGACCAGACCACCGGCGGAGGAGAAGAGCACGAACGCCGTCAGGTCGAGCTGACTCGTCAGCTCGTGCAGGTACCAGGCACCGTCGGCCTTCGGCGCCAGAACCGCATCCATCCGGGCAGGGGTCAGCGCGCCGACCAGGCCGTTGTCACCGACACCGGCAGCGTGGATCACGGCCGACAGACCAGGGATCGCCTCGATCAGAGCGGCCACAGCCTCGCGGTCCGCCATGTCACACGCACGCACGTCGGCGACAGCCCCGAGGGCGGACAGCTCCGCCACCAGCTCCACCGCTCCCGGCGCCTCCAGACCGCGACGGCTCGTCAGCACCAGTCTCCGCACACCGCACTCGCCGACCAGGTACCGCGCCACGACCGCGCCCAGACCGCCCGTGCCACCGGTGATCAACACCGTGTCGTCCGCGCCCACCGGCAGCGGACCCTCCGGCTGCGGCAGCCGCACCAACCTCGGAACGTAGACGGACTGCGAACGGACCGCCGACTCCGGCTCGGCGGTGACGATCACCTCCCCGTCCGTGTCCAGCAGGACGAAGCGCCCCGGGTTCTCCGCCTGCGCCGCCCGCACCAGACCCCACACCGGAGCCTGCGCCAGATCCACCGACTCACCCTCACGCACCGCCACCGCACCCCGCGTCACCACCACCAGACGCGACGCCGCGAACCGCTCCTCCGCCAGCCAGGTCTGGAGGACTTCCAGCACGGCGTGGACGCTCACGCGGACACCGCTCGGGACATCCTCAGGGGCAGCGAACGCACCGCAGTCGAGGACGACCACGTCGGGCGTCGACTCCTCGGAGTTCGACACGTCCTCCCACCGAGCCCAGGAGCTCTCTGTGGCAGGGCCGTTCGACAGCTCCGACCATTCGACCGCGTAGAGCGGGTCGACCGAGCCCAGTTGCTCCGCCGACACCGCCCGGCCCACCATCGAGGCCACGGCCAGCACCGGACCGCCCGCCGAGTCGGCGAGGTCGAGCCGCAGTCCGCCGTCGCCGAGCCGGACGATCCGCACCCGCACCGCGGAGGCGCCGACGGCGGACAGGGTCACGCCGGTCCACGCGAAGGGGATCACGGTCTCCCGCTCGCCACCGGCCAGGATCGCGGCGTGCATGGCCGCGTCAAGGAGAGCCGGGTGCACGCCGAAGCCGCCGGCCTCGACGCCCTCCGGCAGCACGACCTCGGCGAACAGCTCGTCTCCGCGCCGCCAGGCCGCGCGCAGGCCCTGGAACACCGGGCCGTAGCGGAACCCCGCCTCGGCCATCCGCTCGTACGCGCCGTCGACCGGCAGCGGCTCCGCGCCGACCGGTGGCCAGACGGCTGCGTCGAACGATCCCGCCTCGGGGGCTCCGGAAGCGGCCAGCGAACCGGCCGCGTGCTGGACCCACCCGGCGTCCGGGTCCCCGTCCGGCCGGGAGTGGATGGTGACCGCGCGCCGGTCCGAGGCGTCCGAGCCACCGACCCGCACGTGCAGGTGGACGGCCCCCCGCTCGGGCAGCACCAGCGGTGCGGCCAGGGTCAGTTCCTCCACCAGTTCGCAGCCGACCTCGGCCGCGGCCCGCAGCGCGAGCTCGACCAGCGCCGCGCCCGGGACCAGGACGGTGTCCAGGACCTGGTGGTCGGCCAGCCACGGGTGCGAGTCCAGCGAAACCCGGCCGGTGAGGAGGAACCCGTCCGTGGGAGGCAGGTCGACGGCCGCGCCGAGCAGCGGGTGCGCGAAGGCGCCCACGCCGACCGCGCCCAGGTCGCCGAGCGGGGTCGTCGCGTCGAGCCAGAACCGGCGGTGCTGGAACGCGTAGGTGGGCAGTTCCACCGTCCGGGCTCCGGTGCCGGCGAAGAGGACGGACCAGTCCACCTCGGCGCCGGCCGCGTGCAGCCGGCCGAGCGCGCCGACCAGGCTCGTCTCCTCGTCCCGGTCCGCGCGCAGGGCGGGCACGACGCACGTGCCGGCGGCCGTCTGGTCGTCGAGGACGCCCTGCACCAGGCCGGACAGGACGGTGTCGGGGCCGAGTTCGAGGTAGCGACGGACGCCGGCTTCGTGGAGGGTGCGGACGCCGTCGGCGAAGCGGACGGCCTCACGGACGTGGCGCACCCAGTAGTCGGGCGATGTCAGGCCGTCAACCAGTGCGCCGGTCAGGTTGGAGACCAACGGGATCGACGGCGCGTGGTAGCTCAGCCCGTTGAGGACCTCGCGGAAGTCCTCCAGCATCGGGTCCATCAGCGGCGAATGGAACGCGTGCGACACGCGAAGGCGGGTCGTCCGACGGTCGGCGAAGTGCGCCTCGATCGCCGCGACGGCCTCCTCCGTCCCCGAGACCACGACCGACGTCGGGCCGTTCACAGCTGCTGTCGAGACGAACTCACCCAGCAGCGGCAGTACTTCCTCCTCCGTCGCCTGCACCGCGAGCATCGCGCCGCCGGACGGGAGAGCCTGCATCAGACGGCCGCGAGCAGCCACCAAGGCGCAGGCGTCCGCGAGGCTGAACACCCCGGCGACGTGCGCCGCGGCAACCTCACCGATCGAGTGCCCGGCCACGAACTCCGGCCGCACGCCCAGCGATTCGACGAGCCGGTAGAGCGCCACCTCGACGGCGAACAACCCGGACTGGGCGTACGACGTCTGGTTCAGCAGCTCCGCGTCCTCGCCCCAGACGGCATCCCGAAGCGGCAGCTCCAGCACCCCGCACACCTCGTCGAAGGCCCGAGCGAACACCGGGAACCGGGCGTACAACTCCCGCCCCATGCCGAGCCGTTGCGAGCCCTGCCCGGAGAACAGGAACGCCGTCGCCCCACCCGCCCGGGCGGACGAGGTGGCCGCGCCGGGGACGAGTTCGCCCCGGCTCAGCGCGTCCAGCCCGGCCAGCAGCTCCTCCCGGTCCGCGCCGAGCAGCACCGCGCGGTGCTCCAGCGCCGGCCGCGTCGCGACGAGCGAGTGGGCGACGTCCAGCGCATCGAGCTCCGGCCGCTCGCCGACGAAGGTCGCGAGCCGCTCGGCCTGCACCCGCAGGGCCTCCGGCGTCGCCGCGGCGAGCAGCCACGGCAGCGTGCCCAACTCCCGCCCACCAGCGGCGGGTTCGGTGACGGACTCGGGGCCCTGCTCCACGATCACGTGCGCGTTGGTCCCGCTGATCCCGAAGGCGGACACGCCCGCACGGCGCGGACGGCCGGCCGACGGCCAGTCCCGGGCCTCGGCCAGCAGCTCGACCGCGCCTGCCGTCCAGTCGACGTGCGGCGAGGGTCGGTCGATGTGCAGCGACTTCGGCAGCACGCCGTGCTGCATCGCCAGCACCATCTTGATCACGCCGGCCACACCGGCCGCCGCCTGCGCGTGCCCGATGTTCGACTTGATCGAACCCAGCAGCAGCGGGAGTTCGCGGTCCTGGCCGTAGGTCGCGAGCAGCGCCTGCGCCTCGATCGGGTCACCCAGCGTCGTCCCCGTCCCATGGGCCTCGACGGCGTCCACATCCGCCGGGGACAACCCGGCGCTCGCCAGTGCCCGGCGGATCACCCGCTGCTGGGACGGCCCGTTCGGCGCCGAGAAGCCGTTGCTCGCGCCGTCCTGGTTGACGGCCGTGCCGCGGACCACCGCGAGCACCCGGTGGCCGTTCCGCTCCGCGTCGGACAACCGCTCGACGAGCAGCACGCCGACGCCCTCCGACCAGCCGACGCCGTCCGCCGCGCCCGCGAACGCCTTGCACCGGCCGTCCGCGGACAGCCCCCGCTGCCGCGAGAACTCGATGAACATGCCCGGCGTCGACATCACCGTCGCGCCGCCCGCGAGGGCCAGCGAGCACTCGCCGCTGCGCAGCGCCTGGACCGCCAGGTGCAGGGCGACGAGCGAGGAGGAGCAGGCCGTGTCGACGGTCACCGCCGGGCCCTCCAGGCCCAGCGTGTAGGACACCCGGCCGGAGACGACGCTGCCGCCGCTGGTGCCCGAGGGGTTCGTGTTGAGCGCGTAGTCGTGGTACATGACGCCCGCGAAGACGCCGGTCCGGCTGCCGCGCAGGGACAGCGGGTCGATGCCCGCCCGCTCCAGCGCCTCCCACGAGGTCTCCAGGAGGAGCCGCTGCTGCGGGTCCATGTAGAGGGCCTCGCGCGGGGAGATCCCGAAGAAGCCGGGGTCGAAGTCGCCGGCATCGTGCAGGAAGCTGCCGTGGCGGGTGTAGCTGTGGCCCTCCTTGCCGGGCTCGGGGTCGTAGAGGTGCTCGATGTCCCAGCCGCGGTCGGTCGGCAGTCCGGTGACGGTGTCGACGCCGTCCGCCAGCAGCCGCCACAGTTCCTCGGGCGTGCTCGCGCCGCCGGGGTAGCGGCAGGCCATGCCGACGATCGCGATCGGTTCGTCGGCACTGTGCGGGCGGGTCCCGGCGCCGACTGCCGGGGTCGGCTCCGTGCCCGCGCCGGCCAGGTCGAGGAGGTGCTCCGCGACGGCCCGCGCGTTGGGGAAGTCGAAGGCGAGCGTGGCGGGCAGGCGCAGGCCCGTGCGCTTGTTCAGGCGGTTGCGCAGGTCGGTCGCGGCGAGGGAGTCGAAACCGAGCTCCTGGAACGCGCGCTCGGGCGCGATCGCCTCGGCGGAGACGTGGCCGAGAGCGGCGGCGACCTCCGTGCGCACGAGCTCCAGCGCCAGGCGCCGGCCCTCGCTCTCGCTCAGCCCGGCGAGGCGCTTGGCCAGGCCGGCCTCGGCCGCACGGCCACTCGTGGGCAGCTCGGCGCGCCTGCGCGGTGCGGTGAGGGCGCGCAGGAGCGCGGGGACCTCGTCGGTGCGGGCGCGCAGGGCGGCGGCGTCGACCCGGATCGGGACGACGGCCGCGCGGTCGCTCCGCAGAGCGGTGGCGAAGAGGGCGAGGCCGGTCGCGTGGTCGAGGACGGGAACGCCCTGGGTGGCCATCCGCGCCCGGTCGACGTCCGCGAGGTCACGCCCGAGGCCGGTGCCGACGTCCCAGAGGCCGTAGGCCATCGAGGTGGCGGGCAGGCCGGCGGCGCGGCGGTGAGCGGCGAGGGCGTCGAGGAAGACGTTCGCCGCCGCATAGTTGCCCTGGCCGGCGGTCAGGACCAGACCACCGGCGGAGGAGAAGAGCACGAACGCCGTCAGGTCGAGCTGACTCGTCAGCTCGTGCAGGTACCAGGCGCCGTCGGCCTTCGGTGCCAGGACCGCATCCATCCGGGCAGGGGTCAGTGCGCCGATCAGGCCGTTGTCACCGACACCGGCGGCGTGGATCACGGCCGACAGGCCAGGGATCGCCTCGATGAGCGCCGCGACCGCGTCGCGGTCCGCCATGTCACACGCACGCACGTCGGCGACAGCCCCGAGGGCGGACAGCTCCGCCACCAGCTCCACCGCTCCCGGCGCCTCCAGACCGCGACGGCTCGTCAGCACCAGGCTCCGCACACCGCACTCGCCGACCAGGTACCGCGCCACGACCGCGCCCAGACCGCCCGTGCCACCGGTGATCAACACCGTGTCGTCCGCGCCCACCGGCAGCGGACCCTCCGGCTGCGACAGCCGCACCAACCTCGGAACGTAGACGGCTTCGGCACGCACGGCCGACTCCGGCTCGGCGGTGACGATCACCTCCCCGTCCGTGTCCAGCAGGACGAAGCGCCCCGGGTTCTCCGCCTGCGCCGCCCGCACCAGACCCCACACCGGAGCCTGCGCCAGATCCACCGACTCACCCTCACGCACCGCCACCGCACCCCGCGTCACCACCACCAGACGCGACGCCGCGAACCGCTCCTCCGCCAGCCACGCCTGCGCCGTACGCAGCACGTGCCCCGTCACCTCGCGCACGGCTGCCGGGACATCGCAGGCAGTCGCGAAAGCACCACAGTCCAGGACGACGGTCTCGGGCGCCGCGCCCTCGGCGGGCAGGGCGTCCCAGGCCGTCCATTCCGTGCCCACGCTCTGGGTGGTCGGCAGCTCCGACCACTCGACCGCGTAGAGCGGGTCGGCCGAGGCCAGCTGCTCCGCCGAGACAGGCCGGCCCTTCACGGAGGCCACCGTCAGCACCGGCCCGCCGGCCGGGTCGGCGAGGTCGAGCCGCAGCCCGCCACCGTCGAGCCGGACCAAGCGCACCCGCACCGCCGACGCGCCGACGGCACGCAGCGCCGCGCCCGTCCACGCGACCGGGACCACGGTGTCGTCGCTCGCGGCGTCCACGATGGCGACGTGCATGGCCGCGTCGAGGAGCGCCGGGTGCACGCCGAAGCCGTCGGCCTTGACGTCCTCGGGGAGCTCGACGTCCGCGAACAGCTCGTTCCCGCGCCGCCAGGCCGCGCGCAGGCCCTGGAAGGCATGGCCGTAGCCGAACCCGGACTCCGCCATGCGCTCGTACGCGCCCTCCACCGGCAGTTGCTCGGCATCGGCCGGCGGCCAGACATCGAACGACTCCGCCTCGACGGCTTCCGAGGCGGCCAGCGAACCGGCCGCGTGCTGCACCCACCCGGCGTCCGGGTCACCCTCCGGCCGGGAGTGGATCGTGAGCTCGCGGCGCCCGGTGGTGTCCGGCGCTTCCACGCGGAGCTGGAGCTGGAGCGCGCCCTGGTCGGGCAGCACCAGCGGTGCCGCCAGGGTCAATTCCTCCACCTGGTCGCAGCCCACCTCGGCGGCGGCACGCAGCGCGAGTTCGAGCAGGCCGGCCCCGGGGAGCAGGACCGTGCCCTGGACGACGTGGTCGGCCAGCCAGGGGAACGTGGCCGTCGACAGACGCCCGGTGAGCACCAGCCCGTCCTCACCGGCCAGTTCGACCGCCGCACCGAGCATCGGGTGCGTGGTGGCGCCGAGCCCAGCGGAGCGGACGTCGCCGCCACGCACGACGAGCGGCGCGGGCCAGAAGCGGGTGCGCTGGAAGGCGTAGGTCGGCACGTCGATCCGGCGGGCGCCGCTGCCGGCGAACAGGGCGGCCCAGTCGACCGTGGCGCCGTGGACGTGGAGTCGGGCAAGGGCGTCGACGAAGGTCCGCTCCTCTGCCCGGTTGCGGCGCAGCGCCGGGACGGCTTCGGCCTCGCCGTCGGGCAGGGCGTCGGTGGCGAGGGCGGCGAGGACGGCGTCGGGGCCGAGTTCGACGTAGCGGCGGACGCCGGCTTCGTGGAGGGTGCGGAGGCAGTCGGCGAAGCGGACGGCCTCCCGGACGTGGCGCACCCAGTACTCGGAGGTCGTGAAGTCCCCGTCCAGGGCGCCGGTCACGTTGGAGACCAGCGGGATCGAGGGGGCGTTGAAGGTCAGCTCGTCAAGAACCGAACGGAAGTCCTCCAGCATCGGGTCCATCAGCGGCGAGTGGAAGGCGTGCGAGACCCGCAGGCGGTTCGTCCTGCGGTCGGCGAAGTGAGCCTCGATGACGGCGACGGCCTCCTCCCTGCCCGAGACGACGACCGAGCGCGGGCCGTTGACGGCGGCGATCGACACGAAGTCACCCAGCAGCGGCAGGACTTCGTCCTCCGTCGCCTGGACGGCGAGCATCGCACCGCCCGCCGGTAGCGCCTGCATCAGACGGCCACGAGCGGCGACCAGGGCACAGGCATCGGCCAGGCCGAACACCCCGGCGACGTGCGCAGCCGCGACCTCACCGATCGAGTGTCCCGCCACGAACTCGGCGCGGACACCCAGGGACTCGACGAGGCGGAAGAGCGCCACCTCGACGGCGAACAGCCCAGCCTGGGCGTACGCGGTCCGGTTCAGCAGCTCCGCGTCCGAGCCCCACACAACGCTGCGGAGGGGCTGGTCGAGGTGCCCGTCCAGCGCCGCGCAGACGGCGTCGAAGGCGTCGGCGAACACCGGGAAGCGGGCGTGCAACTCCTCGCCCATGGCCAGGCGTTGCGAGCCCTGGCCGGAGAAGAGGAAGGCGCACTTGCCTTCCGTGGCCGTGCCACGGGCGAGCTCGACCCCGTCCACGAGGACCGCGCGGTACGGGAAGAGCGACCGTCCGACCAGGGTGAACGCCACATCGGCGGCGGGGAGTTCTGCGAGATCCGCGAGTCGCGCGACCTGGGCGTCCAGCGCCGCCTCGGACTTGGCGGATACCACCCAGGGCGTCGAGCCTATCGCGGGCGTGACGTCCGGGGCGGCCTCGGGTTCGGCCTGCTCCAGGATCACGTGGGCGTTGGTGCCGCTGATCCCGAAGGACGACACGCCCGCCCGGCGCGGATGGCCGGCGGCCGGCCAGTCCGTGCGCTCGATGAGCAACTCCACTGCGCCGGCCGTCCAGTCGACGTGCGACGAAGGCGCGTCCACATGCAGCGTGCGCGGCAGCACACCGTGCTGCATCGCCAGCACCATCTTGATCATGCCCGCGACACCGGCCGCCGCCTGCGCGTGCCCGATGTTCGACTTGATCGAACCCAGCAGCAGCGGCAGTTCACGGTCCTGCCCGTAGGTCGCGAGCAGCGCCTGTGCCTCGATCGGGTCGCCGAGCGTCGTTCCGGTGCCGTGGGCCTCGACGGCGTCGACGTCGGCGGTCGACAGCCCGGCGCTGGCCAGCGCCTGGCGGATCACGCGCTGCTGCGACGGACCGTTCGGCGCCGTCAGCCCGTTCGACGCACCGTCCTGGTTCACCGCGCTTCCCCGCAGGACCGCCAGCACCCGGTGCCCGTTCCGACGAGCGTCCGACAGACGCTCCAGCACCACGACACCGACGCCCTCGCCCCAGCCCACGCCATCCGCCGCGTCCGCGAACGAACGGCACCGGCCGTCGGCCGACAGACCGCCCTGCCGCGAGAACTCGACGAAGGTGTTCGGCGTCGACATCACGGTGACGCCACCGGCCAGGGCCAGCGAGCACTCACCGCTGCGCAGCGCCTGCGCCGCCAGGTGCATGGCCACCAGCGAGGACGAGCAGGCCGTGTCGACCGTCACCGCCGGGCCCTCCAGGCCCAACGCGTACGAAACGCGGCCCGAGGCCACGCTGCCCGCGCTGCCGCTGCCCTGGTAGCCCTCGAACTCGCCGCCGCCCAGCAGGCTCGCATAGTCCGCGTACATCACGCCCGCGAACACTCCGGTCCGGCTGCCGCGCAGCGCCACCGGATCGATGCCCGCGCGCTCGAACGCTTCCCACGACGTCTCCAGCAGCAGCCGCTGCTGCGCGTCCGTCGCCAGCGCCTCGCGCGGGCTCATGCCGAAGAACTCGTGGTCGAAATCCCCGGCGTCGTAAAGGAATCCGCCGGAGCGCGTGTAGGACGTCCCGATGTGCTCCCGGTCCGGGTTGTAGAGGGTCTCGACGTCCCAGCCGCGGTTCGTCGGGAAGCCGGAGACCGCGTCCACGCCGTCGGCCACCAGCCGCCACAGGTCCTCGGGCGACTCGACGCCGCCCGGGTAGCGGCAGGCCATGCCGACGATCACGATCGGGTCGTCCGTCTGCGACGGCAGCGCCTCGGGGACGTGGACGACGCTCTCGGTGCCGAACAACCCCTCCAGCAGGAAGCCGGCCAGCGCGTTCGCCGTCGGGTAGTCGAACACGACGGTGGCGGGGAGCGGGAGACCGGTCACCGACCGCAGCCGGTTCCGCAGCTCGACCGCCGTCAGCGAGTCGAAGCCGAGGTCCTGGAACGCCTTCGACGGATCGACCGCCGAGCTGGCGTCGTGACCCAGCACGAGCGCGATCTGGTCGCGCACCAGGTCCAGGACGGCCGCACGCCGCTCGTCGCCGCCGAGGCCGGACAGTCGCTGCGCCAGGCCCGCCGACACGGCCGAACCGGCGACAACGGCGCGTCGCACGCGGCCCCGCACCAAGCCGCGCAGCAGGGCGGGCACCTCACCGTGCGCGGCCATCGCCGCCAGGTCGAGGCGGACCGGCAGGACGGCCGGGTGCCCGGTGGCGAGCGCCGCGTCGAAGAGCGCGACGCCCTGATCCGGAGCGATGGCCGGAAGGCCGAGCCGGGCGATGCGCTCGGCCTCGGCGTCGGTGAGTGTGCCGGTCATGCCGGCCACGTCCGACCAGGGCCCCCAGGCGAGGGAGACGGCGGGCAGGCCGAGCGAGCGGCGGTGGACCGCCAGGGCGTCCAG
>NZ_JBMVFA010000063.1:0-15073 GCF_049543595.1 Kitasatospora sp. NPDC094028 | reverse complement strand
GTCCGGTACCCACGACGACCGTGGCCGTCACGGTGTTGGTGACGGTGTCGATCACGCTGACGGTGTTGTCGCCGTTGTTGGTCACGTACGCGTGCAGCCCGTCGGGAGTGACCGCCACATCGAACGGTCCGGTACCCACGACGACCGTGGCCGTCACGGTGTTGGTGACGGTGTCGATCACGCTGACGGTGTTGTCGCCCTCGTTGGTCACGTACGCGTGCCGTCCATCGGGAGTGATCGCCACCCCGGTCGGGAAGCTGCCCACCGCCACCGTCTGATTCGGCGGCGTCACCGCCGCACTCTGCTTGGGCCTTCCGAGGCCCAACAGTTGACGCCATTTCGACTGATAGCTCTTGGCCATGACACACCCCTTGATCCAGATCCGATCGGGATGGGGCGCCCAAGAGGCGTAGTTGACGCTCCATCAGATGGAGAGGCGTCAACAAGAGCGTCTCGCAACCTTCCAAGGGTGCCCACCCGGCGTCTCCGCTGGCCGTCACGGCCAGAACAGGCAACGGCCTGTCCCCCGGGAAGGGATGGGCAGCCCACCGGGTCGAATGTCAGCAGTAACGCACCATCTCCGTGGCCAGAACAGGCCGCACGCGAATAATTCACCCTGATGGAGTAATCGAGTCGTCGACTCGATTCCACCAAGAGAAGGACGTCTGCGGCGGCAGCGAGGCGGATATGGTGGTCGACCAAGCAGCAGGCGACGGCTTGCGCGGCTCGGACTTTTCCATGGCCGGCTGCCATGCAGTTGGCCCTGCTCGTGACCAGCCGAAGCCGCAATGGCTGATCAACTCACCTGATGCCAGCCCCTTGAGGCACTTCTACATGGTGGGGGCGTTCCCGCCGGCAGGTCGATGGGCCCACCCTTCCCGCCCTGGCGAGCCTCGCGCCCGAGGGACGCGCTGCATGTCTGAGCGAGCCGGGCTTCTCTTTTCCGTCCTGCCATAAGCCTGTCTTGATCATATGTCAACCGACTTGCTCCGCCAGGGTGAATCATTCGTGTACGGCCTGTTCTGGCCACGGAGATGGTGCGTTACTGCTGACATTCGACCTGGCGGGCTTCCCATCCCTTCCCGGGGGACAGGCCGTTGCCTGTTCTGGCCGTGACGGCCGGCGGAGACGCCGGGTGGGCCAGGGGCCCGCGGTCTCTCGGCAGCCGGTGGTGCTGTCCGACCTGACCGAGGACCAGTTGGTGCGGGCCCGGCTGCGGGCGGAGCACGTGCCGGAGGCGGAGACCGGCTACCGGAGCGGGAGCCCGCATCGGGCTCTGCCGCACGAGCCGAGACCGGGCTTCGACCCGGAGACGACCTTGCTCACGGATCGTCGCCGGGCCAAGGCCCGGGAGATCAAGGAGATGCCGCCCGCAGAGGCGAAGCGGCTGGGACTTGAGCACCTGAGCTTCCGGACGCTGGGGCGCCTGGGCGGCCGGGACCCGGGCGAGGATGTGGTGCCGGCCTGCGCGGACGGCCGCTGGACCCGGCGGGGCGGCGGGCATCCGACGGTGACGGCGGAGGTCCGGGACCATGCCATCGGCCGCGCCGCCTCCCCGGTGTCCGAATAGCCTGAAAAGGGTCGGCGCACCGGGTCGGTACGCCGACGCCCGGCCGCCACGGCGGCGCGGGCCGTCCCCCGGGAGATTGGGATCGGGCACATGGAGCAAGCAGCAGCCGTGGACACGGTCGTCCTCGTCCACGGCCTCTGGATGACACCGCTGTCGTGGGAGCACTGGGTCACCCGCTACGAGCAGCGCGGGCTGAAGGTCCTCACGCCCGGCTACCCGGGCGTCGAGCCCGGCACCGCCGGCGTCGAGGCGCTGCGCGCCGACCCGTCCCCGCTGGCGGGCCTCGGCGTGCGCGAGGTCTTCGACCACCTGGCGGAGATCATCGACGCGCTCGACACGAAGCCGATCATCATGGGCCACTCGTTCGGCGGAGCGTTCGCGCAGCTGCTCGTCGGCGCGGGCTACGGCGCGGCCGGGGTGTCCATCGACGGCGCGGCGGTGAAGGGCGTGCGGGCGCTCCCGTTCAGCGAGATCAGGGCCACGTTCCCGGTCCTGCACAACCCGGCCAACAAGAGCCGCGCCGTGCCGATCAGCGAGAAGGACTTCCACTACGCGTTCACCAACAACCTGAGCGTCGAGGACTCCAAGGCCGTCTACGACCGGTACGCCGTCCCGGTCTCGGGCCGCATGCTGTTCCAGGGCGGTCTGGCGAACGTGACCCCGCACGCGGCGACCACCTACGACTTCTCCAACGACGACCGCGCGCCGCTGCTCTTCATCTCCGGCGGCCACGACCACATCCTGCCCCCTGCCGTGCAGCGCGAGAACTACGAGCGCAACGTCAAGCACTCCGAGGCGATCACGGCCTACAAGCTGTTCGACGGCCGCAGCCACTACACCTGCGGCGAGGAGGGCTGGGAGGCCGTCGCCGACCTCGCGCTCGACTGGGCGCTCGCCCCCACGGCCGGCGACCTCGACCAGGCCTGACCCGCCGCCACGGCCGGACCCGCCCTCTGACAGCATGGGCGCATGGACACCGCCGACGACCCGAACGACCCGCTCCGGCTGCTGATCGGCCGGGAGGTGAGCGCGGTGTGCTTCATGCGCGACCACGTCGAGCTGCACTTCGACGGGCCCGTCCTGCGCGCGCTGAGCGCCCCCTTCGGGCGGTACGGCTGCCGGGGCTGGCGGTTCCCCTCGCCCGGGTCGGTGGAGCTGCTGCGCTACTACATCGGCAAGACCGTCGACACCTGCGAGCTGGCACCGGGGCGCTTCCTCGTCCTGGACCTCGGCGAGCACCGCTTCACCGTCCCGCTGGACGAGGCCTCCCGCCCCGGCCCCGAGGCGGCCCACCTGACGGACGGCGGCACCGGGATCTGGATCTGGTAGCCGGGGCCGCCCGCGCACCCCGTCCGGAAATTCCGTGCGCCCACGGCCCGGCCGCCGCTAGCCTCGGCGCCATGACCTGGCTGCCCGAAGACTTCGTCCACCCCCTGCACGTCCCGTTGCCGGACGGCGCCCACCACCTGCGGCCGATCCGCGAGGCCGACGCGCCCCTCGACTACCCGGCCGTGATGGGCTCGCGGGAGCACCTGTGGAGCATCTTCGGACCGGCCTGGGGCTGGCCCGCGGAGACCATCACCTACGAGGCGAACCGGATCGACCTGCTGCGGCACGAGAAGGAGATCACCGCCCACCAGTCCTTCAACTACGTCCTGCTCGACCGCGCCGAGACGGCGATCCGCGGCTGCGTCTACATCGACCCGCCGGAGCGGGCCGGCGCGGACGGCGAGGTGTCCTGGTGGGTGGTGGCCGAGCTCGTCGGCAGCGAGGTGGAGCGCGCGCTGGACGCCCTCGTGCCGCAGTGGATCGCCGCCGACTGGCCCTTCCAGCACCCGCGCTACCTGGGCCGCGACATCACCTGGGCCGACTGGCAGGCCCTGCCCGCCGCCTGACCCACCTGGACTCCGGCGTCACCGCGCGCGGTACGCAGAGGTGCCGAGCTTCCTCGGCCTGGTGGGGGACGTGCGCGGCCGGTCCGTCCTGGACCTGGCCTGCGGAACGGGCTTCTACAGCCGGGAGTTCAGGCGCCGCGGCGCCACCGAGGTGCTGGGCGTCGACATCTCCGGCGAGATGGTCGCCGCCGCGCGGGGCATCGAGCGGCGCGAGCCGCCGGGGGTGTCCTACGAGGTCGATGATGTGGCCGAACTGCGGCCGCTGGAGCGGAAGTTCGACCTCGCCCTGGCGGTGCAGTGCCTGAACTACGCCGCGGACGTCGCCGCCATGGAGCGGATGTGCCGCCGCATCCACCGGAGCCTGGTGCCGGGCGGGGAGTTCTTCGTGCTCGCCCAGAAGCCGGACTACCGCTTCGACTGTCCGTCCCTGGAGGCGTACGGCTTCCGCTGCGAGCCGACCGGCGAGGAGCTCCCGACCGGTCCGAAGGTCCGGGTCACCGCCCTGCTCGACCCGCGGCCGATCACCATCGTCGGCGCGGCGCCGCGCCGCGAGGTCTACGAGGCGTCCCTGCGCGCGGCCGGGTTCCGCGAGCCGGAGTGGGTCCCGCTGCGGGTCTCCGAGGAGGGCCTGCGCGCGTACGGCGAGGACTTCTGGGCGGACCTCCTCGCACACCCCCCGCTGGAGATGCTGCGCTGCCGCGTCTGAGGCGTGTCCTGCGGATCTTGGCCGGGCCCGCGCGAACCGATCAGTTTTCGAGAAGCGCCCGCGCGGGAGGCGGGCCTAGCGTTGCAGTCATGAACGAGATCACCATTCACTGGACCTTCCTCCCGCACACCGACCCCGAGGCCTCGCTCGCCTTCTACCGCGACCTGCTCGGCTTCGAGGTCCGCCAGGACGTCGGCGGCGGCCCGATGCGCTGGATCACCCTCGGCCCCGCCGGGCAGCCCGACGTCTCGCTGGTGCTGGAGCCGCCGTTCGCCGACCCGGGCATCACCGAGGAGGAACGGCGTACGATCACCGAGATGATGGCCAAGGGGACGTACGCCCGCGTGGTGCTCGCCACCACCGACCTGGAAGGCGTGTTCGACCGGCTGAAGTCCGGCGGCGCCGAACTCGTCCAGGAGCCGACCCAGCAGCCGTACGGCGTCCGCGACTGCGCCTTCCGCGACCCGGCGGGCAACATGGTCCGCTTCAACGAGGTGCGCTGAACCCGCGGCCACCGGGCCCGCCCCGGGACACCCCCGGGGCGGGCCCGCCCCCGCGCAGCCCGCAGAACCCGACCGACAGCCAGGGAGCGAAGAGAACGATGGCCGAGCCGCACGTCGCCGACAGCCACGACCTGATCCGGGTGCACGGCGCCCGCGAGAACAACCTGAAGGACGTCGACGTCGACATCCCCAAGCGCCGGCTGACGGTCTTCACCGGCGTGTCCGGCTCGGGCAAGAGCTCGCTGGTCTTCGACACCATCGCCGCCGAGTCCCAGCGGCTGATCAACGAGACCTACAGCGCCTTCGTCCAGGGCTTCATGCCCGCCCTCGCCCGCCCCGAGGTGGACGTCCTGGAGGGCCTGACCACCGCGATCATCGTCGACCAGCAGCGGATGGGCGCCGACCCGCGCTCCACCGTGGGCACCGCCACCGACGCCAACGCGATGCTGCGCATCCTGTTCAGCCGCCTCGGCACCCCGCACATCGGCTCCCCCAAGGCCTTCTCCTTCAACGTCCCCTCGATCAGCGGCGCCGGCGCCGTCACCGTCGAGCGCGGCGGGAAGACCGTCAAGGAGCGGCGCAGCTTCAGCATCACCGGCGGCATGTGCCCGCGCTGCGAGGGCCGCGGCACCGTCTCCGACATCGACCTGGCCCAGCTGTTCGACGACAGCAAGTCCCTCAACGAGGGCGCGATCACCATCCCCGGCTGGAAGACGGACAGCTGGTGGACGGTCGGCGTGTACGCCAACTCCGGCTTCCTCGACCCCGACAAGCCGATCCGCAAGTACACCAAGAAGGAACTGCAGGACTTCCTGTACCGCGAGCCGACCAAGGTCCGGATCAACAACGTCAACCTCACCTACGAGGGCCTGATCCCCAAGCTCCAGAAGTCCATGCTCGCCAAGGACAAGGACGCCCTCCAGCCGCACATCCGGGCCTTCGTCGAGCGCGCCGTCACCTTCACCGCCTGCCCCGACTGCGAGGGCACCCGGCTCAGCGCCGCAGCCCGCTCCTCGAAGATCGGCGGAATCAGCATCGCCGACGCCTGCGCCCTGCAGATCAGCGATCTGGCCGCCTGGGTAAAGGAGTTGGACGAGCCCTCGGTGGCGCCGCTGCTCGCCACCCTGCGGCACACCCTCGACTCCTTCGTGGAGATCGGCCTCGGCTACCTCTCGCTCGACCGCCCCTCCGGCACCCTGTCCGGCGGCGAGGCGCAGCGCGTCAAGATGATCCGCCACCTCGGCTCCTCGCTCACCGACACCACGTACGTCTTCGACGAGCCGACCACCGGCCTGCACCCGCACGACATCAGCCGGATGAACGACCTGCTGCTGCGCCTGCGCGACAAGGGCAACACCGTGCTGGTGGTCGAGCACAAGCCGCAGACCATCGCGATCGCCGACCACGTCGTCGACCTCGGCCCGGGCGCCGGTACGGCGGGCGGCGCGGTCTGCTTCGAGGGCACCGTGGACGGGCTGCGCGCCAGCGGCACCGTCACCGGCCGGCACCTGGCCGACCGGACGGCGCTGCGCACGAGCGTGCGCACGCCCACCGGCACGCTGGCGATCCGCGGCGCGAACGCGCACAACCTGCGGGACGTCGACGTGGACGTGCCGCTCGGGGTGCTCACCGTGGTCACGGGCGTGGCGGGCTCCGGCAAGAGCTCGCTGATCCACGGTTCGATCCCGCCCGACGAGGGCGTGGTCTCCGTCGACCAGAGCCCGATCAAGGGCTCCCGGCGGAGCAACCCGGCCACCTACACCGGCCTGCTCGACCCGATCCGCAAGGCCTTCGCCAAGGCCAACGGCGTGAAGCCCGCCCTGTTCAGCGCCAACTCGGAGGGCGCCTGCCCGACCTGCAACGGCGCCGGCGTGGTCTACACCGACCTGGCGATGATGGCCGGCGTGGCGACCACCTGCGAGGACTGCGAGGGCCGCCGCTACCAGGCCGCGGTGCTGGAGTACCGGCTCGGCGGGCGGGACATCAGCGAGGTGCTGGCGATGCCGGTCGCCGAGGCCGAGGAGTTCTTCGGCGCCGGCGAGGCCCACCTCCCGGCCGCGCACCGGATCCTCCGGCGCCTCGCCGACGTCGGCCTCGGCTACCTGAGCCTCGGGCAGCCGCTCACCACGCTGTCCGGCGGCGAGCGGCAGCGGCTGAAGCTGGCCACCCACATGGCGGACAAGGGCGGCGTGTACGTCCTGGACGAGCCGACCACCGGCCTGCACCTGGCCGACGTGGAGCAGCTGCTCGGCCTGCTGGACCGGCTGGTGGACTCCGGCAAGTCGGTGATCGTGATCGAGCACCACCTGGCGGTGATGGCGCACGCCGACTGGATCATCGACCTCGGGCCGGGCGCGGGGCACGACGGCGGCCGGGTGGTCTTCGAGGGGACGCCGGCCGAACTGGTCGCGGCCCGCTCCACGCTGACCGGCGAGCACCTGGCGGACTACGTCCGGTAGCTCCTTCCGCCGGGCCGGGTGTCAGTCCAGCGGGAGGACCATCCGCAGGGTGCTCGTCGTCGGGTCCAGCACGAACGGCTCCGCGTGGCCGGTGAAGGCGAAGCCGCGCCGCTCGTAGAAGGCGGCGGCGCGGTCGTTGGCCTCGTGCACCCGGAGCACCATCCGCTTCGCGCCCTCGGCCCGGGCCCAGTCCAGGACGGCGTCGAAGAGGAGGTCCGTCACGCCGCGCTCGCGGCCGCGGTGCTCCGGGGCCACCCAGACGCCGATCAGCACCACGGTGGTGGGCTCCTCGGGGTGCGGGAGGGTGAGCATCGTGCCGACCCACTCGTCGCCGCGCTCGCCGTCCACCGCGACCAGGCCGACCCGGCCGGGCCCGTTCACCGCCGCGGCCCGGGTCCGCCACTCCTCCTCGGGGTGCCGCAGCGCGGTCTCGTGGGTCTCGACGAACGCCATCGGCGTGTCGAGCAGCTGGGCCAGCCGTACGGCGCGCAGGCGCTGCCAGTCCTCGGCGCCGCCGATCCGCTCGATCCGGTACCGCATGTTCAAGCCCCCCGTGTCGCCTCCGCCGCCGGTGACCACCGGCGGCGGAGGCAGCATAACCGCAGGTCGGGTCAGGGCTTGAGGCGGACCACCTGCGGGTCGCCCGCCCCGCACTCAGCGGCCCTCGATCCGCTCGACGATCAGCTCGCACAGCTCGTGCGTGCGCAGCGCGTCGTGCGCGTCGACGGTCTTCCCGTCCCGGACGGCGGCCAGGAACCCGAGCACGCACTGCTCGATCCCGCGCTGCCGGGCGACCGACACCCAGTCACCGCGCCGGCGCACGGTCGGCTGCCCCCGGTGGTCGATCACCTCGGCGAGGTTGCGCACCTCCCGCTTGGACTCGCCGCCGGAGACCTCCAGCACCTCCTCCGTCGAACCGGACACCCGGTTCATGATCCCCAGCGCCGTGAACCCGTCCCCGCCGAGCGTCAGCACCACGTGCTCCACCAGCCCGTCCCGCACCCGCGAACGGACGTCGACGTGCTCGACCTCGCCGGGCACCAGGAAGCGCAAGGTGTCGACCACGTGGATGAAGTCGTCGAAGACCAGCGAGCGGGCCGCCTCCGGCAGGCCCTCGCGGTTCTTCTGCAGCACGATCAGGTCCCGGGGCCGCTCCAGCGCCTGCGCGTAGCCGGGCGCGTGCCGCCGGTTGAAGCCCACCATCAGCGAACGGCCCGTCCGGTCCGCCAGGCCGACCAGGCGGCGGGCGCCGTCCAGGGTGTAGTCGAGCGGCTTGTCGACATACACGTCCACACCCGCCGTCAGCAACTGCTCCACGATCGGCACATGCTGGCTGGTCGCGGCATGCACGAACGCCGCCCGGATCCCGCTGCCGATCAACTCCCCGAGATCGGTGTACCGGCTCTCCGGGCCGACCCGGTACGCCTCCCCGATCCGGTCCAGCTTCTTCCCGTCCCGCGTCATCAACCGCAGGTCGAGGCCCGGCAGCGCACCCAGCACCGGCAGATACGCCTTCTGCGCGATGTCACCGAGCCCCACCACCCCGACCGGAAGAAGACCACCATCGGAAACAGGGGACGAGTCCATCAACATCTCCACACGTTCGCGCCGACCACCATCACCCCCACCCTATGGCTGAGCGGTCGGGTACCGCGATGGACGGGAAGGCGGCACCACCGCAGTGATCGGTGGTGCCGCCTTCCCGCCTCGTTCGCCGCTGCCGCCGTGCAGTCACTTGAGGCCGGTCCCTGGACGGATGCCGACGATCGGGCACGCGTCTCCGTTGCTGCGCCCCTGCTGCACGAGCGGGGAGTGCGCCGCCCGCTCCCGGCTCGACTTCACCGGGCGCTGCGGCAGGTCCTCGCGGATCTCGAAGTCCAGTGCATCCCCTGAGCCGGGGTGTCGCAACGACTCCTGGAACCTGGGCAAGGGTCTGCGGCCCCGCACGGTCGGTGGTGTCAGGACGGGTCGCCGTACTGCAGACCGCGTCCGTTGGTGCCGATGTAGACGCGACCGTAGATGTCGGGGTCACCGGTGATGATGCCCTGTCCGGCGAAGCCGCCCCACTGGTGGGCGTCGTCGTTGATCCGCACCCAGCTGGCGCCTTCGTCGGTGGACCGGAAGACGCCGGCCACGTCCTTGACCGTGCCGATCAGGTACAGCGCCTGGTACGAGGTGCCCGGTGCGGCCTTGCCGAAGCCGACCGCGGTGCCGGACTGCGCCGAGGAGATCCTGCTGAAGCTGCGCCCGCCATCGGTGGAGTGCAGCACGCCCTGGCCGGTGGCGAGCCACAGGTCGCCCGCGACACCGGGGACGGCGGTGAGCTTGCCGGCGGGCAGGTTGGTGGCGCGGGCGCCGAAGCTCGCGCCGCCGTCGGTGCTGGCGTAGAGCGTGCCGTTGTTCAGTGAGTAGAAGGTGGTGGCCGAGGACCGGTCGGCGATCACCAGGGCGTCCTTGCCCAGGCCGTTGACCCTCGACCAGCTCGCGCCCCGGTCGGTGGAGCGGTACGGGGCCTGGCCGGCCTCGGTCCACACGAAGCTGGAGCCGTCCGCCGCGATCGCGATGTGACCGCTGTCCGCGCCGGGCACCGGCTCGCCCTTGAAACCGTTCCAGGTGTGACCGCCGTCGGTGGACAGGGCGCCGTCCTGCTCGCCGCCCCGGCCGACCCGGACCACCAGGGAGGGGTTGGACTGGGCGTAGTCGACCGAGGTGCTGTTGTAGATCGTCGGGTTGACCAGCCGCCCGGTCGGCTCCTTCGTCAGGTCGTCGTACACGAAGCCGCCCTGGTCGCCCATCGCGGTGATGAGTCTGGCGGCGCCGGGCGTGGAGACCGCGTCGTACAGTGCGGTCTCCTCCAGCCCGCGGGCTCCGATGGTCCAGTGGCTGGTACCGCCGTTGTCGGTCGCGTTGGCGTCCTTGGTGGCCCAGATGCCGTTGCCGGTGCCGTACATCACGTGCCCGGAATCGAACGGGTCGATGCTCAGGGCGGTCATCCAGTGCCCGATGCCGGTGCCGAGGTACGGGGCGATGGAGGGGTCCCGCACCGACTTGTCGGACTGGGCCTTCCAGGTCGCACCGCCGTCGGTGCTGCGGTAGACCTCGTCCTGCGGCCACCAGCGGTCCAGCGTGGTGACCATCACCGTGGACGGCTTCCGCGGGTCGACGGCCAGACCGGCGAACCCGTAGCCGCCCTGGGACGGCGAGACGTTCTTCCACCCGCCGCCGGAGATGTCGTACTTCCACACCGAACCCGCCGTCACACCGTTGGGCCCGGGGGCGTTGGTGTACGTCAGGTACAGCGAGCCGTCACCGGAGAGCACGCCGTGCTGCGGCATCTGGCCGGTGGGCTGCCCGGAGACGGCCTGCCAGGAGTTGCCGCCGTCGGTGGAGCGGTACAGGTTGGCGGACTTGTCGGCGACGCCGACGTAGACGGTGTTGCTGCCGGCCGGGCCGTAGGTCACGAAGGAGATGCCGGTGCCGAAGCCCGCCCCGTCCTTGACCGGGAACGAGGAGACCTGACTCCAGGTCACCCCGGCGTCGGTGCTGCGCCACAGGCCGTTCCTGCGGGTGCCCAGCAGCAGGTTCTCGTGGTTCGCGGGGTCGATCACCAGGCGCTCGCCCGCCCCGCGGCCGTCCTCGTTGCCGCCCAGCTTGAACGGCAGGTCGGTGCGCTGGAAGGTGCGGCCGCGGTCGGTGGAGCGCAGGATCGCGCCGTTGCCGGCCCAGTCGTTGGTGTAGGTGCCGGCCGCGAGGTAGAGCCGGTCCGGGTCGACCGGGTCGGTGGCCAGCGACTCGATGCCCAGCAGGTTCCAGTCCTTCTGGCCGACCCAGTCGGTGAGCGGTATCCACTGCTCGGCGCCGGTGTCCCAGCGGTACGCGCCACCCATGTCGGTGCGCGCGTACAGCAGGCCCTTCTCCTTCTGGTTGAACACCAGGCCGGTGACGTAACCGCCGCCCGCCACCGGGGCGTTCTTCCACACGTACGGGCCGGAGCCCTGGGAGCCGCCGGCCCCGCCCGCCGGCGTGCCGGGGACCTTCACCAGCTTCCACTGCTGGTTGGCACCGCCCCAGCCGCCCCACTGGATGACCTGCGCGCCCTGGTTCGTGGAGCCGCCCGTCACGTCCAGGACCTGACCGCTCTCGCGAGAGGTGAAGGTGACCGCGTCGGCCCCGCTCACGTCGCCGATCCGCCACTGCTGGGAGGCCGCGGACCGGTCCGTCTGCTGCTCGGCGACGGCACCCTCGTTCGTGGCGTCGCCCGCGATGCCCAGCACCTTGCCGCTGTTGCGGTTCACCAACTCGTAGTAGCCGTCCCCGACCGGCCTCAGGCGCCACTGCTGGTTGGCGGTGTTCTGGTCGGTCCACTGCTGGACACGGGTGCCGTCGGCAGTGGAGAAGCCGTTGACGTCCAGAACCTTGCCGCTGCGCACCGAGACCAGCCGGTAGTACGCGTCGCCGTCGACCGTCGCGGCCTGGGACTCGTCGTGGGTGGCCACGAAGTACGACCCGACCGCGACGGGCACGCCGAGCAGCAGAGCGGTGGCGCTCATGCGACGGCGGTGACGTCCGCGGCCGCCACTGCGGGGGGATTTGCTCATGGGTTGACGTTCTCCTTGCGAGCCGTGCACGAGGTAGGAGCGGATCCCGGCACCCGAACCGGCCGGATCCGTCCTCTTGTTGCCACCGGCTCCGCAAAGGGTTGCCGCGAATCCGAGGAATCCTGCCGGCCTCCTCGTGGCCGGATCGGGACGCCGTCAAGGCCTGCCTCGTCAGCACTTCCCGGAAGGGGCCTTCGATAGTACGGTCACGCACACCATCCGTGATCGCCCGGAGGAATTCCGCATGCCGGCACGCTACTTCGAGGACTTCGTCGGCCTGGCGGCCCCGGACATGACCAACCGCCCCGGTCACGCCCTGGTGATCGAGGCACGGGCGGAGGCACCCGCCCCGCAGGGGTGACCTCCGCCCCGGTCGCGGGCCCGCTCCACCTCGGGAGCGGTGCCCACGGCCGGGGCGCCCGGGTCGCGGAGCCAAGGTGCACCTCCTCGACGGGCTCGACGGGCCGGATGCCCACTGCGACCCGCAGCCCCGCTGCGGGTGTGCTCCCGCAGGTGGAGGGCGGGTCGTCCCGCAAGGCGACGGCGGGCAGGGGCGGCGCGCCGTATCGTCGGTGTCATGAGCCGAGGACTCCATCTGGACGCCTACCTGCTGGCCTTCGACACCCGGGCGCAGTCGCTGCAGGACCGCGCCCGGGCCGGCTTCCTGGTGCGGGCCGCCGCCCTGGCCGAGCTCGCCCACCGGGGCGCCGTCGACGAGGACGGGGCGGGCCGGGTCCGGGTCGTCTCCGCCGCGGCCACCGGGGATCCGGTCCTGGACGCGCTGCTCGCGGAGGTGGCCGAGCGGCCCCGCTCCTGGAAGGCGTGGATCAGGCGCGGCCGCGAGGACACCCTGGAGGCCGTCGAGGAGCGGCTCGCGGTGCTCGGCGCGGTGACCATGGCCGACCGCGACCCCTACGGCCCGGTCGCTCCGCACCGGACGGTGGCGATGGACAATCCGCGCGAGGCCCTGGACCTCCAGGTGCGGGTGGCCGAGGCCGTCCGCGGCGACGCACCGGTCGCCGCGGTGCCGTTCGGCGACGCGGTCCTCGCGGCGCTGGCCGCCCACGGGCACCTGCGGCTGGTGCTCTCCGCGCACGAGCGCCGGGCCCACGGCGGCCGGATCGCGGCGCTCACCGCCCGGCTCGCCGACGGCACCCCGGGCCTGGCCCGGGCGGTGAACGGGCTGAACCTGACCATGGTCGCCGCTCAAGGCGGCATGGGCGGGAGCTGAGCGGCCCCCGCCCGGGTCAGCGGAGCAGGCCCGCGACGTCGGTGCCTTCCCGGACGAAGACCGGGAGGCGTTCCAGCGGGGCGTCCGCGTCGAACGCGTCCCGCCTTCCAGGGTGCGGCCGGTGGCCGGGTCGAGCCAGCGGGCTCCGGAGGGCAGGTACACCCGGCGGGAGCGGGCGCCGGCCTCGTACACGGGTGCCACCAGCACGTCGGGGCCGAGCAGGAACTGGTCGTCCAGGGTCGGCCCGGAGCAACATGCTCCGGGCCGACCAGGCGGCCGTGCGTCTCCGGGCGTCCGAGAAGGTTTCCCGATCCGCGGCAACCTCCTTGCACGCGGCGGCAACTGGCAGGTGACCGAGGCCGAGACCAAGGCCAACTACGTCCAGAGGGAACAAGCCCTTGCCAGATCAGAACCGCTCTCACCGTCGCCGTCCGGCGACCCGCCGCGTGATCGCGATCGCCGCGGCCCTCGCAGCGACGGGTGCCGCCGTCCCGCTGGTCGCCATGGCAGCGCTCACACCGGACACCAACCCGCCGACCACGGTCGGCGACGCGGCGGGCGGCAGCGGCCGCTACTTCGGTACGGCGGTGGCCTCGGGAAGGCTCGGTGATTCGGCCTACGCGACCATTCTCGACCGGGAGTTCAAGATGATCACCCCGGAGAACGAGATGAAGTGGGACACCACCGAGCCCTCCCGCGGGTCGTTCAACTTCGCGCCCGCCGACTCGATCGTCAACCACGCCTCCGCGCACGGCCAGCGCATGCGCGGCCACACCCTGGTCTGGCACTCCCAACTGCCCGACTGGGTCAAGTCCCTCGGCGACGCCACCACCCTGCGCAGCGTGATGGACAACCACATCGCCGCCGAGATGGCCCACTACAAGGGAAAGATCTACGCCTGGGACGTGGTCAACGAGGCCTTCGCCGACGACGGCAGCGGCCGGCACCGCGGCTCGGTGTTCCAGAACGTGCTGGGCGACGGCTTCATCGAGGAGGCCTTCCGCACCGCCCGCAGCGCCGACCCCTCGGCCAAGCTCTGCTACAACGACTACAACATCGAGAACTGGTCCGACGCCAAGACCCAGGGCGTCTACGCCATGGTCAAGGACTTCAAGTCCCGTGGCGTGCCCATCGACTGCGTCGGCTTCCAGAGCCACTTCGGCGCCGGCGGCCCGCCGGCGAGCTTCCAGACCACCCTGGCCGGCTTCGCCGCACTCGGCGTCGACGTCCAGCTCACCGAACTCGACATCGCCCAGGCGCCCGCCACCGCCTACGCCGACACCGTCCGGGCCTGCCTCGACGTCGCCCGCTGCACCGGCATCACGGTGTGGGGCATCCGCGACAGCGACTCCTGGCGCAGCGGCGAGAACCCCCTGCTGTTCGACGGCAACGGCAACAGGAAGCCCGCCTACGACGCCGTCCTCAGCACCCTTCGTAGCGCCGGCGGCGCGCCGGCCGGCGGCATCACCCCCGGCACCGTCTACACGCTCTCTGCGATGGGCGCCTCCGGCCGTGTCCTCGACGAGTTCGCCGGGCAGAACCGCAACGGCGCCCCGCTCCAGGTGTGGGACGCCAGTGGCGCCGCCAACCAGCAGTGGCGGGCCGCCAGGAACGACGACGGCTCCTACACCTTCACCAACCTCGCGAGCGGCCGGGTCCTGGACGAGCCGGGCGGCCGGACGGACAACGGCACGAGGCCGCTGGTGTGGGAGGCCAACGGCGGTGCCAACCAGCGCTGGAAGGCCAACCTGAACGGCGACGGCTCCTACACCCTCGTCAACCTCGCCAGTGGCCGGGCCCTGGAGACCCCCGGCAACCAGACCGGCAACGGCACTCCCGTCCAGATCTGGGACTCCTGGGGCGGTGCCAACCAGCACTGGAACCTCCGGCCGTCCGGATCCTCCGCCTCCGCGCCGCCCCCCGCAGAACCCGCCCCGAGCGGAACGTGCGCCCTGCCGTCGACGTACCGGTGGTCCTCGACGGGTGCGCTGGCCCAGCCGGCGCACGGCTGGACCGCGCTCAAGGACTTCACCGACGTGGTCGTCAACGGCAAGCACCTGGTCTACGCGTCGAACGTGAACGGGTCGTCCTACGGCTCGATGATGTTCAGC
>NZ_JBMVFA010000062.1:0-18533 GCF_049543595.1 Kitasatospora sp. NPDC094028 | reverse complement strand
CGCCCCCCCCGCCCCCCCCCCCCCCCCCGGCGCCCCCCCCCCCCGCCCCCGCCCGGGGGGGCGGGGGCGGGCCGGGCGGCGGGCCCCCCCCCCGCCCCCCCCCCCCCAGCCGGCACCCGATGGTCACCACCTCTCATTGGAGACTCCTGCCATGACCGCCGCCCCACCGAACATCAGCCCCGCCCGACGTGCCTTCCCGCCGGACTTCGCCTGGGGCACGGCCACCGCCGCCTACCAGATCGAGGGCGCCGTGGCCGAGGACGGCCGCACCCCGTCGATCTGGGACACCTTCAGCCGCACGCCCGGCAGGGTCGAGGGCGGCGACACCGGGGACATCGCGGTGGACCACTACCACCGGTTCCGCGAGGACGTCCGGATGATGGCCGACCTCGGCCTGACCTCCTACCGGTTCTCCATCGCCTGGCCCCGCGTCCAGCCGACCGGCCGCGGCCCGGCCTCCGAACGCGGCCTGGACTTCTACCGGGCGCTGACCGACGAACTCCTCGCCCACGGCATCACCCCGGTCGCCACCCTCTACCACTGGGACCTCCCCCAGGAGTTGGAGACCCCGTCGAACGGCGGCTCCGCCGCGGGCGGCGGCTGGCCGGCGAGGGACACCGCGTACCGCTTCGCCGACTACGCGGCGCTCGCCGCCGAGGCGCTCGGCGACCGGGTGCCCACCTGGATCACCCTCAACGAGCCCTGGTGCAGCGCCTTCCTCGGCTACGGCTCCGGTGTCCACGCCCCCGGCCGCACCGACCCCGGCGACGCGCTGCGCGCCGCCCACCACCTCAACCTCGGCCACGGCCTGGCCGTCGGCGCCCTGCGCGCCGCCCTGCCCGCCGCCGCCCGGGTGTCCGTCTCGCTCAACCTGCACGTCGTACGGCCGCTCAGCGACCGCCCGGAGGACCTGGAGGCCGCCCGCCGGATCGACGCCGTCGGCAACCGGATCTGGACCGGCCCGATGTTCCGGGGCCGGTACGACGACGACCTCCTGCGGCACACCGCGCACCTGGTCGACTGGGACGCCCTGGTCCACGACGGCGACCTCACCGAGATCTCCCGCCCGATCGACCTGCTCGGCCTGAACTACTACACCCCGACCGTCGTCTCCGCCGCCCCGGCGGACGCCGAGGGCCGTCCGCGCGAGGACGGGCACGGCTCCAGCGCGTCCTCGCCCTGGCCGGGCGCCGACGCCGTCGCCTTCCACCGCGCCAACGACGACGTCACCGCCATGGGCTGGCCGATCGACCCCACCGGGCTGTCCGACGCGCTGATCGGCATGCACCACGAGTTCGGCCTGCCCCTGATCGTCAGCGAGAACGGCGCGGCGTTCCAGGACACCGTCGCCCCCGATGGCACCGTCCACGACCCCGAACGGACGGCCTACCTCCACCGCCACCTCGACGCCGTCGCCGACGCCATCGACGCCGGCGCCGACGTCCGCGGCTACTTCCTCTGGTCCCTGCTCGACAACTTCGAGTGGGCGTACGGCTACGACAAGCGCTTCGGCATCGTCCGCGTCGACTTCGACACCCTGGCGCGCACGCCCAAGAGCAGCGCCCGCTGGTACGCCGAGGTGATCCGCCGCGGCGGACTGGGCTGACGACCCCGTGCCCGACGGGAGCGCGGGCGGGCGCGCCGGATGCCTTGACGCTGCATGGTCGTCCGGCCAAGCTGGCAGGGTGGCGGCCCGGCGTGGGTGACGGGTCCGAGGGTGGAGTTCCCTGTCGAGGACCGATCCAGGACGGCCCCATGCCCCAGCTCATTCCCGGCAACGACACCGCTCCGACGCTGGCCGAGGTCGCCCGTCTGGCCGGTGTCTCCACGGCGACCGCCTCCCGGGTGCTCAACCGTTCCGCCCGGGTCTCCACCGAGGTGACGGCCCGGGTGGAACGGGCGGTGCGCGACCTGGCGTACGTCCGCCGCCGGGCGCCGCGCACCCGGGACACCGGCGTGGTGGCCGTCGTGGTCTTCGCCGATCCGCTGCAGTACCACGCGGACGCCTTCCCGGTCCGGCTGCTGGCCGGGCTGCGGCGCTCCCTGCCGGGCACGGAACGGGAGTTGGCCGTGTTCACGGTGCCCAGGCGCTCCCGGCGCCCGCCGCTGGTGCGCTACCTGTGCGGCGGCCACGTCGACGGGGTGCTGCTGGTCGGCCCCTGGGGGGACACCGCGCTCGCCCGGCTGCTGCACGCGGCCAGGGTGCCCGTGGTGTCGCTGGGCCGGCCGCCGGAGCCGGGCACGGTGGCGTTCGTGGACGCCGACAACCTCACCGGCGCCAGGGACGCGGTGCAACGGCTGTACGCGTCCGGGCGCCGCTCGGTGGCCACCATCGCCGGGCCCCCGGACACCGCCGCGGGCGCGGACCGGCTGGCCGGCTACCACCAGACGGTGAGCGCGATGGCCGCGGCCCGGCCGGCCGTGGCGTACGGCGACTTCAGCGGCGCCTCCGGTGAGCACGCGATGCAGTGGCTGCTGGACCAACGCCCCGACGTCAACGCGGTGTTCGCCGCCTCCGACCAGATGGCCGCGGGAGCCCTCAGGGCCCTGCGGCGGCGCGGCATGCGGGTCCCCGAGGATGTCGCGCTGGTCGGCTTCGACGACTCCCCGCTCGCGGCGCGGTGCCGGCCGGGGCTGACCACCGTCCGCCAGCCGGTGGAGGAGCTCGGCTCCCGTGCCCTGGATCTGCTGCTGCGCCACCCTGCCGGCGGCGAGTCGGTGGTGCTGCCCACCAGGCTGGTCGTCCGCGCGTCGGGCTGAGCGCGCCGCCGCTGAACGCGCCGCGCACCCGGGGTCACCGGGTGCGCGGCGGGGGTCAGCGGCGGGGGCCAGGGGCGGGGGCCAGGGGCGACGGTCAGCGCCGGCGGACGGTCGACAGGCGCTGCAGGACGATGAAGACGAAAAGCAGGGCGCCGATGACGATCCGGGTCCACCAGGAGCTGAGGGTGCCCTGGAAGCTGATCACGGTCTGGATCAGTCCGAGGACCAGCACGCCGAGCACGGTGCCGAGCAGGTAGCCGGAGCCGCCGGTGAGCAGGGTGCCGCCGATGACGACCGCGGCGATCGCGTCGAGTTCCAGGCCGACCGCGTGCAGGCCGTAGCCGGAGAGCATGTAGAAGGTGAGCAGGACGCCGCCGAGCGCGGAGCAGAAGCCGCTGATCGCGTACACGGTGGTCTTGGTGCGCTGGACCGGCAGGCCCATCAGCAGGGCGGACTGTTCACTGCCGCCGAGCGCGTACACGTTGCGCCCGAACCGGGTGTGGTGGAGGACCACGAATCCGGCGGCGACCACCAGCAGGGCGATCACCGCGCTCGGCGAGACGAACAGGCTGCCGAGCGGGATCCGGGTCTGCGCCATGGCGGTGTACTGCGGGTCGGTGATGGAGATCGAGTCGACGCTGATCGTGTAGCACAGGCCGCGGGCCAGGAACATGCCCGCGAGGGTGACGATGAACGGCTGGATCTCGAAGACGTGGATGACCCAGCCCATCAGCCAGCCGCCGGCGGTGCCCGTCAGCAGGACCAGCGGGATCACCAACAGCGGTGGCCAGCCGTGCTGTTCGACCAGCCAGGCGGAGACCATGGTGGACAGCGCGACCACCGCGCCGACCGACAGGTCGATGCCGCCGGTCAGCACGACGAAGGTCATCCCGACCGCGACGACCAGCAGGAAGGCGTTGTCGATCAGCAGGTTGAGCACGACCTGGCCGGAGAAGAAGCCGTCGTACTCCACCGAGCCGCCGCCGAACATCGACACCAGCAGCACGGCGGTGACGAGCAGCGGGATCTGCCCGCGCAGGCGGCCCGCCAGGGTGTGAGCGTTCACCTTCATTCGCCGACCTCCGGCGCGCTGGGGGTCGCGGTGTGCGACCGGACGGTGCGCCGGAGCAGGCCGCCCCGTCCGGCGAGCTTGGCCCGGAAGGCGGGCGACTGGATCAGGCAGACGGTGATCACCACGAACGCCTTGAACACCAGGGTGGTCTCCGGCGGGATGCCGATGGTGTAGACGGTGGTGGAGAGGGTCTGGATGATCAGCGCGCCGAGGACGGTGCCGCCGATCGAGAACCGGCCGCCGTTGAGCGAGGTCCCGCCGAGCACCACCGCGAGGACGGCGTCGAGTTCGATCCACAGGCCGGCGTTGTTCCCGTCCGCCGCCGAGACGTTGGAGGAGACCATCAGCCCGGCGACGCCCGCGCACAGGGCGCTGAACACGTACACCACGGCGACCAGCCGCGACGCCCGGATGCCGACCAGTCGGCTGGCGACCGGGTTCCCGCCGACCGACTCCAGCAGCAGGCCGAGCGCGGTGGCGCGGGTGAGCAGCGCGGCGAGCAGCGCGATGAGGGCGCTGAGCAGGATCGCGAACGGCATGCTCAGCCAGTAGCCGCCGCCGATCAGCTTGTACGGCTCGCTGGTGACGGTGATGATCTGGCCGTCGGTGACCAGCTGGGCCACGCCGCGTCCGGCGACCATCAGGATCAGGGTGGCGACGATCGGCTGGACGCCGACCCTGGCCACCAGGAGCCCGTTGACCAGGCCGAGCACCACGGCGGCACCGAGGGCGTAGCCGAGCGCGGTCAGCACGGTGTCGACGCTGCCCGGGTCGGCGGACCGGCTGATGTGCAGGCAGGCCAGGGCGCCGGAGATCGCGACGGTCGAGCCGACCGACAGGTCGATGCCGCCGGTGGCGATCACCAGGGTCATGCCCAGGGAGACCAGGACCAGCGGGGCGCCGAAGTGCAGGATGTCGACCAGGGAGCCGTAGAGGTGGCCGCCGCGCAGGTGGACGGCGAAGAAGTCGGGGGTGAAGGCGAGGTTGGCGACCAGGAGCACGGCCAGGACCGCGGCCGGCCAGAACAGCCGGTGGCGGGTCAGTGCCCGGACCCCGGCCTTGGCCGGGCCCGCGGCCGTCGCCGCGCTCATTGCTCCGCTCCGCTCGCGATGGCTGCCATGACGCGCTCCGGGGTGAGCCCGCCGTCGTTGTCCAGTTGGGCGACCATCCGGCGGTCGCGCAGCACGCCGACCCGGTGGCTGAGCCGCAGTACCTCCTCCAGTTCGGCGGAGATGAAGAGCACCGCCATGCCGTCCTCGGCGAGGTCCGCCACCAGCTTCTGGATCTCGGCCTTGGCCCCGACGTCGATGCCGCGGGTCGGCTCGTCCAGGATCAGCAGCTTGGGGTCGGTGATCAGCCAGCGGGCGAGCAGCACCTTCTGCTGGTTGCCGCCGCTGAGGTTGCGCACCGGTGCGTCGGGGTTGCCGGGACGGATGTCCAGGGCGCGGATCCACCGCAGAACCAGCTCGTCCTGCGCGGTCCGGGGCAGCGGACGGGCCCAGCCCCGGGCCGCCTGCAGTGCCAGCACGATGTTCTCCCGGACGGTCAGTTCACCGACCAGGCCCTCGGTCCTGCGGTTCTCCGAGCAGAACGCGATGCCGCGGGCGATCGCGTCGCGCGGGCCGCGCAGTGCGGTCTCGGCGCCCTCGATCCGCAGCGTGCCGCCGTCGCTGCGGTCGGCGCCGAACAGCAGCCGGGTGGCCTCCGTCCGTCCGGAGCCCAGCAGCCCGGCCAGCCCGACCACCTCGCCCGACCGGACGGCCAGGTCGTACGGCTCGACGGCGCCCCGCCTGGTCAGCCCGTCTGCTTGCAGGAACACCGCTCCGGTGGCCGGGGCGGTGCGTTCACGCCGTTCGCCGTCGCCGAGCCGGTCGAGCCCGGCGAGCTCGGTGCCGATCATCCGGGAGACCAGCTGGGCCTGGTCGAGCTCGCTGGTCAGGTACTCGCCTTCGAGCCGGCCGTTGCGCAGCACGGTCATCCGGTCGCAGATCTCGTAGATCTGGTCGAGGAAGTGCGAGACGAACAGGACGGCGACCCCCTGGTCGCGCAACCGGCGCAGCACGGTGAAGAGTCGGCGCACCTCGTCGCGGTCCAGGCTGGAGGTGGGCTCGTCCAGGATCAGCACCTTGGCGGAGACGTCGACCGCGCGGACGATGGCCACGAGCTGCTGGACGGCGATGGAGTGGCTGCCGAGCGGCGCGCCGACGTCGATGTCCAGGTCCAGTTCGCGGACCAGTTCGGCGGCCCGGCGGCGCACCGCGGCCCAGTCGATCAGGCCGTACCGGCGGGGCTCGCGCCCGATGAAGACGTTCTCCGCGACCGACAGGTTCGGGCAGAGGTTCACTTCCTGGTAGACCGTGCTGATGCCGGCCTCCTGGGCCTGCGCCGGTCCGGTGATCCGCACCGGCCGGCCGGCCAGCAGCACCTCGCCGCCGTCGATCGGGTGGACTCCGGTGAGCGCCTTGATCAGCGTGGACTTTCCGGCGCCGTTCTCCCCCATCAGGGCGTGCACCTCGCCGGGGAAGAGCCGGAAGTCGACCCCGTCCAGCGCCACCACCCCGGGGAACTCCTTGCGGATCCCCCGGACTTCCAGGACCGGTTGCTGCCGCACCCCGGTTCTCCTCTCGTGTCTGCCGGACTCCTCCCGCCCTCGGGTGGTCCGGACGGGCCGTGCGGGGCCGGTCCGCAGGAGCGGTCCGGCCCAGCGCGTCCGAGCGGGTCAGTACTGGCGGTTCGGGAGGGCCGCGGTGGCCTGCTCGGGGGTGAAGGTGCCCTCCTCGGTCTTGATCCGCCGGGGCACCTGCTCACCTGCCCTGACCTTCTTCACCAGGTCCATCAGCTGGTCGCCGAGCAGCGGGTTGCACTCGACGTCGAAGTTGATCTTGCCCTGGCTCATCGCGGTGAAGGCGTCCTTGACGCCGTCCACGGAGACGATCCTGATGTCGGTGCCGGGCTTCTTGCCGGCCTCCTCGATCGCCTGGATCGCGCCGAGCGCCATGTCGTCGTTGTGCGCGTACAGCACGTCGATCTTCGGCTGGGCCTTCAAGAAGGCCTGCATGACCTCCTTGCCCTTGGCGCGGGTGAAGTCGCCGGTCTGCGAGGCGACGACCTTGAACCCGGGCCGGCCCTTGATGGCGTCCGCGAAGCCGGACTTGCGGTCGTTGGCCGGTGCCGAGCCGGTGGTGCCCTCCAGTTGGACGATGTTCACGTCACCACTGCCGGACGCGTACTCCTTGACCAGCCAGTCGCCGGCCTCCCTGCCCTCCTCGACGAAGTCCGAGCCGAGGAAGGAGGCGTAGAGCGACTCGTCCTTCGAGTCCACCGCGCGGTCGGTCAGGACGACCGGGATGTGCGCGTCCTTGGCCTCCTTCAGCACGGTGTCCCAACCCGACTCCACCACCGGGGAGAAGGCGATCACGTCGACCTTCTGCTGGATGAACGAGCGGATCGCCTTGATCTGGTTCTCCTGCTTCTGCTGCGCGTCGGAGAACTTGAGCTCGATCCCGGCCTTCTTCGCCGCCTCCTGGATCGACTTGGTGTTGGCGGTGCGCCAGCCGCTCTCCGCACCGACCTGGGAGAAGCCCAGGACGAGCTTGTGACCGGGGCCCTTCCCGGCAGAGCCGCCGCCTGCGCCGCCGGAACCGCAGGCGGCAAGGGCGACGACCATCGCGCCGGCGACCAGGGCCGCCGCAGCTCTCTTGGACATGGGGGGACTTCCTCTCGCGATCGTCCATCGGTTCGGTTCGCTCGATTGTTAGCGCTAACAATCGACGCGACAAGATTCCTGCAGCCCGTTACCCAAACGTGACCTGCCGTCAGGAGCACTCCGGGGCAACGGAAGTCATTCGGATCGCCCGCCTCAGGTCAGCCGAACGTCCACTGCTGGTTCCGGCCGCCGCTGCAGCTCCACAGCTGGACGGGCGAGCCGTCCGCGGTGGCCAGGCCGGCCACGTCCAGGCAGAGCCCCGACTGCACCCCGGTGACGGTGCCGTTCGGGTTCAGCCGCCACTGCTGGTTGGCCTGGCCGTTGCAGGACCAGACGATCACCTTGGTGCCGTCGGTGGTACCCCTGGCGTTGGCGTCCAGGCACAGGGGGCTGCCTCCGGCGGTCACGGTCAGCTGGTTCGAGGCCGTACGGGTCCAGACCTGGTCCGCACCGCCGGTACAGGTGCGGATCTGCTGCTGGGCGCCCGGCGTCGCGCTGTTCGCGGCGGTCAGGCACTTGCCCGCGTCCACCGCGCGCAGCGCACCGGTCGTGCCGCCGCCGGAGGAGCCCGCGTCCAGGCCCATGAAGTGGATCGCGTCGGCGGCCATCGCGCTTCCCTGGACCGGCAGTTGATGCCCGGCCCCGGCGATGCTGTATGCCTCGACCTGGGTGGTGCCGGCGCCGTTGTCGTACCGCGTACGGGTCCAGCCGGCCGCGGGGGTGTCCGTGGCCGAGGGGGTCTGGCTCACCCCGAGGACGTCGGTCCACTGCTTGATCTCTTCGCCCAGGTTGTGGTGGCTCAGGATCGGATCGGCCGTACCGTGCCACAGCTGCACGCGCGGACGCGGACCGGTGTAGCCGGGATCCCCCGTGTCGCGGACCAGTGCGCCCCACTGCTGCGGGCTCATCGAGACCTGGCCCTGGGCGCAGGCCGGGTTCCAGCCGCGGACGGAGCCGGTGCGGAAGCAGTGGTAGGGCACGCCCATGAACGCCGCGCCCGCCTTGAACACGTCCGGGTAGTCGGCGAGCATGACGTTCGTCATCATCCCGCCCGAGGACTCGCCGGTCACGTACACGGCGTCGGCGTTGCCGCCGTAGTGCTGCTCCGTGTAGGTGATCATCGACATGAGCCCGACCGGGTCGCTTCCGCCGTTGCGGGTCAGCGCCTGGTCCGAGGAGACGTCCCAGCAGCTTCCGCTCGGGTTCGTCGAGGGGTAGACGACCAGGAACCCGTACCGGTCGGCCAGCGAGCCGAAGTCGGTGCTGGAGTACAGGTAGGGGCCGGTCCCCTGGCACCCGTGCAGGGCCAGCAGGATCGGCGGGTCGGCCCTGACGCTGCTCGGCACGTACAGGTGCATCAGCAGCCCGGTCGGGTTGGCGCCGAAGTCGGTGATCTGCGTCAGCGAGGCGGCGAGCCTAGGCGCGGCGGGCGCGGCGGGCGCAGCAGGCGCGGCGGCAGTGGCCCGGGGGGCGGCCTGCAGGCTCAGGCCGAGCGCGAGGCCGACCGCGGCGACGACGCCCAGGAGGCGGGACGGTAACGAGCGGGATCGGAACATGGGACCTCTCCGTCTGAATGGCCGTGAGTGGGGGGAAGGTTGCGCCGGCGGGCGGCGCGGTGGCGGGTCAGGTGCACCGGAAGTCCGCGTGCAGGCGCCGGGTGTGGTCCAGGACCCGGACCGGGCCGTCCAGCCGGACGGTGGCGGTGAGCCGGACGTCGGTGCTGGAGGCGGCGATCCGCAGCTCCAGCTCACCGGGCTCGACGATGCGTCGGCCGTCGCGCCCGGTGAAGGACGCGAGGTCGGCGGGGACGCGGACCCGGACCCGGGTCCGTTCCCCTGCGTCCAGGGGGATCCGCCGGTAGCCGATCAGCCGCAGGACCGGCTGGACGACGGACGCGACGGGATCGTGCAGGTAGAGCTGGACGGTCTCGCTGCCGCTGCGCCCACCGGTGTTGCGCAGGGTGAACGCGAGGGCGAACTCGCCCTCGGTCGTGGCGGTGGCCCGCTCCACCTCCAGGTCCGTCCAGGCGAACGTCGTGTACCCGAGGCCGTGCCCGAATCCGAACGCGGGGCTGGGGTCGGTGCTGGACACCTCGCTCGGTCCGGCCAGGCGGGCGGCGAGGTAGGTGGAGGGCTGCACGCCCGGCCGGGCCGGGATGCTGACCGGCAGCCGGCCCGAGGGGTCGGTCCGGCCGCTGAGCACGCAGGCGATCGCCTCGGTCCCGGCCTCTCCGGGGAAGAAGGTCTGCACCAGGGCCGCCGCCTCGGTCGCCGCGCGTCCCAGCGCGTAGGGGCGGCCGGCCAGCAGCACCGCAACCACCGGCAGGCCGGTGTCCAGCAGCGCGTCGAGCAACTGCTGCTGCACCCCGGGCAGTTCCAGGGACTCGACGTCGCAGCCCTCGCCGCTGGTGCCGCGCCCGAACAGCCCGGCCCGGTCGCCGAGGGCGACGATCACGACATCGGCCTGCCGGGCCGCCGCGACGGCCTCGGCGAAGCCGGCGGTGTCGAGCCCGTCGACGCTCGCCCCGGCCGCCGTCCGGATCTCGCTCTCCGGGAACTCGGCCGCCAACGCCTCGTACAGCGTGGGGAGTTCGATGCCGACCGGGACCTCGGGGTGTTGGCTGCCGACGTGCACGGGGAAGGCGTAGCAGCCGAGCACCGAGGTCGGGGCGTCGGCGTTGGGGCCGATCAGCGCGATCCGGCGGGGGCTGCGCAGCGGCAGGGTGCCGTCGTTGCGCAGCAGCACCACGGCCCGCTCGGCGATCTCCCGGGCCAGGGCGCGGTTCTCCGGGCGGTCCAGGTCGACCGAGCCGCGCAGCGCGTCCGGGTCGTCCAGCGGCCGGCCGGCGAGCGCCGCCGGGACGGCGTCCCAGTCCTCGTCCAGCAGGCCGAGTTGGATCTTCTGCGCCAGCACCCGGCGCAGCGCCCGGTCGACCAGCGCCTCGGGCACCGCCCCGTTCTCGACGGCCCGCAGCAGCGGCGCCCCGAAGGTCTTGACCGTGGGCAGTTCCACGTCCACACCGCTGGCCAGGGCGAGGGCGGCGGCCTCGGCCCAGTCGCCGGCGACGCCGTGCAGCAGCTTGAGGAAGGCGATGCCGAAGTAGTCGGCGACCACCGTCCCCTCGAAGCCCCAGGTGTCGCGCAGCAGCCCGGTCAGCAGCGCCTCGTCGGCGGCCGAGGGGACGCCGTCGGTGTCGGTGTAGGCGTGCATGACCGAACGGGGCCGGCCCTCGCGCACCGCCATCTCGAAGGGCGGCAGGATCACGTCGGCGCGCTCCCGCGCGCCCATGCCCACGGGGGCGAGGTTGCGTCCGGCGCGCGAGGCCGAGTACCCGGCGAAGTGTTTGAGCGTGGCGACGATCCCCGCCGACTCCAGGCCCTGCACGTAGGCGGTGGCCACCGTGCCGACCAGGTAGGGGTCTTCGCCGATGGTCTCCTCGACCCGGCCCCAGCGGGCGTCGCGGACGACGTCGAGGACCGGGGCGAGGCCCTGGTGGACGCCGACCGCGCGCATGTCGCGGCCGATCGTCGCGGCCATCCGCCGGATCAGGTCCGGGTCGAAGGTGGCGCCCCAGGAGAGCGGCACCGGGTAGGCGGTGGCGCCCCAGGCGGCGAAGCCGGCCAGGCACTCCTCGTGCGCGAGGGCCGGGATGCCGAACCGGTTCGCGGCCGCGATGCGCTGCTGGCTGCGGGCCAGTGAGAGCGCGCCCAGCGCCGGGTCGACCGGCGCGGTGCCGAAGGGCCGGGTCAACTGGCCCAGCCCGGACGGGAGCAGGCCGTCGAGGTCGGGCGGCTCCTCCATGTCGTGCTGGTGCGGGGCGACGTCGCCGCCCTCGCCGGAGGCGCCGACCCAGACGCCGACGAGCTGGGCCAGCTTCTCCGGCAGCGTCATCTCGGCGAGCACGGCCTCCGCGCGCTCCTCGGGGCCGAGCGAGCGGTCGAGCCAGCGGGCGCTCGGGTCGGCGGTCGGGACGGCGGGCGGGTCGGCGGACGGGACGGCGGACGGGACGGCCCGGTTCATGTGAACGCTCACTTTCCGCCGACGCCCATGAGGCCCTGGACCAAGGCGCGTCGGGCGAACAGGTAGACGATGAGGACGGGGAGCGTCGACAGCACGACGGCGCTGAGCAGGCCGGGGACGTCGACGCCGTGCTCGGTCTGGAACTCGTACAGGCCCAGGGTGATGACCTTGGTGCTCTCCGACTGGGTGAGGATCAGCGGGAACAGGAAGCCGTTCCACGCCTGCAGCGCGGCGAAGACCACGACGGAGGAGAGGCCGCCCCTGGACAGCGGCACCACCAGCCGCCAGAACACCCGCCAGGGGGTCGCACCGTCCAGGGCCATCGCCTCGTAGAGTTCACCGGCGATGTCCCGCATCGCGCCGGTGAGGACCAGCGTGCACACCGGCAGGCAGAACGCCGCGGTGGGCAGGATGACGCCGAGCAGGTTGTCGTAGAGACCGGCCTTGCCGATGACGTAGAACATCGGCACGATCACGGCCTGCGCCGGGATCGCCAGCCCCAGCAGGAAGATCCGGAAGACCGTGCCGATCGTCCTCCCCCGGGCCCGCACGATCGCGTAGGCGAGCGGGGGCACCACCAGCAGCACGATCGCGACCACGCTCACGGCGACCAGGAGCGTGTTGAGGAAGTCCCGGCCGAAGCCGTTGGAGAAGTCGTCGAGGTAGTTCCGCAGGGTCAGCCGTGCGGGGAAGGTGAGCGGCCCCTGCTCGGAGTAGTCGGAGCGGGTCCGGAAGGTCGCGATCAGCAGGACGTACAGCGGGAAGCCGACCAGCGCCAGCCAGATCAGCGAACCGAGCCCGGCGAGGTGGTTGGGGCGCCGTCGCATCACAGGCCCTCCGTGGTGCTGCGCATCCGGTCGTAGCCGGACAGGCGCACGACGGCGAGCGAGATCAGGGTGGCGACCACCACCAGGACCAGGGCGATCGCCGAGCCCGACCCGAAGTCGAAGCTCTTGAAGGCCTGTTGGTACATGTAGTAGGCGCTGTTGGTGGTGTCGGTGCCGGGGCCGCCCTGGGTGAGGATGAGGACGGTGTCGAAGGTGGTGAGGCCGCCGACCAGCATCAGGATCACCGACGTGATCACGGTGTTGCGCAGCTGCGGCAGGGTGATGTGGAGGAACTGCCGCACCTTGCCCGCGCCGTCGATCGACGCGGCCTGGTAGAGCACCTGCGGGATCGCCCGGGCACCGCCCTGGTAGAGCAGGGCGTGCATGGGCGTCCACTGCCACATGCCGACGAAGGTGAGCACGCCGAGGGCGCTGCCCTGACTGCCCATCAGGTTGCCGTCGCCGAAGAGCCCTTCCAGCTGCGCGGGCACGCCGAAGTTGGGGTCGAGGATGGCACGCCAGACCACCGAGATCGCGGTCGCGGAGAGCAGCAGCGGGACGAAGAAGATCGCGGACAGGACGGCCCGGTTGCGCTGGTGACCGGCCGCCCACACGCCCAGCAGGATGCTCACCGGGGTCTGCACGACCACGCCGGCCACGGTCAGCGCCAGGGTCACACCGACGCTCTGCGTCATCACCGGGTCGTGCAGCAGCCTGGTCCAGTTGGCGAGGCCGTTGAACCGGGGCGCGTCGACGCCGTCCCAGCTGGTGAAGGAGAGCACCGCCACCAGGACGAGCGGCAGCACCGCGAAGAACAGGAAGAACACGGTCGCGGGCAGCGCCCAGGCGAGGCCCGGGCGGGGCACCCCGACGCCGGTCCGGCCTCCCGCCCGCGGGCGGCGGCCGTACCCGGACGCTGTGGAGGGAGCACTCATGGCGGTCCGTCTCAGGAGGCGGGCAGGGCCTGCATGGCCTTGATGAAGCCGTCCACGTCGAGCTTGCCGTCGAAGAACTGCTGGACGGCGGTGCGGATCGGCGCGTTGGCGGCCGGCGGGTACGCCTGGTCCCAGGACAGCTGGAACGACGGTGCGGCCTTGACCAGGTCGTACTGGTACTTCGAGTAGTCGGGGCTGTCCGCGCCGGCGAGGAACTGCTCGGTGTTGGTGGTGGTCGGCAGGTTGCCGACCGCCAGCTGCGCCTTCACGAACTCGTCGGAGTACATGAGCTTCAGGAAGGCGGCCGCCGCCTCGGGGTGCCTGCTCTTCTTGAGCACCGAGTAGAAGTTGTTGGTGTTGCCGACCACGTCGGCCGGGTCGCCCTTGCCGCCGGCGATGCCGGGGAAGGCGCCGTACCCGAGGTTGCTCCTGGCGAAGTCCGGGCTGGCGTCCCGCTGGGTGGCGTACTCCCAGGAGCCCATCAGTTCCAGGCCCGCCCTGCCCTTGGCCAGCAGGGCCGGGGAGCCGCCGTCGGTGAACTTGACCGAGTCGGAGTTCGAGCCGAACGCCCCCGCGTCGACCAGTTGCCTGAGCAGGCCCAGCGCCTTCCTGGCGTCCTCGCTCTCCCAGGCGCTCCGGTCGCCGGACAGCGCCTTCTGGAACAGCTCGGGGCCCGCGACGCGGTCGAAGACGTACTCGTACCACATCAGGGTCGGCCACTGGTCCCCGCCGCCGAGGGCGATCGGGGTGATGCCCTTGGCCTTGAGCGCCCGGACGACGCCCAGCAGGTCGTCCCAGGTCTTCGGGGCGCTCAGGCCGGCGTCGGCCAGCACCTTCTTGTTGCTGAACAGCAGCACGGGCTGGGTGCCGCGCATCGGAATGCCGTAGGACTTGCCGTCGATCACCGCGGTGTTGAACACCGAGGGCAGGAAGTTGCTCTTCAGCCCCGGGTCCGCGGCGATCATGTCGTCCAGCGGGAGCAGCAGGTCCGACTTCACGTAGGAGCGGATGCTGCCGCCGCCCCAGTTGAAGAAGACGTCCGGCGCGTGGGGGGTGTTGATGACGGTGTTGAGCTTGGCCTGGTAGTCCGCGCCGGGGATGGTGTCCAGGACGGCCTTGACCTTCGACGTCCGGTTGAAGGTGTCGACCAGTTGCTTCTCGACCTTGTTGCTCGCGTCCCCGTAGACCAGCACGTGGATCGTGCCGGAGCCTCCGTCTGCGGAGGAGGATCCGCCGCCGCCGCAGGCGGCCGTCCCCATGACCATGGCCAGGCCGAGTGCGGCCGCTGAAGCGTGTCTCTTCATCAAGTCCCCTAAAGTTTCGACTCGTTCCTCGAAAACATCGCCGAGCCGGGACGCTAGGTTGCGGACGTGCCTCGGGTCAACCCCCCGGATCGGTGGATTACGGCAGCATGATGCGCCAACTGCCCTGCGCCGCCGGTGCCTTATGCTGCCCCCATGGACAAGGGTGATGAACTGGGACGGGTGACCCTCGCGGACATCGCGCGCGAGGCCGGGGTCTCCGTTTCGACTGTTTCGAAGGTCCTCAACGGCCGCGCCGACGTCTCGGCGTCCACCCGCATCCGCGTCGAGCAGGTCCTCAGCGACCACGACTACCGGCGCGCCTCGCGCGGCGGCGGTGAAGCACCCCTCGTCGAGATCGTCTTCCACGAGCTCGACAGCCTCTGGGCGATGGAACTCCTGCGCGGCGTCGAGGCCGTGGCGAACGAGCACGGGGCGGCCGTCGTGGTGAGCCACAGCGGTTCGCGGCACGCCCCGGGGCCGGAGTGGATCGAGGCGGTGCTCCGCCGGCGCCCCCTCGGTGTGGTGCTGGTCTTCTCCAGCCTGCCGCCCGAGTTCAAGCGCCAACTGCGGGCGCGGTCCATCCCGTTCGTGATCGTCGACCCGGCCGGAAACCCCGATCCGGACGTACCCTCGGTCGGCTCGGCCAACTGGGCCGGCGGCCTCGCCGCCACCCGGCACCTGATCGAGCTCGGCCACCGGCGGATCGCCATCGTCACCGGCCCCGAGGACACGCTCTGCTCCCTGGCCCGGCTGGACGGCTACCGCTCCGCGCTGACCATGGCCGGCCTGCCGGTCGACCCTGCGCTGACCGCCTTCGGCGACTTCCACGCCGAGGGCGGATTCGCCCGGGCCGGAGGGCTGTTGGAGCTCCCCGACCCGCCCACCGCGATCTTCGCCGGGAGCGACCTGCAGGCGCTCGGCGTGATGGAGGCCGCCCGAGTCCGCGGCCTGCGCGTCCCCGAGGACCTGTCCGTCGTCGGCTACGACGACCTGGACATCGCGCAGTGGACCAGCCCCGCGCTGACCACCGTCCGCCAGCCCCTGCGCGAGATGGCCGAACAGGCGACCCGCCTGATCCTCTCGCTCCGCGCCGGGGAGGCTCCGGCGGCCCCCACCCGCCTCGAACTGTCGACCACCCTGGTGGTGCGCTCCAGCGCCGTCGCGCCCAGCCGACCCTGAACGCAGCGCCACCGGCCCCAGGGCCGCGGGCAGCCCGAGGGAGCGACGGAGCGGCGGCACGGATCGCGAAACTGTCGCCGTTTCAGTCGAAAGCGTTGACAGCTTGTCGGGCTCAGGCCAACACTGGCGCCGTCGACTGGTCCGAGTGGCCTCGGCTCCCCGGCCCCGCGCTCCCACCACCCACAGGCGCGGCCTCGTCGACGTCAAGCCGGTTCCGTGCACCACCGCGCCCCGCCGTCCGGCCCACCCCACCCTCGCGGCCGTCGGCGGCGCAGAGCTGCGTCCCCACCCCTCGGCAGAACGGATCACCTCCGTGAACATCCCCCGCCCCAAGAGCCATCAGCGGTGAATTGTTAGCGCTAACGGAAACGGAAGAGGCAGGACCAGGCACGACGCCACAGACGCGCGACCCGGCCCCCCACCGGCGCGCCGGCACCCCCCACCCGAAGGAGAACGATCCGTCATGTCATCGCTCACCAGGAAACCCGTGCTCCGCAAGGCCCTGACGGCCGCCGCATGCGTGCTCGCCGCCTCGGCCACCGCCGTCACCGCGATCCCCCCGGCCCGTGCCGCCGGGGCGACCACGCTGGGCGCGGCAGCAGCCGGCAGCGGCCGGTACTTCGGCACGGCGGTGGCCTCGGGAAGGCTCGGTGACCCGACGTACTCCACCGTCCTCGACCGGGAGTTCACCATGATCACCCCGGAGAACGAGATGAAGTGGGACACCACCGAGCCCTCCCGCGGGTCGTTCAACTTCGGCCCCGCCGACTCGATCGTCGGCCACGCCTCCGCGCACGGCCAGCGCATGCGCGGCCACACCCTGGTCTGGCACTCCCAACTGCCCGACTGGGTCAAGTCCCTCGGCGACGCCACCACCCTGCGCAGCGTGCTGGACAACCACATCACCCAGGAGATGTCCCACTACAAGGGAAAGATCTACGCCTGGGACGTGGTCAACGAGGCCTTCGCCGACGACGGCAGCGGCCGGCACCGCGGCTCGGTGTTCCAGAACGTGCTGGGCGACGGCTTCATCGAGGAGGCGTTCCGCACCGCCCGCAGCGCCGACCCCTCGGCCAAGCTCTGCTACAACGACTACAACATCGAGAACTGGTCCGACGCCAAGACCCAGGGCGTCTACGCCATGGTCAAGGACTTCAAGTCCCGTGGCGTGCCCATCGACTGCGTCGGCTTCCAGAGCCACTTCGGCGCCGGCGGCCCGCCGGCGAGCTTCCGGACCACCCTGGCCGGCTTCGCCGCGCTCGGCGTCGACGTCCAGCTCACCGAACTCGACATCGCCCAGGCGCCCGCCACCGCGTATGCCGACGCCGTCCGGGCCTGCCTCGACGTCGCCCGCTGCACCGGCATCACGGTGTGGGGCATCCGCGACAGCGACTCCTGGCGCAGCGGCGAGAACCCCCTGCTGTTCGACGGCAACGGTAACAGGAAGCCCGCCTACGGCGCGGTCCTCACCACCCTGGGCGGCGGCGGCAGCGGCGCGCCGGGCGGGGGCATCGAATCCGGCACCGTGTACACGCTCTCCGACGTGGCCGCCGGGCGCGTTCTCGACGAGCCCGCGGGGCAGAACGGCAACGGCACCCCGCTCCAGGTGTGGGACGCGAGCGGCGGCGCCAACCAGCAGTGGCGGGCCGACCGCAACGGCGACGGCTCCTACACGCTGACCAACGTCGCCAGCGGCCGGGCCCTGGACGAGCCCGGCGACCGGACGGGCAACGGGACGAGGACGCAGGTCTGGGACTCCAACGGCGGCGCCAACCAGCACTGGCGGGCCGACCGCAACGGCGACGGCTCCTACACCCTGACCAACGTCGCCAGCGGCCGGGCCCTGGAGCTCCCCGGCGGTCGGACCGCCAACGGCACGCCCGCCCAGGTCTGGGACTCCAACGGCGGCGCCAACCAGCACTGGAACGTCAGGTGAGCCGAGCCACGGGACACACGCTCCCGGCGGCGCGCCGCGCGCACGCGCCGGTGAGCGACAACGACACCACGGTGACGGCTCCGTCCGTCCACGAAGGAGATCCCATGCCCAACCGAAGTTCCAGCCGCGGGCCGCAGTCCGCGGTGCTCACCGCCGTGGTCGCGGCCGTGGCCGTGCTGGCGGCGCTCCTCGTCGCCGGCCCCGCCCGGGCGGACACCAGCGGCCCCTTGCGCGGTGCGGGTTCCGGCCGCTGTCTCGACGTCCAGAACGCCGCCCAGGCCGACGGCGCGGCCCTGCAGATCTACGACTGCTCGGGCGGGGCCAACCAGCTGTGGACGTCGACCTCCGGCAACCAGCTGACCGTCTACGGCGACAAGTGCCTGGACGTACCGGGCCACGCCACCGCGGCCGGTACCCGGGTGCAGATCTGGGCCTGCAGCGGCGGCGCGAACCAGCAGTGGCGGGTGAACGCGAACGGCACGGTGGTCGGGGTGGAGTCCGGGCTCTGCCTGGACGTCACGGGCGCCGGCACCGCCAACGGCACGGCGGTGGAGATCTGGCCGTGCAACGGCGGCGGCAACCAGAAGTGGACCGGCCCGTCCGGGACTCCGACCCCGCCGGGCGGCGACTGCGCCCTGCCGTCGACGTACCGGTGGTCCTCGACGGGTGCGCTGGCCCAGCCCGCGCACGGCTGGACCTCGCTCAAGGACTTCACCGACGTGGTCGTCAACGGCAAGCACCTGGTCTACGCGTCGAACGTGAACGGGTCGTCCTACGGCTCGATGATGTTCAGC
>NZ_JBMVFA010000061.1:0-22064 GCF_049543595.1 Kitasatospora sp. NPDC094028 | reverse complement strand
CTCATTAGGTCAAGCCTATTTTCTGTGCCCGACCCACCGACCCGCGCTAGACTCCCCCCATGACGAAGCCCAGGCCCGACAGCGACACCCACCCCCCCCCCCCCCCCCCCCCCCCCCCCCCCCCCCCCCCCCCCCCCCCCCCCCCCCCCCCCCCCCCCCCCCCCCCCCCCCCCCCCCCCCCGCACCCACCCTCCCGAGAGCCCCCCGAACACCCCCGAACACCCCAGAACCCCAACAGCCTTACCGCACCGCGACGAACGCCTCCGCACCGCGCTCCGCCCGCTCCCGCGGCGCCTCCGCCGGCCGGCCGACCGCCACGGCCCCCATCGGGTCCCAGCCGTCCGGCAGGTCCAACGCCTCCCGCACGGTGTCCCGGCAGAACATCGTGGACGACACCCACGCGGAGCCGTAGCCCTCGCCGGTGAGCGCGACCAGCAGGTTCTGTACGGCCGCACCGACCGCCACCGTGAACATCTCCCGTTCGGCGGCGGCCCGCCGCGCGTCCGGGTAGTCGTGCGAGCCGTCCATCACGAGGCAGGGCACCACCAGGTAAGGGGCGTCGCGCAGCACGTCGCCGCGGGCGGTGCGGCGGGCGATCCGGGCGTCGTCCCAGCCGTCGAGTTCGCGCAGGTCGCGCTGCCAGGCGGCGAGCATCGCGTCGAGCAGGCCGACCCGCGCCTCGGCGGATTCCAGCAGCACGAACCGCCACGGCGTGGTGTGGTGCGGGGCGGGCGCGGTGACGGCGGCGGCGACCGCGCGCCGGACGGCGCCCGGGTCGACGGGCTCGTCGGTGAAGGAGCGGACGGTGCGCCGCAGCGTGACGGCCTGCCGCATCGCTTCGGAGGTGCCGAGCCGGAACATGTCGTTGGCGGCGCACCGCACCAGCGCCCGGGCGCCCTCGCCGTCCTCGTCGGTGACGAGGTGTCCGAGCCCGCGGACGATCGCGGCCGGTACGCCGGTGGCCTTGCCCTTCACCAGGTCGGCGGCACCGGCGAGTTCGTCGGCGGTGGCGGTGATGGTGAGGGCGAGCTCGTTGCCGTGGCTGTCGGTGCGCCCCCGGTGGTCCTCCAGGGCGGGCAGCCCGGCGGCGCCGATGGCGACGTCGGTGAGGCCGCTGCGCCAGGGGCGGCCGAAGGTGTCGGTGACGAGGACGGCGAGCCGGCGGCCGGTGAGTTCCTGGAGCCGGGCGCGCAGGGCCCGCGCCGAGGCGTCCGGGTCCTCGGGCAGCAGCAGGATGGTGCCGGGCGCGGTGTTGGAGGCGTCGACTCCGGCGGCGGCCATGACGAAGCCGTTGCGGTTCTCGACGATGCGGGCCCGGCCGCGCCGGGCGACGACCCGGACGGTCTCGGCGTCGATCGCGGCCTCGCGGTCGGCGGCGTGCTGCAGCCGGCCCTCCGCCTTGCTGACGATCTTCGAGGTGACGACCAGGATGTCGCCGTCCTGGTAGCTGCCGGCCTTGGCGAGCAGGTCGGCCAGGTCGGCGCCCGCCTCGATCTCGGGGATGCCCTCGACGCCCAGGATCTGCAGGGTCATCGGCGGACCTGCTCGGCCAGCGCGAGCGCGGCGCGGGCCATCTCGGCGGTGGCGTCGACGTCGGTCATGAGCAGCGGGACGGCCCGGCAGGCGATGCCGCCGGCCTCGACGGCGGCCACGGCCGCCTCGTCCACGGTGTCGACCAGCCAGCCGTCCAGGAGTTCCGAGCCGTAGTTGAGCGCGACCGCGTCCGCCGTCGCCTCGACGCCGACCGCGGCGAGCACCTTGTCGGCCATGCCGCGCACCGGCGCCCCGCCGATGACGGGGGAGAGGCCGACGACGGGCGCGGGCGCGGCGGCGACGGCCTCCCGGATGCCGGGGACGGCGAGGATGGTGCCGATCGAGACGACCGGGTTGGACGGCGGGAACAGGATGACGTCGGCCTCGGCGATGGCGTCCAGCACGCCGGGCGCGGGCTTGGCGGTGTCCGCGCCGACCGGGATGATCGCCTCGGCGTCGACGGCGGCGTGCAACCTGACCCAGTACTCCTGGAAGTGGACCGCCCGGGTGCCCTGCTCGTCGGTGATCCGCACGTGGGTCTCGACCCGGTCGTCGCTCATCGGCAGCAGCCGCACGCCCGGCTGCCAGCGCACGCACAGCGCCTCGGTGACCTGGCTGAGGCTGTACCCGGCGGCGAGCATCTGGCTGCGGACGAGGTGGGTGGCGAAGTCGCGGTCGCCGAGCCCGAACCACTCGGGGCCGACGCCGTACTCCTTCATCTCGGCCTTGATGGACCAGGTCTCGTCGGTCCGGCCCCACCCCTGCTCCTCGTGGATGCCGCCGCCGAGGGTGTACATCACGGTGTCGAGGTCCGGGCAGACCTTGAGGCCGTAGAGGTGGATGTCGTCGCCGGTGTTGCCGATGACGGTGATCTCGTCCTGCGGGCCGATCGCCGCGCGGAGTCCGCGCAGGAAGCGCGCCCCGCCGATTCCGCCTGCCAGTGCCACGATGCGCATGGGGTCATCCTGCCACGGCCGGACGGTTCGTCAGTCCGCGTTCAAGGGGGTCTGCGCGTGCTGCTCGGGGACGGCGGTGGTGGTGCCGTACTGGGTCATCGCGGTGAGGCCGGGGGTGTAGAGGTGGATGGAGACGGCGGGTTCGAGCGCGCCGTTGACCACCTCGTGCAGGTACCCGGGGGAGAACACCCGCTGCCCGCCCGGGCGCAGCGCCCGGGCGCCCTCACCGGCGTGGGTGAGGGAGCGTTCGACCAGTTCGCCCTCGACGACGGTCATCACGCCGGAGGAGTCGCCGTGGTCGTGGAAGCCACTGCTCTGGCCGGGCAGCCAGCTGAGCAGCCAGACCTCGTAGCCGGGGCCGGTCTCCAGCCGGGCGTACCAGCGGGTGAGGGCGTCGTAGCGGACCAGCGGCTCCCAGCGGGCGCGGTCGGCGGCGATCTCGCGGACCAGCCGGGCGTACTCGGCGACGGTGGTCGGGTGCTCCGGCAGGTCGGTGCGGGTGAGGTGGGGGAAGGCGAGCGGGTCACCGGCGATGGAGACGTCGCTGAGCCCGTCCGCCCAGCGGAGGGCGGTGGCGGCGGCGGGGGCCCGGTTGAGGCGGGCGAGCTTGTTGCGGTCCCGGTTCCGCTTGCGGATGCGGATCATGCGCACGGGTTCGTCCTCGGAGGTCGCGGCTGGTTCGGCGGGGAGCAGCCGCTGCCGGGATGTCCTGGGGACGGGGATCGCGGGCGGCCTCTGTGCTTCCTGGGGGCGGCGCGCGGTGGGACGCGGGCGCCTAGATACAGCAGGAACAGAGGCGACAACAGGAGTTCACGGCACGGCGGAGGGCGGAACCGCTCCGGGGGCTGGTGAACTCTGACATGGGGGAAAGGAGACCGCATTCGCGGGCCGGTGTCAAACGGAGGGGATGCGGCATTCGAGCGGATTCGGTCCGGATGTGTCCGGATGGGGTGATTCATCACCCTCTATGTTTCGATGGGAAGATCGCCGGGAAGGCAGGCCGATGACCGGCCTGTGACCGTGACTGTGTGTCACGCTGTGGCGGGGTGTTGACCGTTCGATCCCGTCCGAGGCTTTCGGGCTGAAGGTCCGTTGTGTCCGGATATGCACACTATTCGTAACGGCTTGGTGCCGGGGAGTGAATCCTGGCCCCAATACCAGAGCTCGGCTTGACTGAGCCAGAGTGACGCAACTGTAATTTCACTCGTGTCGTCGAGCCGCACCAGGCCACGGCACCTACGGGGACGCCAAGGTAGGGGCAGAGGAGGCGCGCCACATGAGCGAGCTCTTTGAGCTGTTGATCGGTGACGGCATCGCGGAAGAGGAGGAAGAACTCGGCTGGCAGGAGCGCGCGTTGTGCGCCCAGACCGACCCCGAGTCCTTCTTCCCCGAGAAGGGCGGCTCCACGCGCGAGGCCAAGAAGGTCTGCCTCGCCTGCGAGGTCCGCTCGGAGTGCCTGGAGTACGCCCTCGCCAATGACGAGCGCTTCGGCATCTGGGGCGGCCTCTCCGAGCGCGAGCGCCGCCGGCTCAAGAAGAGCGCGGTCTGACCGGACCGCTGTACGAGCGCCTCACCGCGACGGTGGGGCGCTTTCGTGCGTCCGGGCCCAGGGCCTGTCCGGCGGTCGCCGCCCGCCCCCGCACCGGCACCGCGCACGAGGCGGCCACCCGGAGCCGTTAGTGTGGTGCGCCATCCGGTTGCCGTTCACCGGCTGTGTCCACCGAGAACTGGGGCCCGCGCACTCGATGACCGTCTACAGCCACCAGAGCGGCTTCACCGCTTCCAGGCCGCCCGCCTATCCGCGCCACCTGGTCACCGCCGTGATCGTCTCGCACGACGGCGCCCGCTGGCTCCCGCAGGCCCTGGCCGGCCTGCTCGGCCAGGACCGCCAGGTCCAGCGCATCCTCGCGGTCGACACCGGATCCACCGACAACTCCCCGCAGTTGCTCGCGGACACCCTCGCCGACTGGCTGCCGGAGAGCGGCCCGACCGTCCTCGGCCGCCGGGCCGGGTTCGGCACCGCCGTCGCCGAGGCCGTCTTCAACAGCCCGCCGCTGCGCCCGGAGGACCTCCCGTACCGGCTCGACCCCTCCGGCTACGACCCGGTCACCGGCGGCTGGGACGACTTCGGCGACCCGCTCGCCCAGGAGGACGTCCTCGGCCGCGGCGGCCCGCGCGAGACCGAGCCGGTCGAATGGCTCTGGCTGCTGCACGACGACTGCGAGCCGCAGACCGACGCGCTGCGCCGCCTGCTCCAGGTCGCCGACTCCACCCCCAGCGCCGCCGTGGTCGGCCCCAAGCTGCGCAGCTGGTACGACCGCCGCCAGCTCCTGGAGGTCGGCGTCACCATCGCCCGCTCCGGGCGGCGCTGGACCGGCCTCGACCGCCGCGAGCAGGACCAGGGCCAGCACGACCAGGTCCGCCCGGTGCTCGCCGTCTCCAGCGCCGGCATGCTGGTGCGCCGGGACGTCTTCGAGGAGCTCGGCGGCTTCGACAAGGCGCTCCCGCTGATGCGGGACGACACCGACTTCTGCTGGCGGGTCAACGCCGCCGGCCACCGCGTCGTGATCGCCCCCGACGCCGTGCTGCGGCACGCCGAGGCGGCCAGCCGCGAGCGCCGCGCCATCGACTGCGGCCCCGCCCACCCGCACCGGGTGGACAAGGCCGGCGCCGTCTACACCCTGCTCGCCAACTGCCGCGGCGCGCTGTTCCCGTACGTCCTGCTGCGGCTGGTGCTCGGCACGCTCCTGCGGGCCGTCACCAACCTGCTCGGCAAGGACCCGCGCCAGGCGGTCGACGAACTCGCCGGCCTCGGCCACGAACTCGTCCGGTTCCCCCGGGTGTTGGCCGCACGCAAACGCCGCGGCCGGACCAGGGCCGCGGACGCCCTGGACGACCGCTCGCTCTTCCCCGCGCCCGGCGCCACCACCCGGCTGGCCGTCGAGGGCGTGGTCGGCTCGCTCGGCATCGGCGGCGGCGACGACGCCGGCAGCCGGCACGGCTCGGTCGAGGCCGGCGGCGACGAGGACTCCGAGGACCTGGTCGTCGAGCAGTTCACGCTGGTCAAGAAGCTCGCCCGGCGCCCGGCGCCGGTGCTGTTCGCCGCGCTGCTGGTGTTCGCCCTGGTCGCCTGCCGCGGCCTGCTCGGCGGCGGCGAGCTGTTCGGCGGCGCCCTGCTGCCCGCCGCGGACGGCGCGGGCGGACTGTGGTCGATGTACGCCGACGCCTGGCACCCGATCGGCACCGGCTCCACCGCCGCCGCCCCGCCGTACCTCGGCGTGCTCGCGGTGCTCTCCTGGGGGCTCTTCGGCCACGCCGACCTCGCGCTCACCCTGCTCGTCCTGCTCACCGTCCCGCTCGCCGCCGTCAGCGCCTACCTGGTGTCCCGGCCGCTGCTGGACTCCAAGGTGGTCCGCGCCTGGGCCAGCGCCACCTACGCGCTGCTGCCCGCCGCCACCGGCGCGCTCGCCCAGGGCCGGATCGGCACCGCCGTCCTCGCCGTGCTGCTGCCGCCGCTGGCCCGCGCCGCGGCGATCGCGGCCGGCCTCGGCATCCGCCAGGAGAGCGCCGCCAAGGGCGTCCGCCCCGGCTGGCGGCCGGTCTGGATGACCGTCCTGCTGCTCACCCTGGCCACCGCCTTCGTCCCGCTGACCTGGGCGCTCGCCGTGCCGCTGTGCCTGGCGACGCTGCTGGTCGCGGTGCTGCGCGGCGGCGCCCTCGGCTCCGGCGGGACGGCGCTGCGGCTGCTCGGCCTGCGCGTCCTGGTGATCCTCGCGGTGCCGGTCGCCGTCCTGGCGCCGTGGTCGCTCAAGGTGCTGTCGCACCCGACGTCGCTGCTGCTGGAGGCCGGGCTGCCCGGCCTGCACGGCGCCGGCGCGAGCGCCGCCGGACTGCTGCTCGTCAACCCCGGCGGCGCCGGCGTGCCGCCGGTGTGGCTGTCGGCCGGTGTGGTCCTCGCCGCGCTCGCCGCGTTGCTGCGCGCCGACCGCCGCCGCGCGGTGCTCGCCGCCTGGGGCGCGGCCGGCGCCGGCCTGGTCTTCTCGGTCGCGGTGGCGGGCACCTCCGTCACCCCGGCCTCCGGCGGCCCGGCGGTGCCCGCCTGGTCCGGCCCGGCCACGCTGATCGCCGGGATCGCCCTGCTCGCCGCCGCCGCGATCGGCGCGGACGGCGCCAACGCCCGCGTCGCCGGGATCGCCTTCGGCTGGCGCCAGCCGGTCGCCGCCCTGGTGGTGGCCGCCGCCGTGCTGGCCCCGCTGGGCACCGGCCTGTGGTGGGCGGTCACCGGCGCCGGTGGCCCGCTGCACCGCGGCCAGAGCAGCCAGGTGCCGGCCTTCATCGCCGAGGAGGCGGGCACCAGCGACCGGGCCCGCACCCTGGTCGTCACCGGCGACAAGGGCGGCGGCGCCGTCCGCTACACCGTGCTGCGCGGCGCCGGCCTGACCCTCGGCCAGGCCGAGTCCACCGTCGACCCGGCCACCGGCACCCAGGACGGCCTGAACACGATGGTCGGCAGCCTGCTGGCCGGCTCCGGCGCGGACCAGGCGAAGGCCCTGGCCGGCTACGGCATCGCCTACGTGCTGGTCCAGCAGCCGGTGATCGACACCTACAAGGACGTCCTCGACACCACCCCCGGCCTGGTCAAGGCCAACCAGGACGGCGACTCCGCGCTCTGGCAGGTCAACGGCGCCGCCGCGGTCCGCGCGGTGATCACCGCCCCGGGCGCTCTCCCGGTGGTCGTCCCGGCCGGGGCCCGCGACCTCACCGGCACCGTCCCGGCCGGCCCGGACGGCCGGGTGCTGCGCCTGGCCGAGTCCGCCGCCCCGGAGTGGAAGGCCACCGTCGACGGCACCGCCCTGGAGCCGACCACCGTCGACGGCTGGGCCCAGGGCTTCAAGCTCCCGGCGGCCGGCGGCAAGCTGTCCGTCACCCGGGAGGGCAGCCTCGTCCACACCGGCTGGATCTGGGCCCAGGTGCTGATCGGCCTCACCATCCTGGTGCTGGCCCTGCCCGGCCGCCGCAGCCACAAGGACGACGACCTGCCCGAGGACGTGGTCGCCGCCGCGGCGCTGGCCGCCGCCGCCGAGAAGCAGGCCCCCGCCCCCGGCAGCCGCCGGGCCCGCCGGATGGCCGAGCGCGGCGAGGGCGAGGGCGGCGAGGGCGGCACCGAGGAGCCCGGGGTGTACGAGGGCCGGCCGGCGCCGGTCCCCGCGCAGCCCGCGGGCGAGCCGGTCACCGAGGCCGTCGAGGCGGCGGCCGCCGCCCAGGTGGCCGAGCCGTACGCGGACCCGTACCAGACGTACCAGCAGGCCGACCCGTACAGCTACGACCAGTACGCCGCCCAGCAGCCGCCCGCCGCGCCGTACGGCGGCCAGGGCTACGACCCGTACCAGCAGCAGACGTACCCGCAGCAGGGCTACGACCCCTACCAGCAGCAGGACCAGCAGCAGTACGGCTACGACCAGCAGTACCAGCAGCACAGCCAGCAGCAGGCGCAGGGGCACCAGCAGCCGTGGGTGCCGGGGCAGCAGCAGGGCGAGCACTACTACGACCCGAACGACCCGAGCGGCACCGGCCACTCTTCTACGAACTACCGGCCGCACCAGCACGGATCGGGGAGCTGACCCGCGATGAAGAAGCCCGCATTCCGGAAGAAGTCCGGGCCCGCCGCCGACCCGGCCGGCGAGGCCTACGACCCCGCCGCCGCGGCGCCGGCCGCGCCCGCCCGGGACGACCGGCCCGCCGGCCGCACCGGCGGGACGAGGACCACGCAGTCCCTGCTGGCCGCGGCCGTCGTGGTCGCCGCGGTGTTCGGCATCGCCGAGACGCGCCCGCCGGCCGCCCCGGCCAAGGCGGACGGCGGCACCCCCGCCACCGCGCAGGTCGAGCGGACGGCGGCGGTCTGCCCGCAGCCGCTCCAGGGCCTGACCGGCTCGACCAGCCTCACCGCCTACACCCCGCCCGGCACCGGATCCGCCACCGGCGGCGCCGGCTGGCTCTCCGACGCCGCCGCGCCCGCCACCCCGCCGACCGCCGGCGCCTCGGCCCCGGCCACCCCGGCGCCGACCGGGTCCGCGACCCCGGCCCCGGCCGGGGGCGCCCCGGCGGGGGAGAAGGCACCGGCCGACGCGAGGCTGACCCTGGCCAAGCCCGGCACCCCGGCCACCGGCCCGGCCGCCAACGGCGACGCCGCGCCCGGCACCGGGGCCGTCGCCACTGGCGCCCTCGCCCCCGGCTTCACCGTCACCCAGACCACCGTCGTCACCGAGCAGCGCGGCCAGGGCCTGTCCGGCCTCACCTGCACCCCGGCCGGGACCAGCTTCTGGTTCGCCGGGGCCAGCACGGCCGGCGACCGGGTCGACTACCTCAGCCTGGTCAACACCGAGGCCACCGGCGCCGTCGTCGACATCAAGCTGTACGGCGACAAGGGCCTGATCGAGAACGACGCCTCCAACGGCATCGCCGTCGCCCCGGGCAGCTCGCAGTCCATCCTGCTGCCGACCATCAGCAAGGGCGCGGTCACCGACCTCACCGTGCACGTGGTGGTCCGCGCCGGCCGGATCGGTGCCGCGCTGCACGCCGCGGACGGCAACAAGGGCGCCGACTGGATCCCCGCCTCGACCGAGCCCGCGCCCACCCAGGTGCTGCCCGGCCTGCCCGCCGACACCTCCGCCGCCCGCCTGGTGGTCTGGGCCCCGCCGGAGGACGACGCCGACCTGAAGATCCAACTCTCCGGCAAGAACGGCTGGTTCACCCCGGCGGGCAACGAGACGATCCACGTCAAGGCCGGCCAGGTGTCCGCCGTCGACCTCGGCAAGATCACCCGCGAGGAGGTCGCCGGGCTGCGGCTGTCGCCCAGCGACGACAAGCACGCCACCCCGGTCGTGGCCGGCCTGCGGGTCGACCGCACCGGCTCCAACGGCAAGAGCGACGCGGCCTGGCTGACCGGCAGCGCCCCGGTCGGCGCCCGCGCCACCGTCGCCGACAACCGGGCCGGCGCCTCCACCCTGTTCCTGACCTCCAGCGGCGACGCCGCCACCGTCAAGGTCACCGCCTCGGCCGGCAGCGGCGGCGGCACCCCGGCGACCAAGGACGTCCAGATCCCGGCCGGCGGCACCGTCGCCCTCCCGGCGCCCGAGCCCGCCGGACTGAACGGCAGCTTCGCGCTCACCGTGGAGACCACCTCCGGCGGACCGGTGGTCGCCGCCCGGATGCTCGCCATCCCCACCAAGGACGTGCCGATGTTCACCGTCCAGGCGCTGCGCGACGACCACAGCACCGTCAAGGTCCCGCAGGCCGCCCAGGACCCGGGCGTCGTCCTGCGCTGACCGCGAGAACGCGCCGAAGGGGTGGCACCCGCGTGGTGCCACCCCTTCGGCGTCGCTCAGTCCTCGTCGTAGCGCGGGTCGATCGCGTCCGGCGACAGCCCCAGCAGCTCGGCGACCTGCTCGATCAGGATCTCGTGCACCAGCGCCGCGCGGTCCTCCCGGGTCTTCGCCCGGATCTCCACCGGCCGCCGGTACACCACGATCTGGCTCTTGCGCCCCTGCGCGCCCGGCGACACCCGCCCCAGCGGCACGCCGTCCTCGGCGTCGGCGCCGTCCGGCTCGTGCAGCGGCACCTCCTGCACGGCGAACTCGACCTCGATCAGCTGCGGCCAGCGCCGCTCCAGCCGCTCCACCGACTCGCGCACGTAGTCGTCGAACAGTTCGGAGCGGGTGAGCGAGATCGGCACCTGGGGCGGCGCGAGGGGGCCGCGCAGCCCCCTGCCGTGCCGGTCGCGGTGCCGCGGGCGGCGCGAGGGCCCTGTCGATGGCTGCGGTGCGGAGCTGTCCATATCACTGCCGAGCGTAGTCCTTGGACGGACGGAAGTGGACCGTTCCGAACGGGAATCGCCGGGGGCGGCGGCGCATCCGCCGGCGCGCGGGGGGCGACACGGCACACCCTCCGGACAGGCGGTCTTCGCGCCCCGGCGGGGAGTGCGGTACCGTCCACCCTCGTGAGCTCTGTACGTCGTTGTTCGCGGACCGCATGCGGCCGACCGGCCGTCGCGACGCTGACGTACGTCTACGCGGACTCCACCGCCGTGCTGGGCCCGCTCGCCACCTACGCCGAGCCGCACTGCTACGACCTGTGCGCCGAGCACGCCGAGCGCCTCACCGCCCCGCGCGGCTGGGAGGTCGTCCGGCTCGCCGCCGAGGCCGGCCCGCTGCGCCGCAGCAGCGACGACCTCGAAGCCCTCGCCAACGCCGTCCGCGAGGCCGCCCGCCCGCAGACCCCCCGTCAGGGCCGCGCCCCCGAGGGCGAGTCCACCGAGGGCGGCCGCCGCGGCCACCTCCGGGTGCTGCGCTCGCCCGACAACTGACGCCCGACGCGTAGCGGAGCGTTCGCCCGGCCCGGGTACGCTGCCGGTCTACCGCCACCTCGGCCCGTCCACCGGACGGGTGGTGGCCCGACGTGACCGACCAGTACAGAGACCAGGTGGAGCCGCAGTGCGCGACCTCAAGCAGCTCGTGAAGGCGTACGACGTGCGAGGCGTCGTCCCGGACCAGTGGGACGAGAGCCTGTCCCGGGCCTTCGGTGCCGCGTTCGTGCAGGTCACCGGCGCGACCGCGATCGTGGTCGGCCACGACATGCGCCCCTCCTCGCCGGCGCTCACGCTGGCCTTCGCCGAGGGTGCGGCCGCCTACGGCGCCGACGTCGTGCAGATCGGCCTCTGCTCCACCGACCAGCTCTACTACGCCAGCGGCAAGCTCGACCTGCCCGGCGCGATGTTCACCGCCAGCCACAACCCGGCCCAGTACAACGGCATCAAGCTCTGCCGGGCCGGCGCCGCCCCGGTCGGCCAGGACACCGGCCTGGCCGAGATCCGCGAGCTGGTCGAGTCCTGGACGGGCGAGGACGACACCGTCACCGTCCCGGCCAAGGACGTCAAGCTCGGCACGCTCTCCACCCAGGAGACCCTGCGCGGCTACGCCGACCACCTGCTGGGCCTGGTCGACCTCACCGCGATCCGCCAGCTCAAGGTCGCCGTCGACGCCGGCAACGGCATGGGCGGCCACACCGTGCCGACCGTCTTCGACGGCCTGCCGATCGAGCTCGTCCCGATGTACTTCGAGCTGGACGGCACCTTCCCCAACCACGAGGCGAACCCGCTCGACCCGAAGAACCTCGTCGACCTGCAGGCCAAGGTCCGCGAGGTCGGCGCCGACCTCGGCCTCGCCTTCGACGGCGACGCCGACCGCTGCTTCGTCGTCGACGAGCGCGGCGAGCCGGTCTCCCCGTCCGCGATCACCGCGCTGGTCGCCGCCCGCGAGATCGCCCGCGCCCAGGCCGCCGGCGAGGCCGAGCCGACGATCATCCACAACCTGATCACCTCCTGGACCGTCCCCGAGGTGGTCCGCGAGCTCGGCGCCACCCCGGTCCGCACCCGGGTCGGCCACTCCTTCATCAAGCAGGAGATGGCCGTCACCGACGCCGTCTTCGGCGGCGAGCACTCCGCGCACTACTACTTCCGCGACTTCTGGCGCGCCGACACCGGCATGCTGGCCGCGCTGCACGTGCTCGCCGCGCTCGGCGGGCAGGAGGGCACGCTCTCCGCGCTGACCGCCGAGTACGACCGCTACGCCGCCTCCGGCGAGATCAACAGCACCGTCGCCGACCAGGCCGCCAGCACCGCCGCCGTCCGCGCCGCCTACGCCGGCCTGGAGGGCACCTCCGTCGACGAGCTGGACGGCCTCACCGTGGCCGGCCCGGACTGGTGGTTCAACCTGCGCGCCTCGAACACCGAGCCGCTGCTGCGTCTCAACGTCGAGGCCAAGGACCCGGCGAAGATGGCCGAGCTGCGCGACGGCGTGCTCGCCGTCGTCCGCGGCTGAGTTCGCGGCCCGAGTCAGCGGCCGAGTCCGCCGGGTCTCGGCAGAGGCCCCGAGTGCCCCGGCCGGTAGGGTTGCCTATCGGCCGGGGCACCTCCGTGCCACCCCCCGAACCATGGAGAGCCCCATGAAGCTCGAACCCTTCCTGCTGGAGATCCTGGTCTGCCCGCAGTGCCGCGCCGCGCTCACCGAGGGCGGCACCGAGGAGCAGCCCGAGCTGCTCTGCACCGGCGCCGACTGCGGCCTCGCGTACCCGATCCGCGACGGCATTCCGGTCCTGCTGGTGGACGAGGCCCGCCGGCGCGCCTGATCCTTAGGCGCGAGACCTCGGGGCCGACGCCCCGACCCGCCAGCCCAGCGCTCCCAGGACAGCAGCCGGAGGCCCGCCGCATGCTCGACGACACCCTGCTCGACGACCCGGCCGCCCTCCAGCGCGCCGACCACGACCGCGCCCTGCTGGCCCTGGCCGGCGCCGGCGCCCGGGTCCGCACCGCGCTGCGCGAGGCCGACGCGGCCGGCCTGGAGCGGCTGCGCCCGGACGGCCGCCCGCGCGCCGTCCTGGTCGCCGGCCACGGCAGCGCCCTGGCCGCCGGCGAGATGCTGGCCGTGCTGGCCGGCACCGGCAGTCTCGTCCTCCCGCTGCCGCCGTCCGAGGCGGCCGCCCCGCGCGCCGACCGGGCCGGCACCCCGCCCGCCTTCACCGCCGGCCTCGGCTGGCAGCTGCCCGGCTGGGCCGGCCCGCTCGACCTGCTCGTGGTCAGCTCCGCGGCCGGCGGCGAGCAGGGCCTGATCGCCCTCGCCGAGCAGGCGTACGCGCGCGGCTGCGCCATCGTCGTCACCGCCCCGGTCGGCAGCGCGCTGGCCGAAGCGGCCCTGCAGGTGCGCGCGCTGCCGCTGCCGTACGTGGCCTCGGCGCTGCCGGAGGAGGCCCCGCCGGCCGCCCCGGCCGCCGAGCCGGACCTGCCGGCCGAGGACCCGGCCGCGCTCTGGTCCCACCTCGCGCCGCTGCTGGCGCTCGCCCAGAAGATCGGGCTCACCCAGTTGCCGTACGACGCGCTGCCCGGTCTCGCCGACCTGCTGGACGCCGCCGCCGTGCGCTGCCGCCCGGACGCCGCCGCGTACACCAACCCGGCGAAGGGCCTGGCCGCGCGGCTGGCCGGGACCGTCCCGCTGCTCTGGGCCGAGGGCCCGATCGCCGGGGCGGCCGCCGACCGGTTCGCCGCGCAGCTGGCCGACCGGGCCGGCCGCCCGGCGCTGGCCGGGCCGCTGCCGCAGGTGCTCACCGCCCACCGCGGCATGTTCACCGGCCAGTTGGGCGCCGGCGCGGACCCGGACGACTTCTTCCGGGACCGGGTCGAGGAGCCCGATCCGCTGCACCTGCAGGTCCTGCTGCTGCGGCACGCGCCGAGCACCGGGCCGGCTCCGGGGGCGAGTGCGGCCTCGGCGTCGGTTTCGGCTTCGGGGGAGGAGTCGGACGGCCCGGTCGAGCTGCCGGAGGACGACGAGCGCCCGCGCAGCTTCGGCGTCAGCCGGGCGCACCGGCTGGCCGCCGCCCACGACGTCCGGCTGACCGAGTACGCGAGCACCCGGCCGGACCAGCTGCACGCGCTGGCCGACCTGGTCGCGCTGACCGACTTCGCCGCCGTCTACCTCGGGCTCGCCGCCGCGCACTCCTGAGGCCGCTGCCGCTACGTTGTGGTGCATGAGCACAGAGGGTGGGACAAAAGCACTGGTGGCGGCGCTGTCCGCGAACCTGGCGATCGCGGCGGCGAAGTTCACCGCATTCGGCTTCACCGGGTCCTCCTCGATGCTGGCCGAGGGCGTGCACTCGGTGGCCGACTCGGGCAACCAGGTGCTGCTGCTGGTCGGTGGCAAGCGGGCGCGCCGGGCGGCGGACGAGGAGCACCCGTTCGGGTACGGCCGCGAGCGCTACGTGTACGGCTTCCTGGTGGCGATCGTGCTCTTCAGCGTCGGTGGCCTGTTCGCGGTCTACGAGGGCTGGCACAAGGTCCGCCACCCCGAGGCGCTGGACTCCTGGGGCTGGGCGGTCGGCGTGCTGGTCTTCGCCATCGCGATGGAGGGCTGGTCCTTCCGTACCGCCGTGCACGAGTCGGCGCAGGTGAAGGGCAACCGCAGCTGGGTGCAGTTCGTCCGCACCGCCAAGGCGCCCGAGCTGCCGGTGGTGCTGCTGGAGGACACCGGCGCGCTGATCGGCCTGGTGCTGGCGCTGTTCGGCGTCGGGCTCACCGTGATCACCGGCGACGGCGTCTGGGACGGCGTCGGCACGTTGTGCATCGGCGTCCTGCTGGTGCTGATCGCCGTGGTGCTCGCGCTGGAGACCAAGTCGCTGCTGCTCGGCGAGTCCGCCGACCGCGAGTCGGTGCGGCGGATCCGTACGGCCCTGGTCGACGGGGAGGCCGTCACCGGGGTGATCCACATGCGCACCCTGCACCTGGGCCCGGAGGAGCTGATGGTCGCCGCCAAGATCGCGGTCAACGCCGAGGACAGCGCCGCCCGGGTGGCGGCCGCCATCGACGCGGCCGAGGAGCGGGTCCGGGCGGCCGTGCCGATCGCCCGGGCGATCTACCTGGAGCCCGACGTCTACAGCGCCGAGAAGGCCGCCGCGGGCGAGGACCCGGCCGCCACCCCGGGCGGCCCCGGGCCCGCGCCGCTCCCCTCCTGACCGCCGTCGCACGGTGATCGTTCCGGGACGGAAATCGCTCATCGGCGGCCCCCCGGCCGGGCCACCGGTGTAGATTCGTCACCAGAGCCAGAACGTCGCTGCTGATGGCGGTCGATCGCTGCCGCGTGCCCGTAGGGTGTGCGCCGGTCGAGGGAGAGAGGTCCTCCGACGGTTTGTGCTGCGCAGCGGGGAGCCGACCCGATTCCGGGCCCGGCCGTTCCGGCACGTCCGTGCACCCGCACGGGGGAGCCGCGCTGCGAGGCACACCGGACCTTGGCCGTGCCCCACCCCATCAGCGAGGAGCAGACGCATGTCGACCGACATCACCGGTGACTTCAAGGTCGCCGACCTTTCCCTGGCGCCGTTCGGCCGCAAGGAGATCCAGCTGGCCGAGCACGAGATGCCCGGCCTGATGGCGATCCGCAAGGAGTACGCCGCGTCGCAGCCGCTGGCCGGCGCGCGCATCACCGGCTCGCTGCACATGACCATCCAGACCGCGGTCCTGATCGAGACCCTGACGGCGCTCGGTGCCGAGGTCCGCTGGTGCTCCTGCAACATCTTCTCCACCCAGGACCACGCGGCCGCCGCCATCGCGGTCGGCCCGGAGGGCACCCCGGAGAACCCGCAGGGCGTGCCGGTCTTCGCCTGGAAGGGCGAGACCCTGGAGGAGTACTGGTGGTGCACCGAGCAGGCGCTGACCTGGCCTGACGGCAAGACCCCGAACATGATCCTGGACGACGGCGGCGACGCCACCCTGCTGATCCACAAGGGCGTCGAGTTCGAGAAGGCCGGTGCCGCTCCGGACCCGTCCACCGCGGACAACGACGAGTTCCGGATCATCCTGGAGCTGCTGAACCGCACCCTCAAGGACACCCCGAACAAGTGGACCGAGGTCGCCGCCACCATCAAGGGCGTGACCGAGGAGACCACCACCGGTGTCCACCGCCTGTACGAGATGCACCGTGACGGCAAGCTGCTGTTCCCGGCCATCAACGTCAACGACTCGGTCACCAAGTCGAAGTTCGACAACAAGTACGGCTGCCGCCACTCGCTCGTCGACGGCATCAACCGCGCCACCGACGTCCTGATCGGCGGCAAGGTCGCGGTCATCTGCGGCTACGGCGACGTCGGCAAGGGCAGCGCCGAGTCGCTGCGCGGCCAGGGCGCCCGCGTCATCGTCACCGAGATCGACCCGATCTGCGCGCTGCAGGCCGCGATGGACGGCTACCAGGTCGCCACCCTGGACGACGTCGTCGAGATCGCCGACATCTTCATCACCACCACCGGCAACAAGGACATCATCCTGGCCTCCCACATGGAGCGGATGAAGCACCAGGCCATCGTCGGCAACATCGGCCACTTCGACAACGAGATCGACATGGCCGGCCTGGCCAAGCTCCCCGGTGTCGTGAAGACCGAGATCAAGCCGCAGGTCCACGAGTGGCGCAAGGCCGACGGCCGCACCATCATCGTCCTCTCCGAGGGCCGCCTGCTGAACCTGGGCAACGCGACCGGCCACCCGTCCTTCGTGATGTCCAACTCCTTCGCGAACCAGACGATCGCCCAGATCGAGCTGTTCACGAAGACCGAGCAGTACCCGATCGGCGTCTACGTGCTGCCGAAGCACCTGGACGAGAAGGTCGCCCGCCTGCACCTGGACGCGCTCGGCGTGAAGCTGACCGTCCTGAGCCAGGACCAGGCCGACTACATCGGCGTCCCGGTCGAGGGCCCGTACAAGGCGGAGCACTACCGTTACTGATGCGGTGACGTCCGTACGCCGGTGGCCGGCACCCCTGGACGGGGTGCCGGCCACCGGCGCGTCCGGGCCCGTCCGTCAGTGCAGGCCCTCGCTGGTCCAGGCACCCTCGTCGGCGTCCGTGAGGTGCACCAGGTCCAGCAGACCGACCAGACCCCCGTACCGGTCGATCGTGGGGACGCTGTCGGGAACCGCCGTCGCGCAGTACACGCGGCCCCGCTCGTGCCGGCACTCGGAGGTGGGCAGGTGCTCCGGCGGGACCAGGTCGTCCGGAGCCACCACGATCTCGGCCCGCGCGTCCCCGACCGCCAGGACGATCCTGGCGGCCCAGTTCGGCGAGCGGGGGGCGCGGTCCAGCCTGGCCGAGTACGGCCGCACCGCCGCCGGGAGCGGGCCCAGCCGGACCGGCAGCGGGATGCTCCGGGTCTCGTAGACGACGCTGGACGCGATCCGCAGGATGTCGGCGTCCGGGATCGCGGCCTCGGCGTAGTGCGAGGCGTCGAGCTGCGCCCACCGGCCGCTCGCGGTCAGCCAGCGCAGGACCCGGCGGCTGGTGTCGTAGCGGGTGTTGGTCGGGTGCTCCACCCAGTACGCCGTCCGGCCGTCGACCGGGGGCGCCGGGACCTTCGCCTCCGCCGGGCCGTTCACCTCGCCCGGCAGGGATGTGAGCAGGGCCGGTTCGGGGCCGGCGGCGCGCAGGTAGACCTGGACGTTGCGCCCGCTCGTCCCGGTGCCGACGGCGCCGATCGAGGATGCCTCCGGGCCCGACGCGAAGCTGATGCCCTGTTCGCGGTCCGCCCAGTCGGGCAGCCAGCCGAACCGCAGCTCGGGCCGCAGCAGGTCGTCGGCGTCCGGCCGGGAGGCGGTCGACGACGGCGTGGGCGCAGTGGCCGGGGCGGTGACGGCGGCCGGCGGCAGGGCCTGGGCGGCGCTCCCGTCCGGCTGCAGCAGCGCCCCGAGGCCGACGGTGAGCGCGGTCGCGGCGGCCACCGCGCCGATGGCGGCCCGCCGGCGGCGGCGCAGCCGGGCCTGTCCGGCGGTGACGGCCGCGGCGACGTCGAACTGGGCCGGCGGCGCGAACTCCTCCGTCAGGGCCGTCAGGCGGGTGGTCAGATCGTTGTGGTCGATGCCGGTCATGACGTCCTCTCTGCCACGGGGGGATGAGCGACGAGGGCGCTGCGCAGCGCTCCCAGGGCGCGGGAGCTCTGGCTCTTCACGTTGCCGGAGGAGCAGCCCAGGGCCTCGGCGGCCTGATCGATCGACAGGTCGCAGTAGTAGCGGAGCACCACGGTGGCCCGTTGCCGGGGCGGCAGGTCGGCCAGTGCCCGGCGCAGGTCGAGGGAGACGTCCAGGTCGAGGGTCGCGGTCGCGACGTCCGGCTCGACGCCGGTGCGGATCGTCCGGCGCCACCAGGGAGTGCGCTGCTCGGCGAGGAAGGTGTTGACCAGGATTCGGCGGGTGTAACCGTCGAGGTTGGTGGCCCGACTGGCCTTCGCCCAGTGCACGTACAGCTTGGTGACCGTCTCCTGGACCAGGTCGTCGGCCCGGTGCCAGTCCCCGCACAGCAGATAGGCGACCTTCCGCAGCCAGCCGCTCCGGGTGGACACGTACTCCGTGAACTCCGCGTCGCGCGTCTGCTTCGCCATCCGCACCCCCTCTCGTCGTGGTGGCGGCGCGTTCCCCGCACCGTCCGCCTCCCTGATGCGGCCACCGGCCCGGAACGTTGCACGCGGGTGCGCACGTAGGCTTCGGGCATGCCCAACGGCCGGTACTCGCTCCACGACCCGCACGACCACGCCCCGCTCGGTGAGGAGCGCTTCAGCTGCGCGCCCGGTGCGGCCGGCTGGCGGTACGTGTCCAAGACCTACGCCCCGGACGGCCGGGTGCTCGGCGGCCTCGACCTCACGCTGGACTCGCGCGCCCGGCCATTGCGGATGGAACTGCGGGCGGGCGGCTGGCAGGTGCGCGGCGGCGCCGTCGACGGGGTGGCCTGGGTGCGCGCCGACGCGGCCGACCCGGGCGGCGAGCAGGCGGTGGAGGGGCACGACCGGGCGCACGCCTTCACCGGGCGCTCGCCCGCCTTCCTGGTCGCCACCGCCCGGCTGCTGCGGCTGGCGGAGGGGGCCAGCGCGCGGGTGCGGCTGGTCGGGTTCAGCGAGCCGGTGCTGGCGCCGCGCACCCTCGACCAGGGGTGGCTGCTGGAGGGCGTCGACCGGCACGAGACGGACTCGGGGCCGCTGCTGGTCGAGCGCTACCAGGTCGCGGACCTGGAGACGGGGGAGCAGCAGGTCGTGCACCTCGCGGGGGACGTGGTGCTGGCGGCGGCGGGGATGGAGCTGGAGGAGCTGGAGTCGCCGCCGAACGCGTGGCCGGTGGACTTCGGGGAGTAGGCCGCGCGGGGCGACCGGGGTGGGCCCGGGCCCGGTGGGGCCGCGGGTCAGGACGGCGGCGCGAAACCGGCGTCGGGGACCGGGGCGGCGGCGGGCTTCTGCAGGGACGTCGGGGTTGCGGCTGTGGCTGTGGCCGCGGGGGCCGCGACGGGGGCGGCTTCCGGTGCGGGTGCGGGCGGGGCGCTCGGCGCGGGCGGGGCGACGGGGACGGGCGTCGGCGCGGGGGCTGCGGGGGTCGCGGGAGCCGCGGGGACGCCGAGGACGCGCAGCGGGCGGTCGTCCGCCGCCGTCTGCGCCTGCATCTGGTGCATGTACTGCCTCTGCTGCACCTGCTGCATGTGCTGCATGTGCTGCATCGCGGCCCGGGCGGCGAGCTGCTGCTGCTCCTGGACCCGGGTCCACTCCCGGCGCTGGCGCTCGGTGAGCACCGCGCCCAGGTACGCCGCCGGGTGCACGCCGGGAGGTATCGGGAGGCTGGTCCGCTCGGCCAGCTCCGCGGCCAGCTCGATGGACATCCGCTGCATCACCGCCTGGTCCAACTCGCCGATCCGGCCGAGCAGTTGGCGGATGGACAGCCAGAGGGGCTCGGGCACCGGGGAGAGGTCCATGGCGATCAGGTCGTGGCCCATGGAGTGCAGCAGGTGGGGGTGCACCGGCGGCAGCGGCGAGGTCGCGCCGCCCCCGTCCGGGGTGCGCTCGCGGATGACCACCGTGCCGGCGAAGACGTCGCCGAGCCGGTTGCCGTCCTGCCGGACCGCGGAGGTGATCATGGCCGGGCAGCCGGTGAACGCGATCAGCTCGAAGAAGCCGACCAGCCCGCGCACCAGCGAGTGCCGGAACCGCACCGGACCGCCGTCGACCCGTACCACCCGGAGTCCGAGCGCGGCCTTGCCGAGCGACCGCCCGTTGCTGAGGGTCTCGACCATCACCGGCACGCCGACCAGGAAGAACACCATCAGGCCGAGTCCGACGGCCGCGAGCGCCGCCCGGTCGAGGCCGACCAGGGCGACGCTCAGCGCGAGCGTGACCAGCAGCAGGGCGGCGAACTCCACGAGCAGGTCGAGCGCAACCGCCAGCGCCCTGCTCGGAAGCTTCGCCGTCTGCAGGTCGAGGACGACGGCCTCACCCGTCACCAGGTCGCTCAAGACACCCGTCCGTTCACGTTCATGGAGCTCGTACGGCCCACTCATGGAGATCGCCGGGGGCGGCACGCGGTCACGGGGTGGGACGACGGCCGGATCGGCCCCCACGACCCGCCCTCCGCGCTCCCTCCACCCTCCGCAGTCTGATCCGCAGCCGCAAACATACGGGGCCCGACGGCCGCACGGGAAGTGAGATCCCGGCGACCACGGGACCGGCGGCGCCTGGCATGCTGGGCCGCACGTGCCCGTACGTACCCGCCTGCCCGCCTGCCGCGCGTGCGCGCCCGCGCGCCCCGCCGACCATGGAGTCGCCGAATGGACCTGGACGTCTTCGTCGCCACCCACCAGGGGGAGTGGGCCAGGCTGGACGCCCTGGCCAGTCGGCACCGGCTCAGCGGGGAGGAGGCGGACGAACTCGTCGCCCTCTACCAGCGGGCCACCGGTCACCTCGCCAAGGTCCAGGCCGCCGCGCCCGACCCGGCCCTGATCGGCCGACTGACCAGTCTGGTCTCCCGCGCCCGCAGCGCGGTGACCGGCGCCCGCAGCAACGCCTGGCAGGACGTCGCCCGCTACTACACGGTGAGCTTCCCGGCCGCGCTGTACCGCTCCCGCCGCTGGTGGGTGCCGATCGCGGTGCTCTCGCTGATCGGCACCGTGCTGATCGCCTGGTGGGTGGGGACCCACCCCGAGGTCCGCAACAGCCTCATCGCCCCCGACACGCTGCGGGAGATGACCCGCCCCGGCGGGGAGTACGAGGCCTACTACTCGGACCGGCCGGCGAGCTCCTTCGCCGCCCAGGTCTGGACGAACAACGCCTGGGTCGCCGTGCAGTGCCTGCTGTACGGCATCGCGCTCGTCCCGGTGATCGTCGTGTTGTGGGGCAACGTGTTCAACCTCGGCCTCGGCATCGGGCTGATGGCCTCCGCCGGCCGGCTCGACATCTTCCTGGGCCTGCTCATTCCGCACGGCCTGCTGGAACTGACCGCCGTGTTCGTGTCCGGCGGCCTCGGCCTCCGCCTCGGCTGGACCATCATCGACCCGGGCCCGCGCACCCGTGGGGCGGCACTGGCGGAACAGGGCCGCTCGATCATCGGCATGGCGATCGGCCTGGCGACCGTGCTGGCCGTCTCCGGAATCCTCGAAGCCTTCGTGACGCCGTCCGGACTGCCCACGTGGGCCCGCATCTCCATCGGCGCGCTGGCGGAGGTGGCATTCCTCCTCTATGCCTTGGTGCTGGGCCGAAAGGCCGCCGCCGGCGGGGAAACCGGCGACCTGGTCGAGGCCGACCGGGCGGACCTGCAGCCGGTCGCGGCGTGAGTCGATGTGATCAACAGGCCGCTGACCTGCTACTCTTCTCGCATCCCGACCAAACCATTGACGTGGCGACGGTGGGCTAGTAGGTTTGAACGGTTGGGAGCGACTGGACAACGGTCGATCCCGGGCGTTAGTGTCTACGACACCGCCGAATCGAGGCGAGCGCGTTTCACGAAATGCGCGCCCTCCGACGAAGCAAATCCCGCGGACTGAGCACAACGAAAGCTTTGATAAGCTTCGGAGCGAAGTTCGAAGGAAATCCCCCCAGTGGGAATTCGGAAAAACGGGGCCGTTAAGAACGGCCGCGAGGATCTGATAAGCTGGAAACACGAAAGAACGAAGCGCCCGGAGGGCTCGCTGGAAGGCGGCTCGAAGGAAGCGTCCGTTCCTTGAGAACTCAACAGCGTGCCAAAAGTCA